>CAYFUT010000004.1:36504-77201 GCA_964346395.1 uncultured Halobacteroidaceae bacterium
ACAAACTGATTTAAAGTTTAAACCAAAAAGTAATTGTAAATCAACCACTACAACCACTGATTTTATGGTTTGCTCAGTCTCAACCTCAATCTTAAACTCAATATTACTAATGCTCGATTTGAAAGTTCTAGATTGCTAAAACATGGTTTAATTTCACGGTATTTTAATAAATAAATAGCGGTCAAGGACAATACCAACCACTACTAGCAAAAGTCCGGCTTTAATAAATCTAAAGGCTAGTTCTTTATATTCAAAGTAATTACTAGCTTCAAATTCAGTCGTTTCCAGCTTATCAATCTGATCAAAAATATCACTTAAACTTTCTTCTTCCCTCGCCCGAAAATACTCGCCGCCAGTGGTTTCTGCTATCTCAGTTAACAACTCCTCATTTAAACCGCCCTTTACCCGCTGGTAGCGAGTTTCTCCCTGCACTTTACGGGGAATAATAGTCTTACTGCTGCCGATTCCGATAGTATAAACTTTAATGCCCATCTTTTTAGCTAACCGAGCCGCCGTTTCTGGATTCACCTGACCTACATTATTTTCTCCATCAGTTACTAAAATAATCACCTTCGACTCCGCTTCACTTTTTTTCAATCTATTCACCGCCACTGAAACCCCCATCCCGATTGCCGTCCCTTCCTTACTTATGTCATCAGCAGTAAGCTTCTGCAGAGAACGGCGAACCATCCGGTGGTCAAGGGTCAGCGGCAGCTTAGTAAAGGCTGTACCAGAAAAAGCTACTAGTCCCAACCGATCATGCGGCCTGCCATCAATAAATTTAGTAATTACTTCTTTAGCTACTTCCAGCCGGTTAGGCTCAAAATCAACTGATTTCATACTGTCCGAAGCATCTAAAGCAAGCACAATATCTACTCCCGACTGCTGTACATTTCTCTGTTCTGCTCCTGACTGCGGACGAGCCAGTCCTATAAGCAGTAAACTTATCCCCAACAACAATACAAATTTTCCAATTTTATGTTTAATGGTTCCGCTAGCTCCCGACTGCTTAATCAACTGCACACTGGAGAACTTCAACTTTCCTTTATTTTTACCACTTAAAATTAAATAACTAACTACCGGTATTAATAACAACCAGTACCAGTGTAAGAACCTAAACACTCCACTCACCACCTTTAATTTGACAGTCATCTACGTTTCAGCTTCAGCTGTTAGCTATGAATCATGAACTAAACCTAAATAAATTTAAACAAGCGTTAACTTAAGGTGCCTTCCGAAACAGTTTGTAGTTTAAACCCCCCCAGGTGAGATTGAACAAATCATTATAATTACTTGGTTTCCCAGGTTGCTCAACCTCTACATCAACCTTAAACTCAATATTAATAATGCTCTATTTAAAAGTTCTAACTTGCTAAAATTTAGGGTAAGTTAACGCCTAAGTTAAACTTGCTGGCCTTCCTCAGTCTCTTGTCGTTTGTCTTCAATCTGCTCCACTAAGCCAATAAGGTCTTCTCTTAACCTCTGTTTTTTTTCTCTTCCCGCCTGCTGCTGCGTATATTTATAAATTGCTGTTTCTTCCAGCCAATTCTTTAATTCAGTCCGATATTGACCCAGCACCTTTAACTTGCTTACTTCTGCTACTACTTCTCCCGCCGTCTTACCGGCTAACCGGCAGTCAAACTCTGCCTCTAAATATCTCTTTACAGCTAGTGTTAAGTGAGCTAAACAATTTTTTGTTTCTACATCAATTTCCTCGAGCTCCTGGTGAAACTGCTGATAAGGAGTCAAACCCTTTTTCCGCTTCTGCTTGATAAACTTCCAGCCCATAATTACTACTCCGCCGGCAGCTACAACCGCCAGCTCATATAAGAAATAGTGGTAGGGAACAGAAAAATTCGGTTTTTTAATCCCTAGCTGACTGCTGTAAATTTGTTCTTGCTCCTTTTCCTCCAGAGTTGACTTAATATCTATTTTTATCTTTTTATTGGGCAGTTTAATCACCTTGGCTCCCGGTTCAAAATTCCTCACTGCCAACCGATAACCGGTAGGCTGCTCCTCTAAATTAACAATTTCAAATTGTTGCTCTTTAAATTTCTGCTTAATTTCCGGAGCGGTTAATTCAGTATTCTCAATTTTTAATCTAATTATATCTCCTATATAAATGCTTCTTGTTTTAGCTAAGCCAATGCCACTTACCAACAATAAACAGATTAACAGGCCGATAGTAATTAATTGATACTTCCTCATCGTTTCCTTCTCCTTTTAAAAAACTGCTGTAAAGGAATCACAAAATCTTCATCAGTATCAATTTCAATCAAATTACGCTGAGGTAAATCAAATTGTAAAGTTAAAGCAAGTTCGTCCTGCAAATTATCAACTACTACCGATTCACCGGTTTCTAAATCTTCAAATTCAAAGATAGCTCCCGCCGGTAGCTTTTCTTCTCCCCGGTCAACAACCCTAATTAAGACCAAATCATGTTTCTGCGCTGTCACTTTTAATTCCTGTTCATATCCGTCAGCTAAAAAATCAGAAATCAAAAATACAATACTCTGCTTAGCCTCTAATTTATTAAACTGCTGCAGAGCAGTTTTAATATCAGTTCCCTTCTTCTTTGGTTGAAAGGTCAAAATTTCTTCAATGATAGATAATACATGTCTTTTCCCTTCCCGCGAAGGAATGATCTCTTCCACCTGTTCTGTAAATAAAATACTGCCTACCCGATCATTATTCTTCACCGCCGAAAAAGCCAGAGTAGCTCCTATTTCAGCAATCATCTCTTTTTTCTGCCCGAAATTAGTCGACTGCGACATATCAATTAATAGAAACATATTTAGCTCTCGTTCTTCCCGATACTGCTTCACATACGGTTCACTCTGGCGGGCAGTTACATTCCAATCTATATTCCGAACATCATCGCCGGGATAATACTGCCTGATATCTTCAAATTCAATTCCCCGCCCCTTAAAACTGGACTTATATTCCCCAGAAAAAATTTCATCGACAAGTTTATTTGATTTGATTTCTATCTCCCGGATCTTGCTAATTATATCATCGGAGACCACCTTTTTCCCTCCCTTTTTTTAAGTTGACAGTGGATACGGTTTCTGTGACTTTCATAGCCAGGGTCGGTTTCTACCCTGGCTATACAAAAAAGCAAAAACTAATTTGCTTTTTATTTGATTTT
The DNA here is from genome assembly GCA_964346395.1 of uncultured Halobacteroidaceae bacterium. Classification (GTDB taxonomy): domain Bacteria; phylum Bacillota; class Halanaerobiia; order Halobacteroidales; family Halobacteroidaceae; genus CAYFUT01. The sequence goes on from CAYFUT010000004.1 coordinate 39,653, forward strand.
TAACTATAAACTGTACACTGTAAACTGCCAACTTTCAATTCTCTACGGCAGTTCTACTTTCTCCAAAATATCATAAATAATATCTTCCTGAGTAATGCCTTCCGCTTCTGCTTCGTAACTGAGCAGAATTCTATGGCGGAGCACATCGTAAACCAGTTCTTTAATATCATCAGGAATTACATGCTTGCGCCCCTCCAGCAGAGCACGTCCTTTAGCTGCTAAAATTAAATTGATTGAGGCCCGCGGAGAGGCACCGCAGGAAATATATTCTGAATCTTCACGCGTACTAAAAATAATATTCAACACATAGTCCTTTAAATTGTCATCTATGTAAATATCCTGTACTATTTCCCTTAGCTTAAAAATATCTTCAGGAGTCAGTACCTGCTGTAAATCAAATTTCTCTAAATCTCGTTCAGTAGTTGTAAACCGATCTACAATCTGCCGTTCTTCCGCTTTGCTGGGATAATCAACATCTAGCTTAAGCATAAACCGATCCTGCTGAGCCTCCGGTAGCGGATATGTCCCCTGCTGTTCTAATGGATTCTGCGTGGCCAACACCAAAAAAGGTTTGTCCAGGTTATAAGTCTGGTCGCCAATCGTCACCTGTTTTTCCTGCATAGCCTCCAGTAAAGCCGACTGCACTTTTGCCGGCGCTCGATTGATCTCATCGGCCAAAATCAAATTGCTGAAAATAGGTCCTTGTTCCGTGGTAAATTCTCCTGTATGCTGGTTATAAATTTCAGTTCCCAGAATATCAGCCGGCAGTAAATCCGGCGTAAACTGTAAGCGGTTATAATCAATTCCCAACACTTGAGCTGTAATATTAGCCGTTAGTGATTTAGCCAGTCCCGGTACTCCTTCCAGCAGAATGTGGCCGCCAGTAAATAGCCCAATTAATACCCGATCAATCATATACTCCTGCCCGATAATCACTTGGCCAATTTCACTTTTTATCTCGTCAATTACTTCCCTTGTTTCTACAGCGCTGATTCCTAACTCATCACCTACTTCCATAGCATAGCCCCCTTTAATTAATAACACAAGTTATTAATTACATAAAATTACATATTATCATTATACCATATTTTCTATCACTATCAACTTTAGTGTAACAAATAGATTTGATGAAATTATGACGACTTAAAAAAACAAATTAAACTGATGGTCTAGTTTAGCCTCCAGAATGAGATAATAAAAACTGTGGAAACTTAATAGCCTCCACAGTTAATTACAAGACTAATTTTCATAAATTTTAATTTTTGATTTTAAACGATATAATTGTTTGTCTTTTTTTAAAATAACCGTATCCCCATCTATTTCTATTACCTGATAATCATTAATTACTTCTCCTTTTTCTAGAATATAACTTTCTTCTTGATTGGCCACGATAATTAATTTCTGCCCTTCATTTTTCACTATTCCGCGCAGATAAAAGTTCAAAGACGCCGGTTTGATTTCTTTAGCCTGACGGCTTGCCTCTTCTCCTGATGTTTCCCTTTCCTCAGGCTGATTTCTTGCTTTTTCCTTCCCTTTCTTTCTCTGAGAATAATTAAATTTTGCTTGTTCCTGCCGACCAGTTAAGAAGGGAGTCTCCCGGTTCACTTTCTCCCCCTCATATAAATCATCAGTATTAAAGTCCCGGGCCAACTGCTTCTGCCCTTTAACTTTTAATTTCTGTCTGGATTCTAACTCTAGTTCCGGCTTGGATTTAACTATCTCCTGTCCATTAAATAGCCATAGATTAGCTCCTACCCCAATAATAAGCAAGCCCAAGGATAAGACTAGTATCCGCTTCATTCTATCAACTACTTTTCGCCAGCGTATACAGGCTTAACTTCAAAACAGCAGTCAATTCATCTTCATTAACTGCTAGCTGCATAGTTTTTACTTCAATTATCCAGTCCAACTGCTTTAATTGGTGCAAAAAAGAAACTAATTGTGGATATCTACCGCTGATCTTAACTGCTACCGGCCATTCTACTGCCTGCTCGTGCCGGCGGTTGGCCCGGGGAGCTAAATTGTTAATTTCTAAGTTAAGCTCACTTATTATTTGCTCTAAGGCAGTCAAAAACTCTGCTTGTACTTTATCACTTTCCGACCGATTATAATTTATTCCCTTCAACTGCTGCTCCCGCAGCTCAATCGTCTGCTGTAAAGTAGATAACCTCTGCTGCTGCAAGTTCAACTTCTGCTTAAGAACCCACCACTGTTTAGCCTTATAACCAACAGTCAGGACTCCTGCTATGCTCAGAACTACTACTATTAACTTTTTTTGATTAGCCTTCATCAGCAAGCCTCCCTACTAATCGAAACGAAAATCCCTGCTTCCTCTGTTCTCTTCTTGTTAGCTCCAAACGGGTAAAATAAGGGTACTTCCCAATCCGCTGTAACACATTAATTACCCGCTTACCCTCTTCAGCTTGGCCGCTGAATACTACCTGCTGTTTATTAATCTGAAATTTTTTCAGCCACACCTGGCGGGGCATCACTACTTGCAAATCATCCACTATCCGGGCATAATCAGCTAAGTTGGCCCGGGTTGCTAACTCTCGATACCGCTGCCTCTGTTCAATTTTAGCTGCTAAGTCTTTTTTTCGCCGAATCAACTTTTTTATTTTAGCCGCTGCCTGACTGCTTTTTTGCTGATATTCAAGCCCAGTTGTATGTAAGTAAAAACTGCTGCCGCTCAGCAAGATAAACAAACCAAAGATCAATAATTTAGTAGTCAGCTGTAAACCAGCTGTTTCCTCGGCCCCTTCCGGCAGTAACTCAATCATTCTACTCTCCCCCTTAAAGCCAGTCCCAAGCTAACACTTAATTCCGGCAGCGAACGGCGTAAATGTTGGGGGTCAAACCGGTCGGGAGCAAATTGAAAAGAGGCTAAGGAATTAAATAAGCCGGTGGATAACTCTAATTTAGCTGTTAACCACTCCGTAAGCGGCTGTAACTTAGCAGTACCGCCCGTCAATAACAGTTGATTGACTTGTTCTAAATTATGATACTGAAAAGACCGATTAATCTCAGCTATTAACTTACCCAACACCTCATCCAGCAGCTGCTCACCAACTCCTGACTCCAATTTTTCTTCTTCAGCTTGTCGATAAGTAATATTTCTTCTTTTCTTCAGCTCAGTTGTAAATTCAGCTCCGCCCAACTGAAAACTCCGCCGCAGGGTAAACTCTCCGTCTGTGATCACCACTAATTCTGTTGTCTCTGCCCCCAAGTCTAGAACAGCTAACTTGGACAGCTGCTCATTCGCCTCCGGCAGTAAATAGGGGAATACTAGTGGACTAGCAGCTGCTGACTTCACTTGAAACCCGGCGGCTTGCAGCAAATTAACTCTCTGCATTACTGCTTCCCGCCGGGCAGCCGCTACTAACACATCTTTAGTATCTTCTTCCCCAGCCAATACTTCATAATCAACCACCATTTCATCAGCAGAAACTGGCAGTTTATCGGCCACTTCCCAATTTACTACCTGAGTCAATTCTTGCGGGCCAATCTCCGGACAGGTAATCTTTTTTAATATCAAATCGGAACCTCCAATCCCGATTATTACCTCTTTTGTATTCAACTGATACCGGTTTTTTAGCTGAGTTAAAAAATCAATCTTCCCCTCCGGCTCAGCTGCCGGCCACTCTTCTATGCCCCAATTTTCCAGGTGCGGAACTTCCTTACTCATGTTCAATTCTACTAGTTTAAGGCTGTTAGTTCCCCAATCTAAGCCTAACTGATAGTTATTTCTCCAGGAAAACATTTATCTGCCTCCTACTTTAACTTTATAACCGCCTCCCGATGCACTGTAAACCGGCGGTCGGGAATCTCCACTTTCAGTTTAATCTTAAAGTACTCTGCTTTAACCTTTACCTTCGTCTTCAATTTATTATAAGTAGCTGTCCCAATTCCAGCTATTTTCTGTAATTCACTTTTATTCTCAAAAGGACGGCGGGCAATAATCCGCTGGGCTAAAGTTGGCCCGAGGTCAGGTAAAGTAATCAACACCTGATACGAGGCAGTATTCAGGTTGATTTTACCTCTTCCTACTGCTGTCACTAAATCTTTAATTCGCCTATATCTTCTCTTCCCTACTCCAGAGATAGATTTTAACTGCTGTATCTCTACATACTCTCGGTTAGCTATTATCCGAGCGCTTAATCTATTACTAATCCCGGGTAAATCTGTTAATTCTCCCTGGTTAGCATTATTGATATTCAGCCTACTATCGACAACTATTACCTTTTTTACTTTTCCAGTTGCTGTTACTTCTTCTTCCTGTAGAGAGGTGAAGTGAACTTGGTAATCAGAAAACTCAGTTCCCGAAATTATTTCCTGCTGCAGTGGGTTAGCCAGTCCATCTATTTCAGCCTGCAGTTCTTCTTTAACCCCGGCTTGCATCTTGTTTACTACACCTTCTGTTAAATAATAATTTTCTATCTGTTTTCGATAATTTCTACTGATTATCCGTTCCGAACTACCTAACTGTAAAATAGTAGGCGCAGCCAATCCTAGCCCAGCTACCATTAATACTACCACTAATAACGCATAACCCTGTCTTTTATTCCCCAGCTCTACTGCCAATCTAATCTGCCTCCAGCCCAACTGCGGTTTGTAATTTCCAGTCTTTATTATTTTGCTCTACCGCTAACTGAACCAATAATAGATCATTATTTTGAGGTAGAAATGCTACCTCTGTAACTCGATTGCTGATTTTATTTCGCACATCATTTACACAAAGCCCAGCCCCCGGTTGATAAAATATTTTTTGCTTGCCGCCAGTGGGAGGCCAGAAAATAATTTTCTTCTCACTAACTACTTTTATTTTGACGGCTGACTGTAAGCGTTCTACAATACTGTTCATACTACTGCGGCCTGCTTGCTGTAAGTTGGCCCAGCTGTGGTGATACTCCCAAGCAGTCAGCAAAGTCTGCTGAAGAGTCAAGACTGCACTTACAACCACTCCCCCCACCGCCAATAAAATTACTAATTCCAGCAACAAATAACCGTGAGGTTGGCCCATAAACTTATTCCTCTCCCTTCCGCAGAATAGTAGTTAATTTAGCCTTTACTTCTCCGCTCTGTTTTACTTTAACTGCCACCCGTTTTAACCTAACATTCACTTGCTCCACTTCTACTCGATAATTATACTTAGTTTCTGATAATTCTTTATTTCTCACTTCGGTAATTTGATTAATTTCCTTTTTCCTCTGCTCTTCTAATTTCCACCGGGCCAAATTAACCGCCTCTGTTAACTGCCGCGCTTCTTTGACTCGATAATTACTATCAATGGTTAACTTAATTATCGGTAACAAAGCTGCTCCCATAATCCCTAAAGCCACTATAACCTCCAGTAGTCCAAACCCGCGTTCACCAATCCTATCTTTACCTAACATTTATTTCCCCCGCATTAGAAGAAAATACAATCTTTTTCTCCAGGCTCCCCCACTGTAAAATTACTGTTCCATTGGGAGTATCCAAATTACCCAGTGGTTTGAAATAAACAGACCGCCGCCCTTGATAGAAAGGAAAAGTTATCTGTTTATACTCCATCCCGCTTGCTAGTTCAATCCGTTTCTTTATTTCTGGAGACTGTTTTCCTTCCACCAGCAGATATTTATTTTGCCGCGGTAAAAAAACAACCCCCCATTTTTCCTCTCCAGTTACTGACTTTCGGCGGGCTAGATGACAATGGCTGATTAATTGGTTCACCACCCCTTGAAACTTTAACCAGCGATAATAGGTCATTAACCGCGGTGCGCTATATCCTAACAATACACCTAGTACCATAATAGCAGCTATAACTTCTAATAAGCTAAATCCCAACTTAGAATTCAATTAGGCTCCTCCTCAACACTAAATCAAATTAATCAAATTAAATATTGGCAGTAAAACCGAAATTAAAATAAACACCACTACTCCGGCTAAAACTAATACTATTATCGGTTCCAGTAAAGAAAATAAAAATTCAGTCTCCGCTTCTAATTTCTGTTGATAATAATCAGCTGTTTTTAACAGCATCTCTCCTAATCTTCCTGTTTTTTCTCCTACTTTTACCATTTGAACCATTAAATTAGGAAATAGATCTTTCTCCGCCAGTAAGCCCCCCAGCTGTTGGCCCTGTTCAATCTGATAATTTATCTCCTTTAGTTTCCTCTCCAACACCACATTACCAACCACTGCTTCTGCATTTTTTAAAGCGGGCAGTAAATTTACTCCCGCTTGCAGCATAGTACCTATTGTTCGGCTTAACTGTAATAACTTTATCTTTAATACTAAATTACCGATTAGCGGAAGTTTTAAACTTAACCACTCTAGTCTTCGGCGAGCAGTAGAAGTAGTTGCCCACAGACCCAAAGCTACTCCTCCAGCTAACAGCCCGCCAGCTATTATTTGTCCCCTAGCCTGCACAAACTGAGCTCCGCCCAATAAAATTCGCGTGATTAACGGCAGCTGAAAGTCATAATCAGCAAAAATGCGGGCAAAGGTAGGAAGTACAAAAGTAATCAAAAAAATTACAACTACCACTGTGGTAACTAATAAAAACACAGGATAAACTACAATTGACCTTAGTCTCTGCTTCCAGGAAGCTTTAGCTTCAAAATAATCTGTTAACTGTGCTAAAACTTCTGTCAGAACTCCTTCTCTTTCTCCGACAGATATTAGACTAATCATCAACTCAGGAAATAACTGGGACTGACTGCGGACAGCAGTTGATAAATCGCGGCCAGCTTTAATTTCCTGACTTATCTCCTGAACTGCCCATTCTAATTTTTTATTTTCTACTTGTCCTGCTAAAATTTCTAATACAGTTAATAATGGTAGTCCAGCCGATAATAAAAAAGAAAACTGGCGCGTAAACAATGCCAACTGACTCCAGGTTATTCGCTGGAACCAGTTAGCCAAATTAGTCAGCCTTTTTTTATTTGCTTCCTGCTTTAACTCTTTAATATAATAGTTCTCCTGTTTTAAGCTGCGGATAGCCGCCTGCTCATTGTTGCTGACTAATACACCCTGCTCTCTTTCTCCTTCTTCATCAATTACTTGGTAGCGATATTTAGGCATATAGAGATCTCCTTAAATTTAAATTTGATAATTATTCTTTTAAATGTTAATCTTACCAAATCTATATTCTATAATACCCATCGCCAGAGTAAATATAACTATTATATTTACTTTTTGTATAAAAAAGGATTTATAATTAATTTATGGAATAATTAAAACGCAGCAGTGGAGTGTAGGAAAATAAATTAACTTTCTCTAACTAGCAAAGCTCCGAGATAAACTCGGAGCTTTGGCTTATATATTCTTTTCCAACGCCGCCTGCATTTCCTCTACTGGTGCTTGCCTATCAGTCCACAGTTCAAAAGCAATTACTCCCTGGTATAAAAGCATTCCCAAACCGCTGACAGTTTCCGCTCCTGCTTCCTTTGCTGCCTGCAATAATACCGTTTCCTGGGGATTATAAACTAAATCAGATACCAGCAAGTTAGAGTCAAGTAATCCTGGTTCAATTACCGGTTTTACATCAGTATCCGGGACCATACCGATCGGAGTAGTATCTACCACTAAATCAAGGTTATTAAATACTGGTGTTAAAGCTTCAGTCGTTAAGTCAAGGGCAGTAATTTCTTTTAAATCTATTTTCGTCCTGATTTCTGCCGCCAACTTTTCCGCTTTAGAAAAAGTACGGTTAGCAATATACAGTTTATCAATTCCCTCCAGCACCAACTGAAAAGCAACTGCTCGGGCTGCTCCTCCAGCACCTATAATCAGCACTTCTTTATTATCAGGTGCAAAACCCGCACCTTCTTGGAGAGACCTAATATAGCCCCGCCCATCTGTATTATGTCCAACTAATTTTCCATTCTGGTTCACAATTGTATTAACTGCTCCAATTAACTCAGCTTCCTCTGATAATTCATCTAAATAAGGAATCACTTCCTCTTTATGCGGAATAGTCAAATTTACTCCTCTAATCCCTAATCCTCTAATTCCGGCTACTGCCTGTTCTAAATTCTCCGGCTGTACTGCAAAGGGTAAATACAAATAATTAATTCCTAACTCCTCAAATCCCGCATTATGCATCTTCGGTGACAAAGAATGTTCTACCGGATAGCCGAACAGCCCAGTAACTTCCGTCTCAGCTAAATCAACATCTGCTAACTGCTCCATACTCATTCCCCCTTTTAAAAGATTCATACCCCAACTCCAAAACCTAAAAATATATTTTATGTCTTCAACTAAATTTTCTGTAATTCTCCATTCTTAATTTTCCATTTCCACAAGCAGCATACTCAATATAATCAAGGCACCACCAATATACCCTTTAACAGTAATCACTTCTCCCAAGTAAAGATAAGCAAATAAAGCACCAAATACCGGCTCCATGGAAAAAATAATAGCTGTCCGCTCAGGGGTAGTGAAGGTTTGTGCTTTATTCTGCACAACAAAAGCCAAAGCTGTAGCTAATACTCCCATATAAAGCACACTAATCCAGACCCCAGTATTACCTACCAACTGATAACTCCCTTCTAGACCAGCTCCTAGAGCACTGAGAACAGCTACCGTGCTTATCTGAATTAACGCTAATAATAGAGGATTATTACTCTTCACGTATTTATCAACTACTAAAATATGTAAAGCTAAACAAGCAGCGCAGACTAACACTAACCAATCCCCTAGGTTCGGCTCTAGCGAACCCGAAAATGTCAACAGCCATAAACCAACAGCAGCCAGGCTGACTCCTATCCAAGTCAACAGCGGCGGCAGCCTACGGAAAAACAAAACTGCAAAAATAGGTACTAATACTACACTTAAACCAGTAATAAATCCAGCTTTAGAGGCAGTAGTAAAGTTTAACCCTACTACCTGAAAGGCATATCCGCCGAATAAGAGGACCCCTGCTATCATCCCCTGTTTTAAAAGTTTTAGATTTACATCTGATAACTGACGATAAAGAATTAAACCTAAAGCTATACTAGCAAATCCAAAGCGCAGAGTTAAAAAATAAAAAGGTGTAATTACTGTAAATATATCTTTCATGATCGCAAAAGTTGTCCCCCAGATAAATACAATAAATAACAGGGCTAAATCTGCTTTTAACTGCCGGCTTACCAATCCCAGTCACCTACTTTCCCCTTCCTTAACAACAATCAGCTTCTGCTAATTCTTTCTCTTCTATTACTGACCGATCAACAAAATATTCGGCATATAAATAACTAATTATAACTGCTAATAACAATCTAGTACCTAACATTATCCAGCCTTTGCCGCCGATAGCTACAAATAATAAAGTATCCTCTATTACTGCATGACAAATAACTAAAAATACAGCCAGCGTCATTAATTCCTGGGCATGCAGTTTATCTTCCTCTACTTCCTTTAAAATAACTCCTGCCCCATAGGTTAAACCAAACATCTGAGCTACAATTAACGGCAGCCCAGCATCATTCGATAATTTAAAATGCTTTAAAACAGGAGTAAATACCTTGGCTATTTGATCCAGTAAACCAATTTCATCGGCTACTTCAATCCCGATTAATAAGGGGAATATAATTACTGCAATCTTAATCAACATATCCACACTACCATTTACTACCTCTGTTATTAACGTTCCCCAGTCCATAATTATCCTCCTTTATAAAATTAAATTCAGTCCCAGACCTGCTAAAATAGATAGACCAATCCGTAAACCAATTAATGGAATTAATTGGCCGCTGATTTTTTTAATCACCGCTGCTTCAATAAGCAAACTGTGAGCTAAACCTAACATAGTTCCCAAAATTGTAATCTCTCTAACTCCTAAATCAATTCCGGCTATTACTCCTAAAGCCCCATAAATATTCAGTAAATAACCGGTCAACAAGGCTAGCACTGACTCCCCCGGCAGACCAAATAACTTCATCATCGGAGCTGTATACTGCGCTAACCACTCAATAAAGCCAGTATGCTTTAATACTGTAACTCCAATATACACTGGTAAAATGATTTTAATCAAATCAAAATAAGTGAAAAATGCTTTTTTAGCTCCTCGTTTAACTGCCTGTAACATTGAATCACCTCAACTATTAGTTATTGTCTATTTTTATTTTATAACCAAATCACCCTAGTAAGCAATAATTTTATTAAATTAATTTGATTCTAGTTCCCCCGAATATAGAAAGCCACCTGAAACCAGGTGGCTTTCTATATATATTAAAATTTGCTTGTTACTCCCCAATAAACCCCCTGAGTAAACTTATTAATTTTCGTCAAATCATAATCCTGCACTTGTAAATTGCCCACACTTTTATTTGTTATCTCCTCTTGTCCTATTCTATAGCCTAAACTTATTTCTAAATCAGTCATTGGTTCCCATTCTAAACCAGACTGTAATAAGTAATTGCTGCCAATTTGATATCCAGTCACTTCCCCTAAATCTAATAAAGGAGTTTCCACTTGATAATCGCCGGCTAAACTATACTTTGCCTCTGCAAATAGCTTTAAATCATCAGTTAATTTTTTTCTCGCTTCTGCTACTAACTCTAGATTTTTACCTGTAACTGTAAACAACTCCTGGCTTAATAATTCTGTCCCCAGATTCGAATAATTTCCCCTTAAACCAACAGCTAACTCCGCAGTTTTATGACTAAATTCTCTAGTTAATCCTAACCCAAATTTCTGCACATCTCCCTGAATATAATTATTATACTGTCCGAAATTGTAATCAATCGCTGCTGACAATTGATCGGTTAGCTGATAACTACCAGTAACTTGTTTAATTCCCATATCTTCTGCTAAATCATCTCCAAATTGATACCCAGAGTTAAAATAATTAACCCCGATACTTCCCCGCTCTCTAGCAAAAACACTACTCCCATTAATTAGTAAAACCAGTGCTATAAAAATTGGTAGATATTTTTTCATCTTCTCATCCCTTCCTAACTAAATTTTTTAATTTGCTTCTACTGTTCAGTGTATCTTAAACACAAATCAAAATGAAAGGGTAAGTATTACTATGACTGTAAATTTCAACTATATTTTTTTACTAAAATAAAATTAAGCAGGAGGAATCCCCCTGCTTACTAAACTAGTGAAATTTTTGTTTAAAAACTATGTCCTACTGTAATCTGAAATTCAGTTTTCTCTCCGCTATCTCCCTCCGGAGCATAACCATAATCAGCACCTAACTGCCCCACAGGAGTTTTTATCCTAAATCCAAGTCCCGCAGAATAATGTAAGTTACCCAATTCATCAAATTCAATATCCGATTTAAAACTTCTGCCCGCATCTAAAAAAGTAAGTAGGGTTAATTTATCCATTAGTTGATGTCTATATTCCAGATTTGCTACTGCTATTGAGTCACCTACAAAACTAGCTCGATCATCATAATCTTCAGCAAGATAGTGGTCACTACTATAACCTCGAACGCCGCCCCGACTGGTTACAAAAAACCGCTCGTGGCTCGGTAAGTCATCTCCATCAGCAGTTCCTAATTTTAAACGAGCAGCTATACTGCCTGCTTCTCCGGCGGAAAAATACTTCCGGAAGTCAGTTTCATATTTAGTATAATTTTTACTTCCCCCAAAAATACCGGACTTTTCTACGCCTAAACTTACTCTACTCCCTTGACTAGGATTAAACCGTTGGTTGCTTGTATTCCTGATCGTCCGTAAAGTTAAGCTATGACTTGGTTCCCACCCAGTATCTTCTTGTGTCTGTTCAATATCTAAACCAAAATAACCGCGGAAATCATTTACTAACGGATAACCTAGATTAATATTTCCGCCCCGCTTCAATACTTCTTCATCATCCGGGGTAGTATCTAGCTTGCGGTAAACCCCTAAATCCATACTCAGTGGCCGGTCAAAAGTCCAATCCTGCGAAAAGTTAAATTCATATCTATGCCGCTCCGGGCCGTACTCAAGGTCTAAACCTATTTTTTTACCTTCACCAAATAAATTCTTATTTTTAAATTCTACCAGCCCTGCCAATCCTGAACCAGCAGAATGAGTCAGTCCGCCGGCTAAACTTCTACTCGGCTTTTCTTCTACTTGAATTATCAAATTGATTTTCGTCGGGTCTTCTTTAGCTCGCTTGAATTTAGGCTCAACTTGCTTAAAATAATCCATATCATGAAGTTTACGTAAATCTTTTCTCAACTGACTAAACTTAATTATCTCCCCCGGATTAATAGATATTTCCCGGGTAACCACATAATCTTTTGTCTTTTCCGTGCCTTCCACTACAATTTTATTCAATTCACCTTCTGCTATCCGTAGATATAATTTACCGTCTTCCTTAACTTCTCGTTTTATTACCCGGGCCAACGCATAGCCCTCTTTCCCGTAATAGCCTTCAATTTTTTTAATTCCTTTTTTAATTTGATTGCTATCTATAATTTGGCCCGCTGCAAGCCCTAGCAGTTCCTTTAATTTAGAATCAGATACTACTTGATTGCCCTCAAATTCAACCTCCGCTAAACTTGGATTTTCCTCTACTTTAACAATCAACTGAACTCCAGACTTATAGGGTTTAAAATCAACCCCTACATTAGAAAAATACCCTACATCAATAATTGACTGTAAATCCTGTTTTAACTTGTCGCGGTCAATTTTATCTCCAACCTCTAGTTCCATTTCGTTAATAATTTTTGCATCAGAAACTTTTTGATTACCTTCTACTTGGATATCAGTAATTTCCGGCGAAGCTGCCTGAACAGCAGTTCCCCCTAATAGCAATAACATCACCAAGACCACTAAACCAATTTTCTGCCGCATGCACTTGCCCTCCTTATAATCATATAATATTTCCAGTCTATCTCTAGTCTTTTACACTAACAAACTAATCTCCTGGCAACTTATTTTTTAAACTATTTACCTCTACCTTAAACATCTAGCCGGTTTTCTAATAGCCAACCATTCAACCAATAAATTCCTATTAATAACAACAGCCAAACAGCAAGTTCGCCACTACTTTCAATATTTAAACTAAAATTTATTATCCCATCAGCCTCTTGGGCACTTAAATGAAATAGCGACGGCAGCCAATTAAATGCAGGAGCCAATAGCTGGGCAATTTTATCTAATAGATAATTCATAACAAGAAAAGCAGCAATACTCACTGCTAAATTAAACTTATCCCACAGTTTAGAGACCAAATAAGAAAATTGTGCTAACAGATAAAGATAACTCCCCCATAATAAAAGAAAAAAGAGCATAGTAATCAATAGGAGTGGAGCAGAAACCTGAAGTTTCCTTTCTAAAATCTTAATTCCCGATGAAATAGAAACCTGATAAGTGGAAATAATCACCAGTGTTTGCAGTAAAATAACTGTCAAATAATATGTAAAGGCCGCCAATATCTTACTTCCTATTAGCCTCCGCCCAGAGCAGGGTAGCGATAATAAAGTATAGATGGTATTTTGTTTCCATTCATTTCTGAATGACCGGTAGCCAAACCAAATAAGAGTAATTGGCAAGATTAATAAAGGAAAAATAAAACTAATGATTAGTTTGAATTCAGCTTTCGGAATTTCTGCAGATTGATAAACCCAAAAACCATGCCACCCCAAACCAGCAAGCAATAAAAATAACATAGGCATCAACAACTGTCGGAGATCTTTGCGGTATAAACTCCAGAAGTTCATTAGACAAATACCTCCTTCATTAATTCCTGAATCGACTCGCCGCGTTCCTCTCGCAAATCATCCGCATTCCCAGTTAATTTAATCTCTCCCTGCTCCAGAAAAAGAACTTGGTCAAAAAACTTTTCTGCCTCTACTACTTCATGAGTAGAGAAAATTATGGTCTGCTCTCCCGCTTTATATTCCAGAATCAAACTTTCTAAAATCCGCGCCCGCGACTGAGGGTCAATACCAGACAGCGGTTCATCCATAATCAACAGCGGCACCTCTCGGGCCAACGTCACCACTAACTTCATTCGAGCCGCCATCCCCAGAGATAAATTGCTAATTTTAGTCTGCGGCTCTAAGTTCATAAATTCCCTGATCTCTGCTGCTTTCTCAAGATTAAAATTTGAAAATTGGCTGTGATAAAAATCAATTGTCTGTTCGATGGTCATCCAACTATAAAAGTTATTTATCTCCGGTAAAAAAGCAATCTGTTCTTTATTTTCCTGGCCTGGTGACGAACCCAGTACTTCTATCTGCCCCCCACTAGGCTTGACTAACCCTACAATCGACTTAAGTAAAGTTGATTTACCGCTTCCATTAGGACCGAGAACTCCCGTGATTTTACCTTTGCTGAAGTCAAAATCAATCCCTTGTAAAGCTGCAGTAGTCCTATACTTCTTCCACAGCCCTCTAATCTTCACTGCTGGCTGATCAGACATCAACTGTCACCTCCATTGGTTTCTTTCCACCTTTCAGCATACTCTTCTACTGCTTGCCTAATCTCCGGTTCCGCATAACCTAAAGATTTCATTTCCCGCCAAAACTTTTCTACAATTTCAGCAACCATCTCCTGCTTTACCTGGTCAACCACTTCCCGATTCTCAGTAATAAAAGTTCCTCGACCGCGCTTAGTTGCCACCAATTGACGAGCTTCCATTTCCCGGTAAGCCCGCTGCACTGTATTAGGATTAACTTCTAACTGACGGGCCAACTTCCGCTGAGACGGTAACTTAGCTCCTGGTTCCAATTCTCCCCGAGCAATTTTTTTCTTTAGTTGAGTAATTATCTGTTCATAAATTGGACTGGCCGCCTCGAAATTAATCTGCAAAATTACCACCCTTTCATAGTGCACTATCTAACTAATGCACTATTAGAATACCATTTTCTTCAGAAATTGTCAAGTCGCCTTCTACAAAAAAGTCGCCTAACGGCGATTTAGTTTGCGGCTGAGGTTAAGATTGAGTCAACCATAAAGTCAACTTCGTAAACAACAAAAAAGCAGCCTATCGGCTGCCTGATTAAAGAAAATTTATATTAAGTTTTGTAAATCCCAAACAGCATATTCGTTAACTCCCGTTTCCTCTACTTCTTCTAACCAGACTGTAATCCGCTTCTCTTCTACTACCAAGGAAGGAGCCAGCTCAACCAGAGGCACCAATACAAAGGCCCGTTCAGTAAGCTGCGGATGGGGTAAAATTAAGTCCGGTGCCCGCAAAGTTAACTGATCATAAACTAAAATATCTACATCTATCGTCCGCGGTCCCCATTTAAGTTCCCGCTTGCGGTCAAGTTCTTCTTCCACCTGCTGGCAGGAAGCCAATAAATCATAGGGAGCCAATTCTGTCTGAATCAGCAGACACAAATTTAAAAATTCCCGCTGATCCGTATAACCCCAGGGTTCAGTTTCATAAACTGATGATAAATCAACTACTTCTGTGGCTGAAAAATCATTAATCAATTTAACTGCCTGTTTCAAATTCTGCTCTCGCTCCCCAACATTGCTTCCCAATCCTAAATAAACCTCTTTCATTTTATCCCCACTCGGATTATATTTCTCTTCTTTACATTTTTTGAAATCATTTATCATTTATCATTCTCCATTTTCTAGTAATTTCCACTCCCACGTGGTCAAAAATCCCTTCAATTGGCGCTTCCGGCTTTTCTACCCGGACAGTTACTTCTTCTACCCGAGCAAATTCTTCCAGAATAGTGCCCGCGATTTCCTCCGCCAGCGCTTCCAGCAGCTTAAACTGTTCTTCCTGACAAATCTCCTTTACTAATTCATAAACTTGGGCATAATTAACCGACTTAGCCAGCTGATCACTCTTTCCTGCCGGCTCTAAATCACAGCCTAACTCCAGATCTATAAAAAATTTCTGCCCTAACTCATTTTCTTCCACTAAAGCTCCGTGATAGCCGTAAAAAGCAAGATCCTCCAAAATTATTTTATCCATCTTATTCCCTCCAGATAGCATCTGTTACTTTAGCTGCCTGCTGATTAGCGCGGACATCGTGAACGCGAAAAATATCTATTCCCTGCCTGATGCCCATTACCGTAGTAGCTACCGTACCTTCTACTCGTTCCTCCGCCGGAACCTCTAAAATATCTCCCAACATTGATTTCCGGGAAGTTCCCAATAATAAAGGATAACCCATATCTTTTAGTTCCGATAATCTTCTAATAATTTCTTGACTGGTTTGACTACTAATTCCAAAACCAATTCCGGGATCTAAAATTATTTTCTCCCGATTAATTCCCGCTTGCTCAGCTAGCTTAATACTCTCCCGCCAAAACTCTTTAATACTAACAATAATATCTTGTTCTCCTCTTTCCGTCAAGCGCGCATTATGCATAATCACTACCGATACTTGATAGTCAGCTACTACTCCCGCTAACTCTTCATCCCCGCGCAGCCCCCGAACATCATTAATTATATCTGCTCCTAACTCCAAAACTTCAGCTGCCACTTCTGCTTTATACGTATCTACTGAAACAGGAACTGATACCTTATCTACTAGCTCTTTGACTACCGGTCTAATTCTGGCTATTTCTTCTTCGGCAGTTACCTCTGCAGCTCCAGGGCGGGTCGATTCCCCTCCCACATCTATTATATCTGCCCCCGCCGCAGCCATCTCCTGCGCCCGGCTAACAGCTTTCTCCACATCATAGTACTGCCCTCCATCAGAAAAACTATCCGGCGTCACATTCAAAATTCCCATTATGTACGACCGCTGACCGTAGTTAAACATCTCTCTACCTCCCGTTTACCACTTATTCTTGCTTTATTTCCCAATTTCATTATTTATTTCTAATTTTTCATTCTTCATTTTTTAATCAAGTCCATAACCTCTTCTCGAGCTTTCTCATCACTTCGGAAAGTACCTCTGATAGCAGAAGTTACTGTCCTGGATTCTGTCTGCTTAATGCCCCGCATTGTCATACACAACTGTTCAGCTTCAATAACTACAAATACTCCATAGGGCTCCAGCACTTCCTGAATAGAGTCGGCTATTTCTTTTGTCATCCGCTCCTGAAGCTGCGGGCGGCTAGCTACTGTTTCCACTACTTCCGCCAATTTAGAAAGTCCGGTCATTCGTCCGTTCCGCGGAATATAACCTACATGTGCCTTGCCGAAAAAGGGAATTAAATGGTGCTCGCACATTGAATAAAAACTGATATCCTTAACTAACACTAACTCTTCAAAGTCTTCATCTTCCAAAACCAATTCTAAATGTTCTTTCGGATCTTCATCTAAACCGGAAAATACCTCTTCATACATTTCAGCTACCCGCCGCGGTGTATTCTGCAGCCCTTCCCGCCCTGGATCTTCGCCCACTGCTTCTAATATATTCTTTACTGCCTGCTTTATCTTTTCTTTATCCATTTGTTTTCACCTCTCTACGGTTGTTCACTTTTTTTATACTTCCCGACTAGTTTTTTATACTTCCCGACTAGGAATTTATCTCCTGCTCAAAAGTAAATAAAAATCAATCCTCTTTAAAACAAAAAGTTATAAATTAAAAAAATAAATTCTCAAAAAGAGGCTGCTTAATAGCAGCCCCT
Organism: uncultured Halobacteroidaceae bacterium; assembly: GCA_964346395.1. Taxonomy (GTDB): domain Bacteria; phylum Bacillota; class Halanaerobiia; order Halobacteroidales; family Halobacteroidaceae; genus CAYFUT01. The sequence goes on from CAYFUT010000004.1 coordinate 57,109, forward strand.
CTCTCTAATAATATTTAATTTATTCGCTTCCCTTAGCCTCATTTATCAAACTTTTATCAGCTCCCAAGGGATTCCTTAAATCTAAATGGCCGGCCAAAGTTTCTATCTTTTTTCCTTCCACCAGCACCTGTACCTCTTCAATCTCATCTAGCTGGGTTAAGGTATTAACTATAGAATACACTGTCATCATTTCTCCGGTCGTTCCGCCCCAGTGGTTTTCAGTCAGTTCCTGACTGAAGTTAACTGTCGCTAGTTTATCCTCTAGCTTTACATTTAGCAATTCAGTCCCGTCCGGAATCGTAGTTCCCAACTTTTCTGATTCAGGTCCAGCAATTAATTCCTTAATTAGTTTGGTAGGCAAACTATTTACCCGCAGTTGACGGCTTTCCGACACTAAATACTGCGCCTGATGCCCGCTAAAATAAATTTTGACTTCTTTGGTAGCCAAAAAATTCGGATAAATCAAGGTTACCGCTAACACGATAATTCCTACTATTAAAATTCCGTATAAAATCTTATCCCGCAAATTTAACATTAAGACTCCTCCTCTGCCAACCACTTAAAGTACTTACTGATTCCTTCATAAAGTCCAACCGCCGCCTCAAATCTAAATTCCTCATCAGTTAATAGCTTTTCCTGCTTTGGATTAGTAATAAATGCCACTTCACTTAAGATTGCCGGAACAGTAGAATGCTCGAGTACATATAATCCATCTTCCTTTACCTGCCGGTCATAAGTATCTAATTTTTTAATTAACTCCTGCTGCACACATTGAGCCAAAAATTGCGACTGCTGCCCACTGCCTTCTTCCACAAATGTTTCTGTTCCGTCCGGAATATTAGTCTGATAACCATTAGCATGAATACTGACAAATAAATCAGGTTCTAAATCATTAACTATTTCTACTCTTTTTTCTAGTGCTATAAACTCATCCTTGCTGCGGGTCATTACCACTTTAGCTCCCGCTTTTTCTAATAATTTTCTTGTTTCATGAGCTATTTCTAACACTACCTTCTTTTCTTTCGTTCCGGCAGCACCTAAAGCCCCCGGATCTTTACCGCCGTGGCCCGGATCAAGAACGACCACTTTCCCAGCTAAAGTTCGTTCATTAACCTTTACCGCTATCTGTTGAGCAGAATCCGGTGATTGAACTGCAAAATCGAAATTCTCCTTCAAATCAAGTACCACCCGCGTAATATTGGGGTTGAGTCGGTATTGACTAACTCTTATATCTCGAACCCACCGCGAATCGTTGCTTATATCTAAGTCTTCCTTATCCACTATTGTTTCTTCAACATCTACCACCAATCGCTGCGGGGCATGCAATTTATACACTTGATAAGATCCTTCACCGACTAAAGAAATATCTAATTCCAGTTCAGTTTCACTATCTACTGCTTTAATCTGCTGCAATTTATTCATCAATTTGACATTAAATTGCCCCTCTACCCAAGATGTCTGATAGTGTACTAGTTCCGTCAAATCTACTACTACTCGCGTTGTATTCTGATCAAACTGGCTTACTCTAATCTCTTCAATTAAATTATTGTTGACGGGAATCTTATTTTTACTGAAATTATTTTCTGTATTAGGAAAATCAAATACTAACCTAGCTCCTTTTTGTAAAGAAATTCCCCGCGGCGGCTGCTGCTGAGTTAAACTAAATTGAATTTGCTTTGGCTGGTTAGAATTATAAACTACCTGCTTCAGTTTAGACCTAATTGGTCTCAGCAGCAATTCTTTTTGTTCATTTACCACCCCTAAATCTAACTCCCGCTTTACTTCTAAAACTGCTCGGACAACTGGATTGGGATCAGTCTTATACTGACTAACTTTAATTTTTTTCACATCCGCATCATCCACGGTAAATTCTTTTGCATCTGCTAAAACGGCATTCTTAATATCCACCATTACTCTTTGCGGGTCAGTCAATTGAGCCGGAGTAGTAGTCTGTAATTGACCGGTACCCGTTATCTTCAATCCTTCTGAAGTATAATTTATTTTCTTAATTACCGGATTTATCTTAATTAGATAACTATACCCCCTACCTGAACGATTCGATATTAATCTATAATGAGCTTTTCCCGTTAAATCAACTACTACTCGCACAGTAGTAGCATCAAATTGAGCTACCCGGACTCCTTTAATTAATTTACTAGCTTCCTTTATCTTTTTAAGTTCCTGCCCCAAAGTTGCTGCCGGTAAATCCAAAATAATTCGTTCCGGATCATTTAAATAATCAATTTTCGGCTCTACAGGATTAGTAGTTTGCACCTTTACTCCTTGATATCCCTCTTCACTAATATAACTCACATCTTCTACCTGCGCATCAATTTGATAAATTTTCACTACCCGGGCTGCCTGATCAGCTCTAATCATTAAACCTAAAGCATCGCTAAGTGTTTGCAGCGGAATCATAAATTCACCATTTTTCCGCTCAACTGCTACCGGCATCCGCAGTAATTGATTATTAACCTGCAGCCGCTTATCACCCAACCGCAGTTTCACTGTCCGCCCGCTAAGCTGCAGCTGTAAAGTCTGAATTGACTCATACCACCGCATTTTTAACGGCAGTGCTTTCGTCAATATCCCCAAAGGAATTAAAATATTCTGGTCTTTAAGTTGATAGCTTAAATTATTAGTGACCACGTCTCCATTTACTTCCAACTTTATATTGTCCATAGCCTGCAAAGAAGGCGCCACACTAACCACTAACATAAAAGCTAATAATCCGACTAATACTATTTTTTTCGGCATCTTAATGGCCTCCTAGACTCGACTGTATTCTGCATTTTCCTCTATTAAATTACCTGTATTGACTTAACTTCTGGATTTATTAATAAATTCCTCTTTTAGCTCCTAAATTTCCCGAATTTATTAGATAGGTGAACTTAAACTGAAGATTGTTTAGCAAAATACTTTTTTATTCCCGCTACTAGCCCTTTAGCTGCCTTTAATTGGAAACTTCTATCAACTAACAGCTGTTCCTCGCGGGGATTAGACAAAAAGGCAGTTTCCAGCAAAACAGCCGGCATTTTAGTTTGCCGCAGGACTACAAAATTAGCTGCCTTTAAACCATTATCCTTTAGTTTAAGTCGATTTACTGTTTCGCTCTGAACATACCAAGCTAAAGCCCAATTTTTCTGTGTGCTGTTCCAATGGGCATAAGTTGCTGTCCCATTAACCCGCTGCTGATAGTTAAAATTAGCATGAATACTAATAAAAATATCAGCTGACCATTGATTGGCCAACTGAGCCCGCCGCTCTAAAGGAATAAAGGTATCCCGTTTTCGAGTTACTAGCGTTTGATATCCTTCCTGACGCAGTAATTCAGCCACTTGCTCTGCTATCTGCAAATTTACTTCTTTTTCCTCAATTCCCGAAATGCCAATTGCTCCGGGATCTTCTCCCCCATGCCCGGGATCAATTACAATTTTCGGGGGTTGATCAGCAGCAGTAGGTCTGCGTTTTCTAATCGAAGAAGTTACTATGCCCGGCTCAGCTTTAATTTGCAGAACTAAATCCGCTTCTTTTTCTACTACCTGATAGCTGCTAAATTTGTCTAAATCAATTACCAACCTTACCACTGCAGGGTCAACTTGAAATTGGCTCACTCTAATTTGATTAATAACCTGGTTATTAACCGATAATAAACTATCTATTTGACTGCGGTTTGTCTCCTTTAAATCAACTACTAACCGTTGAGGCTGCTGCAATAAACTAACTTCATAATCAGGTGGAAAATCAGTCTTAATCACTACTTCAACTCCTGATTCAGTAGTTTCTACTGCTACCTGATTCACCTGATTAGATTGATAATCAATTGTTTTTTCTTCCGGATTCCAGATTAACTTGCCCCCATAAATTTTCTTCAAGTCCCGCAGAGAAAGATAAACTCGACCACTAACCAGACAAGGAGCTGTAGTCAACGGCACTACCTGAGAGTTAACTACTGCTACTTGACTGCCCAGACTAAAATTAATTCCTAAATCATTAGTTATAACTTTTAACTTCTGCTGTTCAGGAACCCATTCTAACTGCCCGCCTAAATATTCAGAAATCACCCGCGCCGGAACCAGAGTGCGCCCCTGAATTATTTTTAATTGGTACTCTACTGGCTGTTCATTAATCTGCAACTTGATTTCTTCTGCTGCTGCCGGTTCAACTACTAAAAGAAGTACTATGACTAATCCTATAATTAGACTATATTTATTCTCCACTTCCCTGGCCACTCCTCCTTGACTAATTTATTCTAACTCCAATTCTGTTTCTGCTAGTAGTTCACATTGTTTTTTAGTAGTAAATTTAAAATTTATCTTCTGCGGCAATTGTAAATCTTTTCTATCAATTTTAACTAAATCATAGGGGAAACTAATTATTTCTAAAGCAATCTCTCTCTGGGGAGCATATAAGCCTAACCGCACGTTAATCTCCTGCTCTTGCTGTACTATATTCTCTATTCTTACTTCATATCCCGGACGCTGATAATCATCTAGTCCCGCATAAATCACAAGATAATTATCATAATCTATATTTAAAATAGACGAATCTTGATGGTATTTAGGTAAGTCAAACTTATCTTGCGCCTCAGTCAAAACTTTAAATTTCAAATCAACCTGTGAAGAAGATAACTGCTCCCCCTTCGGCTCAGCCTGCCTCTTAACTAAAGTAGTAAAGGAGATCTCTCTTTCCTTGACTAAAAACTTCTTCCAGGGCAATTTTTCACCTCCTCAACGGCCTTGATTCTCTTGTTTTAATAATTCGCGATACCAATAGGTAACCCCTGCTATAAAAAAATGGTAATTATAAAAATTAAATTCGAAATATATAGACTAGACCTAATAAACTTTTATTAAAACCACCACCAAAAAATTAATCAGGGGCCGTATAGGCCCCCATTAATTTCTACAGTATTAAATCTGCATCTTTGTCGGCTCGAGATTCAAATTCTTCTTTCTTATCAGCAAATTTTTCTCTACCTAAAACACCATAAGCATATTTTTTACCTAACTCTACTCCCGGCTGATTAAAGGCATTAATATTGTACAGCTGACCGCTAAATGCCGTCTGCAGTTCAAATAGATAAATAAACTGACCGACAGTAAAGGCATTTACTTCCGGAAACTTAATTGTGCAATTAGGTCGATTATTCTTAGTTAAAGCCAATTCCGTAGCTTTTTTCTCTACTTTAATTAATTCATTAAAAGTATGTCCACCTAGATAAGAAACTCCAGAAATCTCTTCATAGCCAGGAGCAATTTCTAATTTTCGTTCATAATTCTCTACTTCCAAAAACGTAATTACTTTATCATAAGGTCCTTCCATATACAGCTGCGCCTGGGAATGCTGATCAGTAGCTCCCAAAGCTTTAATTGGAGTAGGACCCACATTAACTACATTATCTTCCTGATCTAATTTCTTTCCTAATGATTCAGCCCATAACTGCCGATACCAATCGGCTACATCCTTCAGCGAGTGGGAATAAGGCATCATTACCGACATCGGCTTACCGTCTTGATCAGCTAGGTACTGTAAAGTAGCATTCAAATAAGCCGGATTTTCCCACAGATCATCAGTCTCACAAATTTCCCGCATATATTTAGCCCCGGCTAATAATTCCTCTACATCCACACCAGTAAAAGCAGCAGAAACCAAACCTACCGGCGTAAGAACAGAAAATCTACCCCCTACATTGTCCGGAATATAGAAAGTTTTAAATCCTTCTTCTTCCGCAATTTTAATCAAATTCCCGGAATCTTTGCTAGTAGTAGCAATAAAGTGGTCAGCTATATTCTCCTCGCCTACCTCTTCAGCTACAGCTTCCCGAGCAGTCAAAAACTCACTCATAGTTTCGGCAGTACCGCCGGATTTAGAAATTACATTGAAGACTGTTTTTTCTAAATCAAGTTTCTCCAGCAGCGACTTTAATCGAGTCGGGTCTACATTATCCGGCGTAAATAATCGAGGACAGCCGCCCCTTGCCTCTTCATCTAAATTATAATAAGGATCATTTAAAGCAGTCTGCAAAGCAATATTTCCTAGAGCAGAACCGCCAATCCCTAACACAACAAAGTTATCATATTTGGCGCGATGTTCCTGTGCATATTCTTTAATTTCTCGCGCAATCTCTTGATGAGTATCCGGCAGCGCTTTAAAACCTTTACTTACTGCCTCAATATCTTGTAATTGTTCATGAATCTCACTTGCCTGCTCCTGCCTTTCTGCAATGTCTTCTTTAGTATAACCGTGTTCCTCCCCAATCTTATCAGCAAACATATTATTGACATCCAGTTTAATCCGCATCGATTCCTGCCATTCCTCGTTTTGATAGCGCTTACTCATATTTTTTCCCCCTTATTTAGTATTGCCTGTTCTTAACCATTCTAAATAAATAGTTCTTTCAAACGTTTGCAGATATTTACAAAAACAAACATATGTAATTTTACCAAATACAATCCACTTGCTTTTTAATTAATTACACAGCTAATATTTACCTAAATCACTAGTAATTTTACATTAAAAAGAGCTTAAGTTCAAGTCTAAGCAGCAATTTCTTACTTAAACTCAAACTTAAGCTCAAACTTATTTGTTATTCTACCTGCTCTCCAATATCATTAAAATACTTCAATAAATCACTTTCAGAATCTAGCAGCAAGGTAGTTTTATCTTTCATCGTTTTGCGATAGGTTTCTAAAGTCTTAATAAAGCGGTAAAATTCAGGATTTTGATTGTACGAATTAGCATAAATTTCTAACGCTTTAGCATCTCCTTCCCCTCGCAGTTGGCGGGCTTTTTTATTCGCTTCCGCTAGCAGAATAGTGCGTTCTTTTTCCGCTTCCGACCTGATTTCCTTAGCCTGTTGTTCTCCCTCAGCTCGATATTTATTGGCTTCTTCTTCTCGATTAGCATTCATTCGGGAATAAACAGACTCGGCATTCGCTTCGGGAAGATCAGCCCGCTTGATCCGAACATCAATAATTTCGATCCCCAACCCTTCGCTATCCTGATCACTCTTTTTAGTTACTTCCTTCATTATTTCTTTTCGCTGCGGCGAGATTATTTCATCCAGGGTATATTCGCCCAGTTCCGCCCTTACTTCCGAATAAACAATATCATCCAGCTGCGACTGGGCAGCACTCATTGTTCCCGCGGCTTGATAAAATAACAGCGGATCAGTAATTCTCCACCGAGCATAATTATCTACTTCTACATTTTTTTCATCAGCCGTATAAACTATTTTAGACTCAGCATCATACTCCAGGATTCGATTATCAAAAGTTCTTACGTTCTGTAAGAAAGGAATTTTATAACTCAACCCCGGTTCCTTAACGGTTCTCACCGGATCTCCAAATTGTAAAACTACCGCCTGTTCAGTTTCATCCACAATAAAAAACACCATATTAGCTGCTATCAGAGCTACTGCTAAAATTAAAGCACCTGCAATTAACTTCTTCATTTACTGCGCCCCTCCTTCCCGGTACTGATCCAGATTCAACATCTTCAGCACTCCTTCTGACTGATTGCCGACGATTACTTTCTCTGTCTTCGGCAGAATTTCTTCCATAGTTTCTAAATATAATCTAGTTCTCGTTACTTCTTTTCCTGATTTATACCTCTCCAGTAATTGATTAAAGCGCGCTACATTACCTTCTGCTTCTGCTACCCGCTCTTCTTTATATGCTTCTGCCTGATTGATGGTTTCAGCAGCCTTACCTTTAGCCTCAGGAATAATTTGATTTCGATACGCCTGCGCCTGATTAACCTTAGTTTGTTTGTCCTCTTTAGCACTAGCCACATCTCGATAGGCATCCTCTACTGGAGCAGGAACTTCTACATCCTGAAATAAAAAGTTAACTACATGAATTCCTGAATTATATTCCTCCAGTAGATTCTGCAGTAAATTTTTCGCTTCCAGCTGAATTTCGGTCTTTTGCGTAGTTAATACTTCAGTTAACCCATTCCGCCCTACTACCTGTCTAAGGGACGCTTCCGAAGCATCACGGACCGTTTCGTTAGGCTGCTTAATCCAGAATAAATACTGAATCGGATCTTTAATTTTATACTTAACCACTGCATTAGCAGACACAATAGCTAAATCCCCGGTCAACATCAGCGATTCTCTATCTACTTGTCTATACTCGGCCGGCGGACCCGGGTCAACTGTTCTAAAGCCAATTTCAGTCCGCCGTACTTTAGTCACCTGCGGAGTGTGCACCGTTTCAATCGGAGCCGGGAGATGATAATGCAGTCCAGACTCTACCTGCCGGACATACTTTCCAAATCGCTTCACCACCCCTACTTCCTTCGGGCCAACTTTATAAATCCCGCTGGCCAGATAAATACCTAATACCACCAAAATAACTACTCCCAACGAAAGGCTGCTTAAAAACTTAAAGAAACCTCCGCCGCCGGAATCTTCTTCCCCAATCTTTTCCACTTCTACTTCCTCTGTTTCTTCTTCTGCCTCATCAGTAAATAATGTCTTAATATCATCAAAGAAACTCACTTTATAAATAACCCCCATTTCTACTATAAATCTAAAATTATAAAATACAAGTTAACTCCCCAGGAGATAACTGTCTTTTGAAAGGGCAATTCCCTTTCTATTTAGTTATCACTCAACAATTTCCTCCTTTATCCCTTCAGCTTCTAGCCTCATCAGTTCTTCTTCATCCGCCTGTAACTCCTCAAATAAATTCATAAACTGCTCCGGTTGAACAGCAATAGACTTTAAGGCTCGCAGAGCTTTATAGCGGAGCCAGACTGCTTCCTCCTGTCTGATAATATTAATTACTTCCGGCAGAGCAGCTTCAGCCGGCGTACCTAACTGGATAAGAACCTCCAATAAGACCTCTTTATCAGCTGAATTATTATCCTTTAAAGCCGCTTTTATTCTGTTAACTGCTGTATTAATTGCCCGCTCTGTTTCTAAGCGGCCTAAAATATCCACCGCCAGCTCAGCAACTGCTTGTTCATCATGCTGGGTAAGCTCAACCAAATTCTCTACTTCAGACTCTGAAATCTGCGGCCACCAGTCCCTTAACTTGTCGGCTGCCAAGTTATATTCTTCAGCAAACACAAGTATTATGCCCACCGGAGCCGGGGAAAATTCAAGCAGTGCTCTAACTGCTGCCTGACCTACCCGGGAAGAAGAAGTCCCCAGTTGCTGCTGAATTAGCTCCTGCGCTTTATCGGTTCCTCGCTCCGCCAGTACTTCTATACTCAAGATTTGCTGCGCAATGTTCCCCTGGTGTAAAACCTGCTTAAGAACCGGAAGCAGCTGGCCGGAATAATCTACTAGTTTATTTTTTAGCAAATCATTTATTCTATGCGACGGACAGCAGCTAAATTTAAGTAGGGTTTCCGGCTTATTACACCGCTGCAGGTAAAATGATAATCCCCATTCCAAACCAAATAACACTGCTGTCCAGCCCCACAATAACCAGGGAATAAAAGATAGAAAGGATAATTGGACAGCAATAACTAATCCGCCGGCTAATAAAACTAAGTAACTGATCATTAATTTGCTTTGTTTCCCGGTAGTAAACAATAAACCGGCGGCTACACTTCCCAACATACTAACTACCGTCAGTAGTCCTAGATCCTGCTCAACTGCCCATTCAACTGCCTGAGCAGTTCCCCAGCGAAGCTGTTGTCCGGTCAATAATAACAGCGGAAAGCCTACTAAAAACAACAGTAAAATAAAAAAGATACCCGCAATTCGATATTTAACCAGCAGTCCTAGAATTAGTGCCAATACTAAACCTAATCCTAAAGTTAAAGCTAATCTCCTTTTTAGTTGATACCCAGAAATCACTTGCCCCAAAGCCTGAGTTTTATCAATTATTCCTGCCCCTAAATCCCCTGCTTGATAATGCTGAGATGCAATAGGAACAGCCGTATCAGCAATTATCTGCCAAGCCTCCTCCAAACTTAACTCCGGCCGATTAATTACCAGTTCAGCTAGCAAACCAACTACCCGCGGAGCAGAAAACGAAGTGCCTTCTGCCTGTAAAGTTTTAATCCCTACGCCCCCCGAATAATAATCTCGAGAAATATGGGCTGCGCTCCCCGGCGCCGCTATATCTACATAAACACCATAATTCGAGTCAGCTAATTTTTCCTCTCGATTAGCATTAGCTACCGCAATAACTTTCTGATACCCCGCCGGATACACAGGTCGGTCAGCATCATCATTGCCAGCAGCAGCCACTACTTTCACCCGCTGGCGATTCAACTGCTGAATCAATCGGCGGTGCACTTTATCGTCACCCGCAAAAGAAAGACTAATATTCACTATTACCCGCTGCTTTGGATGGCTGCCGGCATATCTTCCTACCCGGCTTAGGCCAGCAAAGTAAAACTCCTGGTCAATTGCTCCCTCACTCCCGACTACCGAATAAGGAATGACGGTAACCTCCGGCACTTCCGCAGTTATTACCTGCTTGACAATTTCTCCGTGACTTACCTGCTGACCAGTAGTCAGTTCCCCCGTCCGGCTGAAGTCATCAAGAATAAAAATAGTCACACTATCTACTGCCGGCTGGTTATAAAAATTAACTACCAGGCCTCCGACAATACCAACTATTACTAACATAACTGCTATTACAGCGGCTTTGTTTACTGACACATTTTCTACCCCTTTTTAGCTAGAATCTGCAGAGAAAACTGGGCTGCAAACCAAAATATCCATATTTACTTAGTGAATTTTCTTGGCAATGTATTTTCCTTCTTTCTAGACTAAACAATCAATTCCTTTAAATTTATTCAAACAATAAAACAGGACTACTTATCAAATTATGTACTCCAGACTGCTGGGAAGCAGGCCTGATAGAAAATAAATAGCCGCAGCTAACTTAATTTTTCGGATGCTCCTTAACGCTGACCTCTAATTTCCCTTGATAAGAACCTGCTTCTAACTGCCACCAGTCTTCCAGCTCGGAAAAATCAATTTTAATCCAGCCGTTATAATTCCCCTTAATATCAAGTAATTTACCTCTTATGTGGTGGCTGCAATGAAGGTGCTCGAAATTATCAATATTATGTTTCTTATCTTGAACCCAATAATCAATAGCTCGATTTAATTCCGGTGCACTTGTAAAATCTAAATCCAACTTCACCATCAATCTTTTGTGTTTTGAGTTTTTTACCTGAAAATGAATCAATTCTTGGGTTATTTCCACCGGATTAATATCCAAATTCACCGTTCTTTCCTTATTACTTGGGAATTTAATCTTAATCTGTCGACCCCACTTCTTTCTTTTCCTCTTAGCCTCTGTATCAATCGTAAACGATACTACTAATGACACAACTAGTAGTAAAATCACAGTCCGCTTCATAAATCTTCGCCTCCTATGCTTACTTCTTAACCTTAAATTCCTTAGTAACTTTCTTTATCTCTGCCCCCTTCTGTTGAATAGTAATTTCCGCTTTATAGCTGCCCGGCTTTAGTTTTTCTGCTACCCCGCGCAGCCGCTTACTAGTTAGCGGCAGTATCTGTTTGTTTTCCTGCGGAATACTTAACTGAACGCGCTCTACAAACTTATCCTTGGTATTTTTAATAATTGCTTTCGCCTGCGGCTGAACAAAAGTTTTTCCGGTATTATAGAGATCTAACGATAAAAGTTGGCCTTCTTCTACCTGCTTGGTATACAGACTCTTAACTTTAACCTTATAATCGTGGTCTTCACCAACCAAAACTGACATGGGAACTTCCTTCTTAGACAGCAGTTTTTCCGTCTGTGGATTAAACGCTTTCAATACAATATTGCCATGATAACTTCCCTTGCTTACTTCCTTCGGGACAGCAGTAGTCAAAATAACCTGGCCTTTCTTTCTGGCTCGTAATTGGAAGTTAGTTCTTCCCCGCAGTTTAATCCAGTCTACTAAAGAATAATTATAGTCCTGCTTGATATTACTAGTAGTTGCTACCACTTTTGCATCGTTCCCAATCTGGCTGTTTAACCTAATTACTTTACTTTTATGTTCGCCGGGGCTAAGTTTTAAATCTATTTGTTTCGGCTCGATAGTAAAGGCTCCAATTTCCGCAATGCTAGGAAAGTCAAACTGGCCTTTTTTGACCTGGATAGTCTTTTCTTCTATAATCTGACCGTGGTCAGCATATTTAAAGAAGACTCGTAAATTATACTTTCCCGGTCCTAGCCGTTTGCTTATATCTCCTAAATACTTCACTTTACTGCCCGGATACATCCTGGTTTTATCAGATTTAGCTTTATTCCCTTTTGGGCTTTTCAAGGTAACTCGTTCCACTAATCGCCTTTCTGAATCCCGCAGAGTAGCTTCTCCCGATACTAAATAATCTAACTTAGATGAGTTAGAAATTAATGCTTTAATCTGCGGCTTGTTTTCTTTATCGGAAGTTAATTTAAACTTAGTTAACTTGGCTTCAGAACGAATTCCCGGCTTATCTACTCTAATATTAACCCGAACTGCATACCGGACCATAAATTTCACCCCGCCTTTTTGTTGGCTGGGTTTCTGCGGCTCTACCATAATTACTACTGTATTAGAACCAGCAGCACCAAAAGGCACTTCCACCATTCCCGAAACAGTAGTTTTCTCACCCGGATAAACCGTTACTTCTTTTTTATCTAATTTAAGCCAGTCAACAGCAGGAAAGTTTTCTTTCTTAGCTTTCTGATATGTAAGGCTGCCATTAGTAAGTTGCACCGGTTGATAAAACGAAAATTTAACTTTTTCTTCTTCACTGCCAGGAGTTAATTTTAATTTGAATTGCTTAGTATCTCCCGGTTGAGCATCAATATCTACTACCAGTGGCTTTACCCCAGCTGCAAAAGCACTTACATTAAATATAAATAATGCCAAAATTAATATGATAATAGTAGTTTTTAATCTCATAATGCCACTCCTCATTTATCATATAATATTAGTTTACTGTAAAAGCAATTTTTTTGCTTAAAAATAAGTTAAAACGTTAGCAAACACTAATTTGCAATAAAATAAAGTATAGGCCAGTTATGGCCTATACTTATATAATGTAAATTATAAACCTTGCTATTATTGAGCACTCACAATTACATCAATTTTCCCACTATAAGTATCCGCTTTTACATTCCAGAAATCATCCGGCATAGTAGCTTGAGCTATAACTTCAAATACATTTCCATCACCGTCATTAAGAATTTCTGGCCAATTAGAGATAGTATAAGTAGCTGGCCAAGAAATTTGATCATCAGTAAAACTATTTTCTTCTTCTAACGAAACAATTGAAATAGCAAATCCATCTTTCCAGCTATTATTCATTTTATCATTTGGAAAAGAAGGCTCCGTAAAAGTCACATTTATTGGAGTATTCGCTCTTACTTCCACTTGAGTTCTAGCCCAGCGCGTTTCTCCAGGTCTACCGCTAAAAGAATCTTTTTGGTTTTGTTGCTCTCCAGCAGGTGGCCAAGGTGATACTCTAGATAATGTTGGTGCTTCTCCCGACATCCACTGATCTCCAGAAATATTATTAGTATCTAATTTAGCATAGGGATCTACATGCAGATTAATATCTGCTTCATTACTAAGATCAGAACTTAAATTCTGCTCATCACTTTCGGCTAGCACCGGAAGTGCCACTACCAATAAAGCTATACTTAACAAGGTAATAATTAACGATAATCTAGAAACAACTTTTCTTCTCTTCATCTTTTACCCCCGCTTTCCAATTTGATATCTAAATTAAACGGGCAGGGGAACCCCTACCCGTTAATAATCATCTCTTTACTCAGTAGCAGATACAGTTACTGTTACAGTTCCATTATAGTCGCCAGCCGTAAGAGATTCCCAAGCGTCATTGTCATTTCCTTCCCAATCAGCAGTTAAAGTAAGATTTCTATCTACATTGCTGCCAGCAGCAACAGAAGTAGTGTCAATTTCAGAAGTAACTTCTAAAGCAGAAGTAGCGTCATCAAAGCCATTTACTTCAGAACTAAGAGTTACCTCAGCATTAGTCTGAACATTAAAAGTATCACTAATTTGATATTCTCCAGGTCCTTCATCAAGAGCGTTCTGATCTCCTCCCTCAACATCAGTAAAATTCATGCTATCAGGAGTAATTAACTTAGCATAAGGTTCTACTTTAAGTTCAATATCAACCGTATCCTCAACATCTCCCTCATTTAAATTACCTTCTGCTGCCAATCCAACAACACTCATGCCAAAGACCAATACCAACGCTAAAGCTAAAGTCATCAATTTTTTCATAAATGGATTCCCCCTTATTGGTTGTAACTAGTTTTCCACTAAACTTCTCGCTGCTCCCCTAACAGATAACCACATTATCTGCTATGTACCTCTCCTCTCTTCTGACTACCACCCCCTTAAACGCACAAGAGTGTCTACCGCAAATTTTACTTTATTAATTAATATGTATCATGACTGCAAAAATATTTATTTAAACCTAATTAAATTTTCCTGACCTGAAGCCCGCCTAGTTTATTACATTTATTTACTTTATTTACATTATATATAAATAAATCCGTTCAGTCAATGGGCAAAAGAAAATTGGTACAAGAAATACCCCCTGCTGAATTGCTTCAATCGCACGCTTAAATCTAACTCCAAATACATACTATGAGTTCATTCACAAATTATTCACTTAATTTCCAGATTAGCCCCAAATAAATTTTACCATTGCCGCTGTGATTTTCTTCCCACTTGCTAGCCAGTTCCCAGTTCGAGGCCAGATTATAGTTTACTCCTCCGCCGTTAAAATAGCTGTCATGCGCGTACCTACCTGCATACCAAGCTTTCCACTTTTCCGCCTCCAAACCTAATTCAACTTCTGCTGCAGAATCCTTTTTCACCTTTGATCCTACTCGATAAAAAACCGGAAAATAAGCAACTTCCAGATTTATTAAATTCCGCCAGGTTACCTTATCTCTAAGGCCTAACCGAACAACCGATTTTCCCTGTTCAGGCATTTCCCTGCCGATGCGCCCCAGTACAAATAAATCATCTATCCCCAGCAGACTGTAACCCATATCAGCCTGATAAAATAATTCCTCTTCATTTTTCCTTACTCCAGCTCTCAGTTTATACTTATTCATCTGCCAGTTAAATTTAACTTCCGCTACTTTTTTATTCAGATAGCCTGCTAGTTCCAGGTTACTACTTGTAGAAGATTTATCTTTCCGCCCGAAGAGCTGATTCACTTCCTTTAAATCCCCCATGGCTACCAGTGCATTCTCTTGCTTTACTCCTCCTGAACTAACAGTAGTTCCCTTAATATAAAGGGCAAAATACCGGCGAGTAGTATTCTTATTACTCTTTACCTGCTGAGTTACCACTGCTACCGGCTGCTTTTTCTGTTGGCTAATCCAGCTTTTAGTCTCTGCTTCTATCTGTTCTCCCCGCCGACCCTGATAACTGAACTTAACTTTGGTCAGCACTCTATCTTTCTCTGACTCAATCTGTAGGGGCTGAAAATAAAATTTTAAATGAGCCTGCCCCGTTTCTCCACTTTCGTTAATCAACTTTTCCTTTAATTCTACTGCCGCTTGTTCTTTGTTGACTGCTGTCAACCAGGAATTATAATGAACCTGCGAACTTTCTTGCTCTGCACCTCCCCTCAGCAAAGCTGAGAATTTCCCTTCTTTATGTATGTATTTCAATATCTCGTCTCTACTAATCACCTGCCATTTTTTATTTTTCTGCGGTTCATTTAAACTAAATTTAGCCTGCAGAAACTCTGCTAGCTCCGCATCAAGTTCAATAAACTGCAGAGAATAAACCACAATCGGCTGTTCTACTGCCTGCAGATAAGGCGCAGCAACAAAAACTAAAACCACCGTAAATAAAACAATTCTTAATTTCCGCTTCATCTCTACTCCCTCCCAACTGCTAATTACCAATTATAAATTATTGAATCACCGGTGTAACCATGATCAGCAACTCTCTGCTTCCTTTGCGCTCCGTTTTACTGCCGAACATCCACCTAATCAGCGGGATTTTACTTAAGATCGGTACTCCTTCTCTTTGGGAGGATTGATTCTGTCTGGTCATACCTGCTAAAACAGCAGTTTGCCCGCTTTTTAGCCGCAGGCTGGTCTGCAGTGAGTTTTTCTGGACTACAATATCCGGCCGCTTTTGCTCTACAAAGTGGCTTATTTCCGGACTAACCTGCAGGTCAATTAGTTTCTTGCCCACTACATCCGCAGTTAAATTTAACTTCATCCCTACTTTTATCTCTTCTATCCGCGAATCACTATCCGTATCACCTGAATCATCAGCATCTATTACTACATTTTCTTCTTTCCCAACAAATAATTCAGCCTGTTCGCCGTCAGTTACTAGCACATGCGGATTAGCTTTCACTTTCGCCTGCTGCTTTTCTTCCAGCATCTTCAGCTGAGATAAAAACTTACCGTAATAGTCTCCCTCAAAAGTCAACAGCCCATCAGTGAGGTCATAACTGGCTTTCTCTTCTCCCGCAGCTGATTCATCATAGCTGAATAATTTATTCCCTATTTCCTTCATCTTGCTGGAGTTAACTTCCGTAATTACTACTTTGACTTTAACCTGCGGCTTCGGTTGGTCTAGCTTATTAATAAATTTTTTTATCCGCACCAGCTTCTTTGTCGGCGCACTAATGGTCAATCGATTGTCCTTTGTATTCCCGTGCACATAAGGTTGAAAAAAATCAGGCAGTAAAGTAAATACCCGTTTGGCACTTATGTGGTTTAGCTTCACTACTTTTACTTCACTTAATTTACTGAACGTATTACTTTTAGGACTGGGAAGACCCACCAAATAAAAA
Organism: uncultured Halobacteroidaceae bacterium; assembly: GCA_964346395.1. Taxonomy (GTDB): domain Bacteria; phylum Bacillota; class Halanaerobiia; order Halobacteroidales; family Halobacteroidaceae; genus CAYFUT01. The sequence goes on from CAYFUT010000004.1 coordinate 73,892, forward strand.
TCTTCCACTTTACGATATGTATAGCCCCCACTGGCTAAAACCCGCTCTAATGCCTTTTCCAAAGGTAGATCCTCAAATTCAGCCGTCACTACTCCCCCTACAGTCTGATCAGGAATAATATTGACTCCCGTCTGCAGGGAGATTTCTTTTAATGCCTCCCGTAAGTCAGTATTAAAAAATGTCATCGTCACCCGCGGCTGTTTCTCTTTTTCTTTATTTTTCTGTTTTTTCTCTTGCTGCTGATCTGTCTGTTTCTGCTGTTCTTTTTGCTGCTCAGCTTCAACCCTGCTCAACGGCTGAACTGCCGCCAGCAAAATTAAAACCACACTCAACGCAACTATTAGCCTCTGCTTTCTCTCCATGCTATCTCCTCCTGTCCAAATATAAATTTTATTACAATCTATGTAATAATATTCCTTTAATTTCTACTATATTACTTATGGGGTTCGTTTTAAATTCCTCCTTTTAATTCAAATTTTTAATAAAATGAATTAATCCTCTACCTCTTGAGTATACTCGGGGGTTTCTCCCTTCAAATCAAGATAAAGTGAGCCATCTGTATTTAAAGTAGCCAGCATTACTTTCGAAACATCTTCTACTCCCTGTTTCTGAAGCTCATTATATAACCAACTAAAATCAAGATTATTCTGACTTAAGTTCTGTTCTAACACCTGCCCGTCTTTAATTATCTCTGTCGCCAAGCCTTTATAATCAACATCTAAACCTAAATCTTTTTTGGTTACCGGATTATGATAATTCTTTTTCTGCACACTTAACTTGCCGTTTGATTCTAACACGGCAAATTCCACTTCATTCAAATCAAAAATCCCTTTTTCTCTTAACTGCATTTCCAAAGCATCCAGAGTATACCGCGCCTTAGCCATATTTTTCTCCAAAATTTTTCCATTTTGAATGACAACTACCGGTTCACCTTTGACTAATTTTCTAATTCTTAAACTTTTAATTGTTAAAAAACCAAGTCCCATGGTACAGGTCGCCAAAATAATAGGACTAATCAACACCGCCCCTCCTTTAACTTTATTAACTACATACCCGCCGGTAATAGTTCCGATAGTAATAGCAGTTACAAAATCAAAATAAGTGCTTTGACTTAAAAGTTTCCTCCCGATTACTCTCGTAACTACTACTAATAAACCAAAAACCACCAAACTAGCCCAGATAACTTCTATATAATCCGCCATTTTATCTGCTCCTTTATTTAACTTTTAACTTCTATTTATCCCAGTTCTTCCTTTCGCTTTCTGACAGCTTTGCCAACTATTTTGTTAACAACAACAAATTATTATGTACAAAAACATTTCTCATTAAATTTTTCCAGCAAAAAAATAAAGCCGCCTGGCGGCGAACTTAGGTTAAGGCTAAGGTTAAGTTTGAGTAACCCACAAAAACAAATTCGCAAAAGTTATTCTCACTCTGTTGCTAAAAAATATAAGCCCTTATATAATAAAAAGCACCGACCAAAGGCCGGTGCTTAAACTAAATCTGAACTTATAGTTCAAATTTTTCTACTAATGTCTGTAATTTTTGAGCCATACTGGCCAGTTCTTGCGAAGAATTAGTAACCTCATCCGACATGTGCTGAATATCTTCTGAACTTTCCCGCACATCTTCACTAGTTTCCGCTAAATCCTGGGTAGCATTAGCTGTTTCTTCAATCTGAGCTGCCGTCTCTTCACTCGATTCTTCAATCTCAGTAAATACTTCGCCAGTTTCTTCTACTACTTCTTCTCCTGTTCCTACCCGCTCCTTAACTTCTTTTATTGCCTCTAAACCAGTACTAGTTTTAGTCTGAGTTTCACTAATCAATTCCGCTATTTCTTCCGTAGCTTCATTAGTCTCTTCAGCTAATCCGCGAATTTCATCAGCTACCACCGCAAAACTTTCTCCTGCTTCTCCAGCTCTAGCTGCTTCTATAGAGGCATTTAATGCCAGTAAATTAGTCTGTTCAGCTATATCATTGATCATCCCTACTATTTTACCAATTTCCTTCGAAGTATCATCTAAACCGTTAATTACTGTTACTGCTTTACTCACCGATTCACTAATCTTATGCATGCTAGTTAAAGTTTTCTCTATATTCTGGCTGCCTACTTCTGTCTGAGAACTAGCTTCCTGAGCAAAACTAGTCACTTCTTCGGCACTGGCCGATATCTGCTGAATATTAGCCGACATACTCTCCAGCAGTCCACTAGTTGTCTCTATCGTAGCATTTCCTTCTTCGGCACTAGCTGACAGTTCTTCGCTATAAGCAGATAAATCTTCCGCCGTATCAGAAATGTCCAGCATCATTTCTTTCTGCTGGTTAACAGTTTTATTAACCTGATCTGCTAACTGACCTAACTCATCCTCGGTATCGATACTTAACTCTATATCTAACTTTCCGGCAGCTACCTTTTTCATTTCCTCTACTACTCGCTGCACATTTACCTTTATATAATCAGACAATTTATAAATAACAAAACTCAATAGAATACCCCCGAAAACAAAACTCCCTAAAATAACTATTAAAATCTGCTGGCGAAAGCTATCCAGGCGGCTGCCTATCTCAGCCAATTCCGAATTGATAATCGAATTATAAGCCCCGGAACCTATAAACCAATCTGTTCCCGGAATCGGCTCTACATACCCAAACTTAGTTTCTTCTTTACCAGTATTCGGATTTTCATACAGATAAGTAATAAAGCCGCCTCCACCTTCAGCTGCTTTAGCTAATTCTCTGATTATATACTTCCCTTCTGCATCTTGTAAATCCCACCTATTAGTACCTACTACTTCCTGGTCAGGCGGCAGAGAAATGGTATTTCCTTCATAGTTGTAAATGAAAAAATATCCTGCTTTCCCAAATTCAAGCTGCCTATTCTGTTCTCTAATCAACTGGGCTAATTCCTCTTCGGATAAATCAGCTTGATTTCTTTCATATACCTGACCTAAATTTTGAGCTGCTGTGTGAGTTGTCTGCTTAATTCGATCTCGCTCTTTGCCTATAAACAATTCCCGTAAAACTTGAGTAGTATTACTATCTAACTGGTTAAACTGGTAAGTGATTATCCCCATGATAATTAAAAATATCACCAAAAATGTGGCCCCAATCCCTACTAATATTTTTTTTCGCAGCGACAAATTCTTGATTAAGTTCATTTTACCACTCTCCTTCATCATTTTTATTACTTCTAGTCTTTACTATTAAGTTAAAATTTACTTTCAGTTATATATTTAAGAGTGTATTTTTATTATAACACATAAAACAATAATTTTCTGTGGAATAAGTTACATTTCTTAGAATCATTTA
>CAYFUT010000005.1:0-5246 GCA_964346395.1 uncultured Halobacteroidaceae bacterium
GTTTATAGACTGGATAATGTCAATTGAGAGAATGAAAGTTAATCGTAAATCTTTATATGAAAGAAAGAAAAAGAAAGGTTTACTGGATAAGTACGATTATAAATTTATTAAAGATATAAAATTATCAAAAGATGAAAAATATATTTATATAGATTAGAAAGGAGTTTTATAATGGCTAGTAATAAAGAGCCATATAAAGTGCAATTTGGTGACACTTTATGGAGTATTGCTGAGAAGAAATTAGGAGATGGGATTAGATGGAGAGAGATAACCCGAAGTGATGGGACAAAATTTACAAAGGAAACAGCTGAAGATTTACAAACTGGAGATACGGTGTATCTTCCTGCAAAACAGGAAACTAAGATAACTCATAGAGAAATGTTAACATTTAGTAATTTAGCAAATTTAGAATGGCAGTTTGCTGACTTAAAACCACAGCTTGAAGAAGATGAAAATGGAAATTCAATAAAAGTATATCATAAACTCAATGATATTTTATCAGCCCCTAAATCATTTGTTAAAACTGATGAAGACGGTAATGTAGAGGAATATTGTTATGGAGCAGATAAGGAAGATAAAGGTACTTATTTAGGGGATGAATACGCTAAAGAAGAAATGCGCCGGGAAGCAGGCATAGCCATGGAATATCTGGAGAAGAAAGAGGCAGGAAATGAGGAAGGTAGCTTTCTTGAAGACTGGGAAGTAATCTATGGTGGAGACAACTACAAAGTATTAGATGATTTCTTCAAGAATTTGCAGCAGGCAAATTCCGGCCAAAATTTAGATGAAACGGAAAAGCCTTGGCCTAGTCGGGAAAAGGTAGAACAGAGGGAAGAATTTATTAAAAATTTAGAGATGGCATCTAACTGCCTTGGAATAGCAGCTAAAATCATACCGTTTGCAGTCAAATTTAAATTTGCTGATGAAGTTATGGATGCGAGCAGGTTAATTGATTTAGATAGTTTAAGCGATGATGCTGTAAACGGTTTAAAAAAGCTGAGTAAATTTGAAGAGGTAGAACGACTAAAGAAGCTACCGAGTGGTGATGCTAAAGCCTGGGCATTAACATTATTTACTAAACCTACTAAATTGACTAATAAAGCAGTGAAAGGGGAAGCAAAAGAACAGGAAACTGAGGTAGAAAAAAAGGTTAGTGAGGAAGAATTAGAAGCGGCGGGAAAGAAATTATCTAAGGCAGAAAATCCGTCAGAGTTAGAAATAGAAGAAGGCAGTATAGGTTTTATTAAGGAAATTGATTTTAGAGATACAGGGTTTAGAGTAGCTGCGTTTAAGAAAGACAAACAGATAGTAGTAGCTTATAAGAGAAAAGATATTGACGATGATGGACTATTTTTATTTTCTGATGACGAGCAAGAAGAGAAAATACTGCCGAAAGAATTTGACTTACTCAGAATAGTATATGCTAGATTAAGTGCTAAACATAAAGAATGTGACATTAAATTTGTTAGTTGTAATCAGGGAGAAGAGTTAAGTTTTTTAAGTTCTTTAATGTATGAACAAGAAGCCTCTTTATTTTATACAGAATCTATCTCTTCCTGGCAGCGGTATGTAAATTTCACCGAAAAGGACTTGAATAAGAAATATCAAAGCGGTAAGAAAATTGTAACCGAAGGATTGACTAATACAGCTGTGGATATGTCTATTGAATTAGTAGGTTGTATTTTAATAAGTCAGGGAATACTGCCGGGGTTAATATTTATTGGGGGTATGGAACTAATAAAAGGATTTGTTCAATATTTTGAAAATAGAAAGATAGAAAAGTTATATAATAAGCTGAAAAAAGATGAGAAGGGACTTAAAGATGAGAGGGGACTTATTAAAGAAAAAGAAAAGTTAGAAGATTCTAATGGTGATTCTTTTACAATCAAGGGATATATAACAGATAAGTTTCATACGGAAAAATATTTAAATTTTACAACTAAAGAAGGGCGAAGTGTAGAGATAGAATTAGAAGATGCACTATATTTTATGTATAAAGAACTGAACGATGGATTAGATTTTAATGATCAAGTGAAAAATTCTTTAAAACTGGATGAAAGAACTGGAAAATTGGAGTTTTTGAGTACTGATAAAAGTTTCGAATTAGAGAAAAATGATCAAGGTGTTTATAAAATCAAAAGGGTGATTTATGAAGGGGAAACTATTGATGAAGTGAAGGTAAGAGGAAGGTTAACTACAGAACAGGCTCGGGGAATAATAGTTAGTAAAATATGCAGGAAATATCCCAATGTAAAAGAAGAAAATATTTATTTTAAGGATCAGAGAGCATATGCTAAAGCTAACTTTGATAATCTTAAAGGTAAGGCACTAGCCGATACTTTAGCGATTATATCGCGAATTCAGAGAAAGTATAAAAGAAAAAAATATGATATAGAATATATTTATTTTACCGAAAAAGAAGAAGAGCAAGGCAGTAAAAGGTTAATGATTAATACTCAAGTTCCCAAGGAGTCTAAAGTTAAAAAGATTGATAGCGGTAATGAATTTGCCTTTCTGCCTTATATTTATAAGGGCGACAAAGAAGATGGTGTTTTAAGAAACAAATTAAGAAAAGATTATGTCATGAGTGTCTTTAAAAGTGCAATTCATCATTATTTAGAGTATGAACGGGTATTATCGGCTCAATACGGAGATGAAAAGCAAAATTCAAATAATCAAGTATTACAGAAAAAATATAAGAAAAAGAAATATATTGATGATCGTGACTATAACTTTGAGGGAGATAAAGTAAATGAAAAATTTTTACATATAATTAAAGAGAGGCCGCAAATGATGCAGCAGGTTTTTAATCAAAAGGATAAATTAACTTTTAATCATTATCAAACTGTTATAAAACGGGTAAAAGAAAAATTAAATAATACTGGAATGAAGGAGATGGAGGATTATTATAATTACTCCTCGGGAGAAAAGAAGCGGTTTGTAAAAGATGAGATAGTTATAAATCCGAAAGCAGAATCAAATTTAGAATACAAATATAACCCGGAAGACTATATAGTAGGCGGCGGATTAAAATTAATGTTCGACAATTTGCTGGGGGAAGCGGCAGAGCAAGAAGATGATGCGCAGAGTGGTCCGGCTTTAAAAAGCTGTTTTGACAGGGATAACGAAGAAATATTTGCTCAGGAGCCGGATGAAGTAATGGATTCTTTTGACACAGAAGAGGCAGATTTAGACTGGGGTAGTGAAATTAAAGAAGAAGAGGTAACGATTCCGAACAATAGCTATGTTAAAGAGAAAAGTCAAAAGGAAAGAATAGCTAAATTTTTCAATCTGGAATAATTTTTAGGAGGGGAAAAGATGAGTTTAGACTATGATTTGCTGTTTGAAAAAGTGTTTAATTTAGATACTGGGCAGGAAACAGCAGGAATAGTAAAGGGATTAAAAAATAAACTGACTAGTGAAAAAGAATTTGAAGCAGAAACATATAAGGAGGAAGCAGATAAAGAAGTAATTATTAATTACAGTACTAACTGGGAGGAAAATAAAGTAACTAGGCTATGTACAGCCGCCGGACTAATTAATGAACAGTTTGATAAGGCAGAAAAAGCTTATAGATCCCAAGTAAATGAGCAAGGAGAGGACTATAAATATATTTTAGAAGGTGCTGGGGTAGGCGGAGCTTGTGCTCAATATGCCGGAATCATGTCGGAAGGACAAGTGCCTAATTATCAGGTGCAGACGTATAATGAATTAGGAATCGGGAACTGTTTACAATTTCGCGGCAATGAATTTTTAGGTTATAAGTTGGGTTTACTGCAGTATTTAAATTATGTGCTAGAAGGCGATAATACATTAGAATTAATTTACCGCGAACTGATAGATGAAAGAGCAATTATGTACGGCAATATAAGCAGTGATTATAGGAGAGAAGGCGGACAAAAGTTAAAAGTTGATCAAATGAAGCAGGTACTGGTAAAAATACTGACAAAAAGGTTAAGTCTAAGTAGAGAAAAAGTCAAAGATTTAGTTGCAGAGAATTTTAATCCGCGGTTGGTAGAACGCAAGATGAGGTTAATAGATAAGCATCAGCAGTATCAAAGGCAGGATCGGGAAGAAAATTTTATCAACTATATATTATCGGGTAATATACTGGCTAGATTGATGAATCATTTGGGAAGCACTTATGCAGTTGATGATGGCTTAAAAAAGATAGATAAGGGAATAGATCAGGAAATAATCCAACTGCTAAAAAGAGTTGATAAAGAACAGATAAAAGACTATTTAAAGCCTCAGAGCAATCTGTTTTATCCGTTTATTTACAAAAAAGAGGAAGGACATGATCAAACTACTATTAATAGGTTAGAGGAAAAACCTAAAATAGGAGACGTTACTAGTAATTTAAGTTATGATTATCTGCAAGCGCTAGTAAAAGATATAATTTTGGAGTTGCATGAGAAAGATGAAATGATAGTAACTGAGATATTTGCTAAATGCCGCCGGCAGAATGCAAGTTATTTGCTTAATTTAATTAAAGATAGGCTGCGGCATAGTATGAAGCTACGGGGGAGGATTAGTGAAGCGGAAATAACATATGAAAGTTCTATCAGGCGAGAAAACCCGGATTTATTTATAGAAGAAGATAAAATTTATCCCTTAGATAGAGCAGTTTTAAAGCAGATAAAACATAGAATGTTTTATAATGATTTACTTAAACTATGGGACTGGAAGTTAAGCGGCGACGGGATCTTCATGATTTTAGGTACTGAATTAGAGGGGGAGGAAGAGTCAATTGAGTACCACAGCTCTGATTCTAAGTTAAAGTTTACTAATGAGCGGAAGGAGATTAAGTTAAAGCTAGAACAGTCCTCGAAAAATGTGATCTACGGTACTCTAAAGCAGCCGTCTAATTATAGCTTGAAGAGAGATACTGAATACCGCTATAAAGAAGAGGAAGCTTATAATTTTAGTTCCGGCCAGGGAGTTGGCTTTGGTTTGGTAACTAGACAAGTTGATCCGGATAATAAACTAAAGATTGAGGGAAAAAATATAGCTAAAACCTATAAACAGAAAAAACCAGAGCAAGCTAACATCGGTGATCGGAATACTAGTCTGCGCGAAGAATATTATGGCGATAATATTATTTTACGAAATGCCCGCAAATCCTTGGGGAAATTAGTTGGTGATTTGATATATATTTATGGCCCAGACAAAAAGAATCAACTGCGGATTAGAGGTTTTGTCAATGGTGATTATGGGATTAACTTGAAGCGAAAGCCTAAGCAGAA
>CAYFUT010000005.1:5346-61936 GCA_964346395.1 uncultured Halobacteroidaceae bacterium
TTTTGGATCGCAAATCGCGAACCAGGATTTTTCAGAATCAGGGCACTACTTATGGAGATGTTTTTAAGGTAATTGAAGATAAAGCTAAAGAGGAGTATGATATTAAGTTTAATATTGTCTGCGACGACAGTTCCCTAGAAGATAAACCGCTGGTAAATAAAGAGCGTCCAGTTGTAGTCCAGTATCGAGAAACCGATTGGGAATTTCTCCAGCGGATCTGTTCTTATCTCAATAAGCCGATTATTATTGATGATATGAAGGATACCAGCGAAACGATTAATATTCTAGTGGGTACTCATGCAGCTAGCGCGAAGGATTTAAATAATATTAAGGGTAGAAGGAAGCGAAAGACAGTCGAACGGCCTCATACAGTGTATGATTATTATAAAGTAGAAGAATATCCGCATTATAAATCAGACGAGATTTTTAATTTAGGTAAGCCGGTGTATTATGTAGATTATCTCCGTGGAGCCAACGGAGGTCAAAAAAGAGAATTAATATTAATTAAAAACAGAATTTATGTAAAGCAGGGATTATTATACTCTGATTTAACTATGGCTCCCGAAGACAAAATTAATATTCAGCGGCAGGAACGAAAGCAAGCTTTTGTAGGCACTGCCTTTCGAGCGGAAGTTAAGCAGGTTAATAACAAACATCAAGCCCAGGTGGAGTTTCTGGATGTTTATAATCAATATAAGGAAGATAAAGCTTACTGGTATGCGATTGATAAGCTGCATACTAATGCTTACTTTGCTCCTGAAGTAGGAGATATAGTTGATGTTTACTTCGGCAGTCACCAGGAAAAGTACGGCCGAATTAAGAGCAGTAGTGTGGTAAATGGAGAAAAAACCGATCATCCGCCGCATGTAAAGCAGGTTCAGGTTGGTGAGAATAAGATAGAAATAGACGGCGAGAAAGAAAAAGTTAGAGCTGCCGCCGGAGAAGAAGAAAAGGTGTATATGGACGTGACGAGTGAGAAAATTGAACTGGCCAATCGAGACCAGTGCTTAAGTATTGAGTCGGATAAAATCAAGTTTGCAAACAAAAAGAGTAAGATTGAACTGAATGAAGATGGATTTATAATGCAGAGTGGGGCTAGTAAATTGGCAATTGATGATGAGAAAGCAGAATTAAAGTGCGGCGATAAAGGAATTACGATTACTGATGATAAAATCACGATGCCTTAATAATAAGTTTAAGGAGAGAGAATTAAAATTCCCCTTGTTTATTAATTCAAATTTATGAAAATTTTATCGCTTATTAATTTGAAAAAAATAGAAATTTATGATAAATTATAACTGGAGATGTTGTTGGATAATATTTACTTTATTGTTTGTTTGATACATAAAATTATTGTGAAGGTGAGGTAATAAACGAATGAAAACTTATACCCCCCATCAACTTAAATTTGATACCTTTGAGTTTGTTTCTCTACAGGACTTAGAAATAAACAAGTCAATTTATAATCATACAACATTAAGAGTAACTGGAACCATAAATGAAGAAAATAAATCTGATTATGAGAAGCAGTTACATAAAGCTAAACCTAAAGTAGTTGTTTATTATGATGATGATAAGACTAAAATATTATTTAAAGGAATAATTACTAAGTTTGATTTTAGTTATAAAAATCAAAGTTACTATCTTACCCTGGAGGCGACTTCGTATAGTAAATTATTGGATGAAAAAGAGGAAACTAGAATTTTCCAGAATAAAGGAACTAAGTATAAGAAAGTATTTAAAAAGATAAAGAAAGATAATGATAATAAGTTTAGCTTTACTTGTGCTGAAAGTTCACAAGAACAGAAAGCTTTGGTATCTGATGATCATCCGGTTGTACTCCAGTATAGAGAAACCGATTGGGAATTTATTCAGCGGATTTGTTCTTACCTAAATGAGATAGTAATTGTTGATGATACTAAAGATGATAGTGAGACCATTACTATTCTGGCTGGTTTACATGCTGCTTCGGCTAAGGATTTAAACAATGTATCAGGAGCGGTAAGGAGAGAGATTGACCGAGAAGGAAATAAGTATCCCTATTATAAAGTTTATGGCCATCAACATTATCGGTCACAAGAAATATTTGAATTAGGTAAGCCGGTTAATTATCAAGTGGATAATAAAGAAGAAAAGACAGAAGAATTGATTGTGATAAGAAACAAAATTTATTTAGAGGAAGAAATTCTAAAATCCGATTTAACTTTAGTCAAGGAAGATGACATTAATGTTGGGCAGCGAAAGCGTAAACTGCCGCCGGAAGGAGTAAGTTTGCGGGCGGAAGTAAAAAAATTAAATAAAAAGCATCAGGCTAAAGTTGACTTTATGGATGTAGATAGTAAATTTAAGAAATCAAAGGCACATTGGTTTCCCATTGATAAACCGTATACTAATGCTTATTTTGCGCCGGAAAAAGGAGATATAGTAGAAGTTTATTTTAAAGAACGAAACGAAAAACACGCCACTATAAGAAGTAGTACTCCCCATAATGAAGAAGAAACAGATAATCCACCTCATCTAAAGCGGATTTTTCTTGACGAGAGAGAAATCAAGTTTGATCGGAAAAATAAACAGATTATGATTACTGGAGCAGAAGATACTATCCTTATCAATCTGGATAAAGAGAAAGTAAAGTTGGAAAATGACAAACAAAAGTTAGAAATGAAAGGCGACCAGATGGAGATGTCTAATGATAATAATTCAGTAACTATGAATGGCAATAAAATTGATGTTGATGGTAAGGAAGGCGTAATCAAAATGGATGGTTCTAAAACGAAAATTGATTTTGGCAGTAAACAATTAAAAATAAGTAAAATGAATATGAATATGAAATAAGTCGGTAATAGTGGAGGTGAAAAATTGCGGGAGATAATTAAAGAAAAACTAAATAATATGGAAGATTTAGAGCAGCGGCGGGTTTTAAAGAATATTTTAAATGATGTATTTGAGAATTTAACCGATCATCAACAAAAGATGAACAAACAATTAGAAGAACGAATATTTGCGGAAGTGGAGGATCAGGAAGAATACTATGATATTTATACCACCATTATTGCTCGAGATAAGATTGAATTATTAGATGAATTTCTGTATCCGATGCGGGAAGAAGATAGAGAGCAGGAAACTTATGACCAAGAAGAAATTCTTGAACACTTGAGTGAAGGGGAGCCATTTCCAGTGACTAATGTATTTTTCGATCGGGCTTACGATAAAATTGAGGAATTAAAGGCACAAGATAATTCTTTTGCTGGTACCGTGATTACGGAAAATGGTCAGTATTCGATTAAGGTGAAGTTGGAGTATAATCCCGAGTATATTAAAGAAGAAGAAAAATTATACCAACTCTTTTTGGAAAATTCTATCCAGTGGAGGACAGTTAATAATCCTTATATCCGCAAATGTTTTCAGCTAGTGATTACTGATTGTGAAGATGATTTGGGAGAAGAAGATAGCTTTCAGGAAATAAAGTTTGATTTAGGCAAGCATGATGATCATAAAAATGTAGATTATGTTCCCGTCTGGAATGTAGAACCGCTAGGCCAGAAAGGAGAAGGCTTTCCCCTGCCGGCGGGAGATCAGATTCACTATGATCACTCTATTTCGCTTCAGGATCTAGGGTTAGAACACGGTTATTTAATAATTCCTGATGATTTTAATATACTTTCGCTGAAAAAAAGGAATCAGGAATTAATCTTGACCAGTGATAAAAGCGACCTGGGAGAATGGGAGTTGGTGCGGGTTTTTCAAGGGGAAGCTCCCAAGTATGAAGATCTTGAGTTTGAGTTAATGGGCAACAGTAGGACACAGACTTTTATTAATAAATTTGCCGAACAGAATTTTCGAGCTATCAAAACCTGGGGGGAGCTAAAGCGGGTGATTAATTCCTTTCAGGCAGCCAAAAAATTGGAGTTAGAAGATGTGACTATTCAGAAAGAACTGCCCGAAGAAAAAACCACTTATGATTTTAATTCTTTTCTAGAGGATGAAATCCGGATAGATAATATTCGTCGGGTAATGTTATTAGAATTTAGCAGTGAGTTAGATGATCCGTTAGGGTATGATCTGCTTAGCTTTCTGGTTTCCGAAGTACAGCGCTATTTTCCGGAATATAAATGCCGGGGAGTTATCCGCAAATGAATTATATCTGGAATGTATTAGTGAGAGCCAAGCAGCGGGAAGTTGGTCTGGAGGAAATAGAGTTTAAGTTACCAGCAATTTATTCGCCTTATATGGAGTTGAGCCCAGAAGAGATTAATTTCACTGAGGTGCCGGAAGAAATTGATGTTAATCCTTATTATCGGTTTTATGAGATTTTTAAAGATTTATTCAATCCTAATTATTTGCGCCATCAAGAACTGAGGGAAGTTTTTCTTGATTTAACACTTCATTTTCTAGGGCAGATAGATATGCTGCAGGGGATGAATAAGATTGATTATTATAAACAGTTTATTTATCAAGATATTAAAGACGGTCAGTTTGGGGAGACAGTAAAAGAAGGGATTGATCAGTTTAGTCGGCGGGAGAAAAATATTGTGTTGGAAAACATATGTAAGTTTTATAAAGTAGGTAAACATATTTATCATCTCCGCGATACAGTTAAGCGTGTATTTCAGGGTTCGATTCTGTATGTTGTGCGCGAAGAAATTAATGAAGTACTGTTGTATGTAGCAGCTCCGAAAACTACAGCTAATCAACAGAAACTTGAGGTAATCAAAACTCTGTTTTTACCGTTAGAGTTTAAGATTGCTACTTACTGGGAGTATCACTTTGGAGTGATAGGTGTGGCGCCGACAATGGAGATTGGAAAGACTGCTATTTATTCACAGAGGAGGTAGACTATGAGTTATACGCTAGATCCGGGGCAGAAAAATTACAATTATGAAGATAAGCGGTTCACCCGGAAGGAACTGCAGGCCATGTCGACTTATAAACTGAAAAAGATCTGCCGGCACTATCGAATTGTGAATGCTTATCAGGATTCGTATGCCAAAGAAGAACTGATCAATATAATTTTAAAGCACCGGGGGGTTAAAGACCCTAATTTAATTTGGGAGCAGCAGGAAGATGGATTAAATAGAATTCAGCAGGTGGTTGATGAGCACTTAACTGTGAGATTAAATCCGGAAGATAAACTGCGGGTGCCGGCGAAAATGGTAGTTTATGATCAGGTAGGAGTTAGTAAGCGCGACCGCTATAAGGTAGTAGCTGAGAATGAAGTGGAAACTTCCAATGTTTTATTGGTCAATGGGAAGAATGATTATCTGTGTGGAGTATTTAATTTACAGCCTGACCCTGATCGGGAAGATGTTTATTATCTAGTAGCTAATAGTGAGCAGCTGCGGTTAGATCAGTTTGAGAATAAGGATTATAGTTTATTGTTTTTCCGCAAGGAAGATTCAGATTACTTATATGAGTGCTATTATTCTCAGGAACAGATTCTTCCCCAAAATCTTGAGTATTACAGGCTGCCGATTGTTGACTTTAACGTACAGAAATTAGAAACAACTAAAACTGTATTATGTATTGATTTCGGAACCTCCAATACTACAGCCGGGGCTTATTTAGATAGCAATTATGTTTCTAACTTATCAGAAAATGAGCTGTTACAGCAGCAGATAAAGGTTAATGAAATCAACTTTGTCAAGTTCCCCTACCAAACTGCCCGCCAGAAACAGTGGGTGGAGGCAATTCCGACAGTAGTTTACGTCAAGGACTGTAGTGACCCTGAAGATATAAAGTTTTTATTTGGACATGAAGCTAAATATAGAATGAGTCAGAATGATTATACCAGTAGTGCAAGTTATTTTCAGGGGATTAAACGCTGGGTCAATACCTACCAGAAAGAAGAAGAAATTTATGATGAAGCAGGTAATGTAGTCACGGTGAGCAGAGGAAAAATAATCAGTGAATATATTAATTATGTGTTAGATATAGCTGAACGCCAGTTCAAATGTAAATTTAAAAATATTCATATTTCCAGTCCAGTTAAATTTAAAACCCAGTTTCTACATCTGCTGCAGGAAATTCTCCCCGATTATAAAGTGGAAACTAAAGATGTTCTCGATGAAGGAGTCTCCGTGCTGTACAATACAATTGCCAATCAGATTGAGCAGGGCAAATTTCGCAATGGAGAAGAATATGAAGCTTTGATAATTGACTGCGGCGGGGGAACTACTGATCTTTCTTCTTGTAAATTCAGTATTAAGGAAGGGGATATATCCTATCAAGTAGACCTAAAGACGGGTTTTGAGAACGGAGATACTAATTTCGGCGGGAACAATATCACCTACCGTATTCTCCAGTTTATGAAAATAGTACTAGCCCAGTATTATACTGACGGCTCAATTGTTGAGATAGATGAATTGATTCCGACGCCTAATGTTGACCTGTTTCGGCAGGTAGAGGAAGCAGGAATTGAGAGTATTTATCAAGAGGTAGAGGAAGAATATGAACAAGCTGAGCAGGTAATTCCGACTCGCTATAAAGAGTATGAAAATAAAACTAGTTTGGAGTATCAAAAGGTAAAGAATAATTTTTATTTCCTCTGGGAATTGGCTGAAACCATGAAAAAACAGTTCTTTAAGAAGACCAGTATTTTGCGGAATAAATTTGCCTCAACTGATTTTGAAGCAGCCGATAATGATCTGCATATTACTCCCTTGGATAAATGGAGCTTATCTATCTACCAGGAAGGCCGCCTGCAGGAAGTTCAGCAGTTTCCGGAAGTAATATTTAATATTCGGGAGATAACTAAGCTGATCAGAGCTGATGTTTATGAAATAGTACGCAAGTTTTTAGAGGATTTATACCGCCAGGGCCAGTTAATGAACTACTCTATCATTAAGCTTACGGGCCAATCCTGTAAGATAGATTTATTTCGGGAGGCGCTTAAGGAATTTGTACCGGGCAAAAGTATTGAGTTTAAGCGGCGACAAGAGCAGAAAGAAGGTTCTTTAGAACTTAAATTATCCTGTCTGCGCGGAGTGATTAGATATATGAAAGCCAAAAAAGCAGGCGCGATTGAGGTTAATATTGCTAGTGAGCCGCCGGTAATTCCTTATTTGATTACTGCTTTTAACTTCCGCGGGCAGGAACAGGTGATTATTGAAAGTCAGCAGCAGCTGACAGAAGTACAGGGGCAGATTTCGAAGCCGTTTAGTGCGCGTGAGGTTAAGTTTTATTTAAAAAGTGAAGAAGGAGCAGTCAAAAAAGAATATCTGTATGAAAATGATGCCGAGCAGTATGAAGATACAGAAGCTGATGCGTTAGAAGAAGAATACCCCGGCAATATCTCACAGCAAAATACGGATACTATCCGGAATGGAGAAGTTAAGTTTTTCCTATTTACTGAGGAAGACCGCTGGGGATTTTTTGTCTTACCTGTTGGCCGTCAAGATGATCAGCTGCAGGTAGGAGAGAAGAGATTTTTTAGATTTGAAGATGAGCTATCTCAGCTGAATTTCTTTGATGGGTTAAAGTGATTTTTGGCAGGGGAAGGTGGAAATAGTGTTTACTAATCAATTTCCTTATTTTAAACGGGGAAATATTTTGAAGCAAGAAATATTGGAAAACTTAAGGGATTATCCGCGGGAGTTTTTAGACCTTTATTTTCAAGATTATTCGGAAGGGATAATTTCGGGAGTTAACTTAATAGTTGGTAACAATACCATTGAAATAGAACCCGGAATCATTAAATTTGCCGGGCGGATCTATTTACTAGCTGATACAGTAGAGTTAGATTATGAAGATGAAAACCAAGAGTTGATGATTAAGGTTGAATTTTTAGAGCCCGAGGAGACAGGAAATTTTAGAGTCTGTGGTAGTGAAGTTCGGCTGGCGGAAGAAATAGAGTTAGCTGATAATGAACTGGAGTTAGGCAGGTTTAAACTCCGCCGGGGGGCTAATTTAAGGGATGACTATGACAACTTTGCAGATTTTGCTACTGAGTATAATACAGTTAATATAATTAATGTTAAGTATTCTTATTTAAAGCAGCCTACTCTTCATCCCTCAATTACTGATGCCTTTGCTCAACGATTGTGGGAGCAGTCAGAAGTTGAACAGCTTGATTTAATGTTTGCCGCTACCTGCTTAAATTCCCGGGCGGTAGGGCGCGCGTTAATAGTTAATTACCTGGAGAAAAAAATAAAAGTCGACCAAGAAGAGTATACCAACCGAGAGCTGTACGATTATTTAAAACGCGTAATTGCTGGTTTAGGACCAGTTGATAACTCGCCCGATAAGGGGCCGGAGAAGATTATAGTAAATTAAGTTTGAGCTTAAGGGTGAGATTAAGCAAACTATTAAAAACCTTAACTTGCTGGGGAACTTAATCTCCATCTCAGCCTTAACCTTAAACTCAACCTCAACTAGGGAGTGACTAGTAGTGAAAAACTATTATCAAGTTTTAGGGGTAGACCAGACGGCAGATGAAGAAGAAATTAAGAAGGCTTACCGCAAGTTGGCATTAAAATATCACCCTGATAATTGTGACCGAGGTGATGCGGAAGATAGATTTAAAGAGGTAACTGAAGCTTATAATGTGTTGAGTTCACCAGAAAAGAGAAAGCAGTACGATCAACAGTTAGGAGGACAAGGCAGCCGCCAGCGCCAGCACAGGCAGCAGACAAAAAAGCAGACTCAGCAGCAGGCTGAACATGGGTTTAATCAGGGAGATTTTGGCGACTTTGAAGAACAGTTTAAGGAATTTTTCGGATTTGATCCGGCAACAAAAGAACGGGTTAATCAGGAAGCAGAAGGCGAAGATCCGATGGGGACTAGTGATTTATTTGATGAATATTTTGGAGTTGACTAAAATTAGTTAGGAGGAGGTAAGGTATGAGTTCGTTATGGGCGCGACTGACGGCTGGTTTCCGCAAGCTAATTCATTGGCTTAATTTTCCGCGGCATATTCGTAATTATTATCTGCGGAAAAAAATAAACAAACATACCGGTAAGCAGGAGACTAAAAGTTTTTTTCGACAGCCGAAGGTTATTGCTTCTTTGGTAATTGGTTTGGTGTTGCTAATTGGTTTAAATCTGGTTTATAAAGAAGTTTGGCTGTTAATAAGCAGCTGCTTTGTAGTGGGGGTAGCAGCAGTAGGAATTTTAATTAAGGAGACTAAGGTACAGCAGGTTGAAGACAGCTGTCAGGGGATCACCGAATTGATTCTTAAAGATCAGGAAGGGAACAATGTAAAACGCTGGACTATCAATAATCGTACTTCCTGCTTGATCGGTAAGCAGACAGACAATAATCACGTTGATATTGACTTATCGCAGGCTACATACTCTTCTTTGATCAGCCGACAGCATGCGGTGCTAAATAATACTGGAGATAAATGGTATTTTGAGGATGCTAATTCTTATAATGGCAGTGGACTTAGAAAGCAGGATAACAGTCAAAAATTCAAGGTAGAAAGCGGTCGTCCTTATCAATTGAATGTAGGGGATACGATTTATATTGCTAATACTAAATTAGTAGTTCGCTAATCAATCTACAAATTAGATTAAAACCATTAAAATTATTAGGAGGTAATTAACAATGCAAATGGATCGTTGCCAGAGCGGACATCTTTATAATAGCAGAAAATATGACCAGTGTCCGTATTGTGATGAAGATGTACTGGAGGAGAATCATAATTCACAGCAGCAGGCACAGCAGGAAGAAAGTTCTAAATCACAAGCTGCTGCTCCGGCCGGAGAGAAGACGTTAGCTTATTGGGATGAAGAAACAGAAAGGAATCCAGTAGTAGGTTGGTTTGTCTGTATTGACGGTGCAGAAAAAGGAAAGGATTATAAAATTCGGAGTGAAAAGAATTTCATCGGCCGCTCGGAAGAGATGCATATTAATATTCAGGGAGATAAGCGGATTTCGCGCCGCAATCACGCAGTGGTCAGTTATAATCCGAAAGAGAGAAACTTTGTGCTGATTCCTGGGGCAGATACTACCGGAATTATTTATGTGAATGAAGAGGCCATTTATGCTCCGACTGAATTATCGCCTTATGATGTGATTCAGATGGGGTCTAGCAAGTTTATTTTTATAGCGCTGTGCGGGAAGCATTTTGAATGGGAACATGAGGATATTTAAGGGAGGCATGAAGATGGCCTTACATTCTTTATTTGTTTTTCCCTACAATTTGACTCTATTAGCTGGTGTATCGGTAGGAATAATATATGTTTTTTTCTACCGGAAGCAGCCAGTAGAACAGCAGCTTAAGCTAAAAATTGGTAATGCTCAACAGTTAGGAACTCGTCAGCGGCAGGAAGATGCCTTTACTACTCTTAAATCAGAAAACGGGACGTTAGCAGTAGTGGCCGATGGCATGGGAGGTTTAACTTCAGGAAGAAAGGCAAGTCAATTAGCGGTAGAGACTTTTCGGGAAGAATTTGTTCAGACTTATGATTTAGAGCCGATTAAGTTTTTAGTGAATACTACTTATCTAAGTAATTCTGCTATTTTGGATTTGGCTAAGGGGAGAAAGATGGGAACTACTTTGGTAGCAGTGATAGCTGTAGGTGATTTATTATATTGGGTTTCCGTAGGTGACAGCAGGATTTTTCTGTACCGGAACCAGGAACTGACTAATCTTAACCAACAGCATGTATTTGCTAATAAATTAAAACAGGCCTATCAAGCAGGAGAAATCAGTCGTTATGAGGCTTTAAATCATCCTAAGCGGGAGCGGTTGACTAGTTATTTAGGCCAAGATGATTTTCATAAGATTAATTACGGTGAGAACCCAGTTGAATTAAAGCCGGAAGATAAACTAGTTTTGTGCAGTGATGGGGTAGAAAATAATTTAACTGAGCGAGAGTTAGAAAAGATGTTGGCCCGGGATTTACATCCAATGCAGGAAGCTCACTTGGTTCTCGACCGGGTTATGGATAAGAACATAGTTAACCAGGATAATGCTACTATAATTGTGCTAGAGAAAAATAGCTAATCTTTAAAAAGGAAGGGAAAAGCGATGAGAAAGGAAAATAGTGATTTCGTTACTGAGTTTATCACCTCTCCTGGTGATTTTAAGAAAAATGGAGATTATTTTGCGTTTGTAGAGCTTGATGATAAAGTATGTTGGGTGTTGGCTGATGGACTAGATTCGGCTCAGGATGTGCTAAGTGCTAAATTGGCAGCCGGGAGTGTAATTAGTGACTTTACGGAAAATCCTTCCCTAAAAAAGAAGGATATTAAACAGTATTTAACTGATGCTCACCAATTTTTACGGCGGGAAAGCCGGATGATGAACTTAAAAGTCAGTTTACTAGTGGTAGTTAGCGATTATAGTTCTCTAGCCTGGGGAAGTATTGGTAACACTAGATTGTATCATTTAAGAAAAGAAGCAATTATTGATCAGTCGTGGGATAATAGTGTAGCGCAGATGATGGTCGAAGTAGGAGATATTGCTGCTAATAAATTAAATCAGCATGAAGAACGGCATAACTTAACTGAATATCTAGGCCAGGAAGAAAGAATTAAGCCTAATATTGAGCGGAAAAAAGAATTAAAAGATGATGATGTTCTGCTGATGTGTACAGCTGGTTTTTGGGAGAATATTGCGGATCAGGAAATTGAAGATACTTTAAAAGAGTCACAAGAAGCGAAGGGGTTTGTAGAAAATTTAGAAAAGAAGCTGCTTAGTAAAGATAATAGCAATCTTGATAATTATTCACTAGTTTCTATTTTTGCCAATAAAACTTTTCAGCAAGATGTAAGCAAAGGGCGCTTTTCAGTTAAAAAAATAGCTTTAATTTTAATTCCCCTCTGTCTGTTGTTGGGTGGAATTTTGACTTATGGTCAAATGAAGCAGCAGGCAGCTCGCTTAGAACAAAAGAAAGAAAGACAGGCTAAAATAAAAAAAGGAATCCAGGCTAGAAAAAAGGCTGATAAATTATTTAAGCAGGGCAAATATAAGCAGGCTTTAAGTAACTATCAGCAGGCGCAGGAATTATATAAAACAACAAATCAGAATGATAAACAGGAAGCAGTAAGTCAGAAAAGCAAAGTTACTAATAAAATACTTACCGGCCGGAATAAGGAAAAAGAAGGGGATCAGAAATTTGCAGCTGGAAATTACCAGCAGGCATTGACTAAATATAAAAAGGCTAAATTAACCTATTTAAAAATAAAAGACTATGACTTAAATAAAATTGAGGATAAGATTTCCCGGGCCGAAGATATATTGGAAGCCAAAAATTATGCCCTTGAAGGAAATATGCTGGCTAAGTCGGAAGACTATGCAGTAGCTAAAGAGAAATACCTGGTGGCTTTAGAAATTTATAAAAAGAATGGGGTGACCGACCGAAAAAAGAAAATAGAAAATAAGATAAAAGAATTAGAGAAACAGCTTACTAACCATCAGAAGGTTGAGCAAGCTGAGAAAATAGCTGCTAAGGGAGATAGACTAAAACAGCAGGGGAACCATGAAGAAGCAAATTTAAAGTATATGAAAGCAAAAGTTATTTATTCAGAATTAGGTAAGACAGAAAAGGCAAATAGTTTAAAGACAAAGATAAATAAGTTAGCTAATCAAAAATTAGTTGAACAAGGGAAAAAGTATAAACAACAGGGGTTTAGTTATTTTCAGGCCGGGAAGTACGAAAAAGCTTTATTTAATTATAATCAGGCGCAAGAAATGTTTGCCAAAGCGAATCAACCTGGTGAAAAGCGAGAAGTGGAAACTGAAATTACAAAGGTGAAAAAACAGCAGGCAATTAAGCAGGCTAAAAAATATGAACAGGCTGCTCAACAGCAGGTAGAAAAGCAAAATTATGAGCAAGCGTTAAAAAAGTATAAACAAGCTAAGCAAGTTTACACGGATAAAAATCTGCAAACGGCGGAAGGAAAAATTGACAGCAAATTAGATGAAGTTCACTACAAAAGGGCTAATTATTATGAAAATTTAGGAAATGAACTGGTAGAGAAAGAAAAATATGAACAAGCTTTAGATAAATATGAGAAAGCAAAAAAGATTTACATTCAAATCAATTATCAGCAGGCTAATAAAAAGGTTAGAAAGAAAATAAAAGAAGTTAAAGAAAAAAAAGATAAAGCTTTTTTCTTTTTCTAGGGAGGTAAGGAAAAATGGCAGTTAATAGCGAAGCGGTTAATTATCTTTATTTACCCCCGAAGACTAGTTTGCAGAATAAATATTTAGTGGAACAGAAACTTTCAGCAGAGAGTAATTTATCTATTGTTTACCTGGCTCAGCATCTAGGTAATAAAGAACGAGTTGTAATTAAAGAGTTTTTCCCTTGTGATTTTGTTCTCCGGGATTTAGACGGAGAAACTGTTGTCTGTAAGTATAGTTCGCAGCAGGATAAATTTGAGCAGAAGAAAGAACAATTTCTACAAGAAGCAGCGATTATGAACCAATTAACTAATGAATATACAGCTAGATGTTATGAAAGTTTCCGGGCCAACAATACCGCCTATTTAGTAATGAAATACTACCGCGGTCAAGATTTAACAGGTTACTTAACTGAGAATAAATCTTTATTTGAATTTTTAGAGGAAGTATTTTTTCGGCTGCTGCAAGTAGTAGGAAAGTTTCACCAGCAGGGCTATATTCACCGTGATTTGAAGCCGAATAATATTATTATGTACCTAGATAAACCTATTTTGATTGATTTTGGGGCGGTCGTTAAGTATCGTCAGGTAGAGGAAAAAGAAAAAATGTTAACTCCGGGTTATTCACCGCTTGAGTTTTATTCTCCGGAAGCTGATCAGGGTCCGTATTCGGATATTTACAGCTTAGCAGCTATACTGTATTATTTCTGCACCGGGCAGCTGCCGCTGGAAGCTTCCGAACGAATTATTGAAGATGATTTGGTTCCGGTTAAGAACTTAACCAACGGTCCGGAGAAATATTTAAATGACTTGATTATGACTAATTTATCGCTGTCGCCGGAAGCTAGAAGCCAGTCGATAGCTTCTTTTCGGGCCAACTTAAAAAAAGAGTTGGCGAAATTAAAAGTGCGCCGTATGATTTTAAGTTTAACGGGAAGCTCCTGTCGGCAGTCTACTTCGTGAAGGGCAGATGAGTAGCGGGTTTTTAGGTCTGACTCCAACTTAACCTTAGTCTGATTTAAAGTCGCCTTACGGCGACTTTTTTGTTGTTTAGGGGATTATATTTTTTCTTAATCTATGGATAACTTGTACGAATTTGATTTATGGTTGACTTAAACTCAATCTCAGCCTCAAGCTAAGTCATCGCCAGGCGACTTTATTCTTTCTCAAAATTTTGCTATACTTATCCAGGAATGTGTGATATTTTGTAGAAAAATATATTATGATATCTTAAGTACAGTTAAAAGTTGAGAAATGGGGGATATATATGAGTAAGAGTGAACAGCCAGTTGAAAGACTAAAGGACCTAAAAGCTAAATATAAACAGAATGGGTATCGATTATCCCAGCGCGACGCTGAGTTGGTCCGAGAAGAAATAATAAATTTACTGCAAGAAGAAAAAATGGGCAAGATGTCGCAGGCAATGGAATATATAATAGATTTTCCGGCTGAGATCGGTGTAGAAGCTTATTTAACTTATTATGATCAGATTGCTCCTAATAAAAGAAGGTTGTTAGATAAGATGATGATTAGTAGTGAAAAGTTTCAGGAAAATAGAAACCATAAAAGTATTGATCGGGGAGCTGCCTTAGTAAAACAATTAATTGCTAATGACTATGATATAAATAATATTTTATTTATTCTGCAGAGTTTATGCCGCTTAATGCTAGTAGAGGCGGAAGGGGAAGCAAAGGAAGAACAAATTGAAGAGATTTTAAATATTTTCACCTTATCTGATCGGTACGATTCGCTAAAAAATGCGCTGAACAAAGAACGGCGGATTAAACATAGTTTAAAATCAAAACTGGATGAGTACGAAGCAAAAGTGGAAGACCTCCAGGAAGAATTGACTCAACTTAAAGAACAGGTAGGCGAATTAGAAGAAGAAAAAGAAGAAGAAAAAAGTAAAACAATGAGATTGTGGAAGTTATAGCAGATCAAAATTAGTACAAGAATTAGAGGAAATGATGGAAGAAAATCAGATTCATTAGTTTATTACAACTTCAAAATAACTGAAAATCGGAGAATAATTAAGAATATTAAGCTAATAAAAAGCATATCCCTCTTAATCTTATTTATTTATTTTTTAAACCTTGAGAATAATTTGTTATAATAAAAATAAAGCTGGTAGGGGGCGTCAGGATAATGAGCTTAATGTACAAACTAATTCAAGAGGGGAAAAACCAAGAACGGAAAAAAATTGCCCGCGATTTATTAGGCTCAGGGGTTAACCAGGAGCGGGTAAAGGAGATTACCGGCTTATCAGAACGAAAAATAAACGAACTGTTATTTAATAAGTCACAGCTAGTAAAATAAAGGTGGGGGGACCTTGCAAAAGGTGCCCTTTTTTTATTTTTAATAAATTAGAAAAATCAAAGATAAAAAAAAGGAACTTGCACAAGGATATTCAAATTATATATATAGGAAATTTAAATTATTAAGTAGAAAAAACAAGAAATAATCAAAATAATAAAATAAGGGGGCTAAAAATTAAAAATGAAGAAATTAAATTTAAAGAAAAAGTTTATTTTAACATTTATTGGAGCTTTAATTGTATCGGGAGGGATTTCTTATTTTCTGGAAATCATTATAGTTCAAAATACACCGCTGCAAGATAGTAAATTAGCTACTCTCCTTTTTAATCTGTTTGTGGTAAGTATAATATTAGGAATTGCTCTAGATAAGTTAATCATGAACCGCCTCGGTCGAATAATTGAGGTGATGAAGGAACTGCAGTCGGGTAATCTGAATTTAAAGGATTTAGAAGTAAAAACTAATGATGAATTGGGTATGCTGGAGAAAGAAGTAAATAATACAAAAAATGAGATGAAAAATTTAGTAATGGGCTTTTCTGAACGGGCAGAAGACTTATCAGCTTACAGTGAAGAACTGTCAGCTTCTGCTGAAGAAGGAAATGCTACTATTGAAGATACTAATGAGTTAATCGGTAACATGTCTTCTACTATTCAGCAGATATCAGCTAGTACGCAGGAAGTTGCTAGCTTTGCGCAGGAAACTGATTCAAAAACAGAGGTCGGTAGTGAAAATATTCAAGATACATTAAATAGTATGAACCAGATCAGCAGTGCTGTTACCGAGGCAGTAAAAGTAATCAATGAACTTGATGATACAGCTCAGGAGATCGGACAGATAGTAGAGATGATTACAAATATTGCGGAACAGACTAATTTATTAGCTCTTAATGCAGCTATTGAGGCGGCTCGGGCAGGAGAAGCCGGCCAAGGATTTGCAGTAGTAGCTGAGGAGATTAGAGAACTAGCAGAAGAAACTAATGAAGCTACTGAAGATATTGCCGGCTTGATTAACGAAACGCAGGACAAAGCAGACACTGGGTTAGAATCAGTAAAAGAAGTGGAACGGCGAGTAGATGAAGGACAGGAAGTAGTAGAAGAAACTGGTGAAGTATTTGAAGAAATTCGTCAAGCTAGTGACCAGACGTCTAATCAAGTTGAACAGACTGCTGATTCTGCTCAGGAGTTGGCCGAAAATAGCGATCAGGTGAGAGAAGCAACTAATGAAATTAAGAATATGTCGGATGAAATTACTAAGTCCTCTCAAGATTTGGCAGATATGGCGCAGCAGTTACAGAATATAGTTGAACAATATAAGATTTAATGAAAAGCCCCCTTTTAATGGGGGTTTTTATTTTTTTTGCAGCAAAATGTAGGTATCTTAATTTTATTAATAAGAAGTTTAGAGAGTAAATTTCGCAGTAAAAACTTGATAAAAATTATCACCCCCCCTTTTATCCTTGATAAATTTTAGCAGAAATTTAAAGTTGGATAAAGAGGTGAAAAAAATTAGAGAGATATATCGGTTATTATTCATAATTTAATTTATTTATAATGGATTGAGCAGGTTGAAAATTGATTATATCTGATATACTTATTATTTAGCTTTGATACTAGTTTTTAAAACTTGATTTAATTTTAAATTGTTTTTTTGGTATCTAACTTGCATTATTAACTAAGTAAAGAGAAAAACAAAAATTGAGGGGGGATCGATTGTGGAGCAGTATATTTATTCGTTTGCGGAAGGAGCTAAGAAAATGAAAGATAAGTTAGGGGGCAAGGGGGCTAGTTTAGCAGAAATGACTGATCTTGGGCTTCCTGTACCGCCGGGGATGACGATTATTACTGATGTTTGTAATCTTTATTATGAAAATGGGGAATCGCTGCCTGAATTTATTATTAAGGAAGTGAAAGATTATTTAGAGGAGTTAGAAACAAAGACGGGTAAGAAATTTGGCGGGACTTCTAATCCGCTGTTAGTTTCAGTTCGTTCGGGGGCGGCCGAATCTATGCCGGGAATGATGGATACTATTTTAAATGTAGGTCTCAATCAGGAAGTAGCAGCAGGATTAGCGAAAGCGGTAGGCAGTAAGCGGTTTGCTTATGATTCTTATCGGCGGTTGCTCAAAATGTTTGGTACAGTAGTTTATAAAATCCCTGCGGAAGAATTTAAGACAATTAAAGGACAGAAAAAACAAGAAGTTGGGTTAGAAGCGGACGAAAAGTTTAGTGGAGAAGCTTTAGAAGAACTAACTGAGGAGTATCAACAGCTAATTTATCAGAAAACCGGGACTCATTTTCCCCAGACCCCAGAACAACAGTTGATTGCTGCTGTTGAAGCTGTCTTTGCTTCCTGGAATAATTCACGGGCGGTTGCTTATCGGGAGTCACAAGGATTGGACCATAGTTTAGGAACGGCAGTTACTATACAAACTATGGTGTTTGGAAATTTGGGTTCTCGAGCGGGGACAGGGGTAGTTTTTAGCCGCAATCCATCCACAGGAGAAAAAGGATTATATGGTGAATATTTGCCGAATGCACAGGGAGAAGAGGTAGTAGGAGGCGGGAAGACGCCGCAGCCAATCAATAAATTAAGTCAAGAATTACCGGCTGTCTTTTTAGAATTGAAGAGAATAGCAGAAAAATTAGAAAAACATTATCGAGATTTACAGGATATTGAATTTACTATTGAAGACGGACAACTTTATCTGCTGCAAACCAGGACAGGCAAGCGAACTGCCCGGGCCGATATAAAGATAGCAGTTGATCTAGTAGAAGAGGGGTTGATTACTACCCAGGAAGCCTTATTAAGGATTGATCCGGAGCAGCTTAAAAGGTTGCTGCATCCGCAGATAGATAATGAGGCCGAACTGGAAATAATAGCTGAGGGTTTGGCTGCTTCGCCGGGGGCAGCGGTCGGGAAGATAGTGTTCAGCCCTGAACAAGCTCAGGAATGGTCGGAAGCAGGAGAAAAGGTAATTTTGGTAAGTGCTGAAACTTCCCCGGAGGATATTGAAGGAGTAATGACTGCTGAAGGGATATTAACAATCCATGGGGGGATGACTAGTCATGCTGCTGTGGTAGCCCGCGGAGTGGGCAAACCTTGTGTTTCAGGCTGTGAAGAAATAACTCTGCAGAAAGAAGAGGGTAAATTAACGGTAGGAGAAGAAATATTTACTGCTGGTGATTATATAACTATTGATGGTACAGAGGGAAGAGTAATTGCCGGTCGAGTGGCGCAAAAAGAATCAAAATTAAGTTCCGAGGCGGAAAAATTATTGGCTTGGGCAGATGAAGAGAAAACTATGCAGGTAGTAGCCAATGCTGATAATCAACAGGAAGCTGCTAAAGCCATAGAATTGGGAGCAGCCGGAATTGGCCTCTGTCGAACAGAGCATATGTTTAGAGGAAAGAATAGGATACAGATGGTGAGAGACTTAATTTTGGGAGATGTAGATGAGCAACAGCAGGCAAGGACTGCTATGCAGAAACTACAGGAGCAGGATTGCAAAGAGTTGCTTTTGGCTTTAGACGGTAGACCGCTAACTATTCGACTGTTAGATGCTCCACTGCATGAGTTTTTACCGGCAATTGAAGAGTTAACTGCCGATATAAACCAGTTAAAACAGACAGGGAATGAAGAAGAATTAGCTGAAAAACAGGTTAAATTAAAGCAGGTAACAGAGTTTACTGAATCAAATCCTATGCTGGGGTTAAGAGGCTGTAGATTAGGGATTAGCCGCACCGATATTTATAAAATGCAGGTAGAAGCTATTTTGGCGGCAGCGTCCCAAGTAGCTAACCAGGGTGTAGAAATAGAAATTAAAATTATGGTGCCCTTAATTAGTCATGTAAGTGAGCTGCAAACTGTGAAGCAATTAATAAAAGAACAGGCGGAGAAAATGCTGCCGGAAGGTGGGGTTGACTATGAAGTGGGAACTATGATTGAACTGCCTAGAGCTTGTGTAACAGCAGATCAAATAGCACCGGAAGTTGATTTTTTCTCTTTCGGAACCAATGATTTAACGCAGACTACATTTGGTTTTAGCCGCGATGATGTAGAAAACAAGTTTTTAACTGCTTATTTGGAAGCAGGAATTTTACCGCACAATCCGTTTGTAGAACTGGATAAAGAAGGAGTAGGACGGTTGATTGAATTTGCTAGTCGGACGGGGAAAAAGAAAAATGTTAATTTGCAGACAGGTGTATGTGGAGAACAGGGAGGTAATCCAGCCTCTATTGTTTTCTGTCAGCAAGCAGGTATGGATTACGTAAGTTGTTCGCCTTATCGAATACCGATAGCCAGATTAGCTGCTGCTCAAGCTAAATTGAAGCAGGAGGAAAGAAGCAAAGAAAAAATTGCTTAATAAATAAATTTTAAACAAAATAAAGAGGGGGAATTAACAATGAACAATATTAGTGCTGAAGAAAAAGTAAAAATTATCTTGGAAGGGATGGAGCAGGGACAGGAAGCAGTCTGTGAAAAATATGAAATTTCGGAGAAGGAATTTAAGCAGTGGAAAGATAAGCTGATTGCTGATGCTGAGATGGTGTTTGCCGCTGAAGAAAAGATAGCTGATAAGGTAGATCGGGCAGTTAGGAAAGCGCTGCGCAGTTATCGGTTAAAAGCAAATCGAACCAGATGATAGTCTTCCCGGGTCAGAAGTTGGCCCGGGAAATTATATTTTAACTAGTAGTTGGTTCTTTGGGAGGTAAGTGATATAATTAACCTATATGCGTTAACTTAATGTATATTGTTTCAATTGATTTATTTTTATCGGAATAGTATCTCGAGTTTGAGGTTGAGCTTGAGATTAAGTAAACTTACTAGCAAGTGGGCTGGAGTTTAAACTTGGAGAAGCGACTACAACTATTGGTTATATGGGTTGCTCAGACTCAATCTCAAATTTAAACTCAATATCGTTAATGCTTTACTTTAAACCTTCAAATTACTAAAATTTGGTTTAAGTTAACGTCTATTATGATCATTAAGTTTATAGCAGCAAGGGAGGGATAAGTGGTGGAGAAACAGAAAAAAATAATTTTCGGCCATCAAAAAGGATTACATGCGCGAGTAGCAGCACTAATTGTAAATAAAGCTAATGAATTAAAAAAGAAATATGGAGATAAAGTATTTTTAGGACATACAGAAGAAGAATTATTTCCCGCTAACAGCTTAATTTCGATTACTACTTGTGAAATAGGCTATCAGGATGAGATTGTAGTGGTCAGTAAAGGCGCCAATGCTGCTCAATCTTTAATGGAATTTGTGGACTTTCTACAAGGGGAGTTTGATTTAGAAGCTAGAGAAGCTAAGGAGGAAGTGGATCAGTTATTACAGCAGACTACAGTGACTGTTGACCAGGTTTTTAATAATATTGCTAATGGAGTAATAATTGTTGATGATCGGGGAATAATTACTAATTTTAATCCCGCTGCGGAACAGATTACAGGACTGCGTTCCACAGATGTGATTGGAGAAAAAATTACTTCTGTTGTTCCTAATACTCGCTTAATAAAAATTATGGAGCTGGAAAAAGAAGAATTGGGTATGCGGCAGCAGATTAACCAGACTACAGTGATAACTAATAGAAGCCCTATCTGGTCCCAGGGGAAATTGACCGGAGCAATTGCTGTGTTTCAAGATATTTCTACGTTAGAAAAATTATCAGGAGAATTGAAGGAAGTTAAAGCATTAAAAGAAGGATTAAATTTAATTTTGGAATCCGTCCAGGATGGAATTTGTGTCCTGGATGAAGAGGGAAGAATAGATTATGTAAATCCCACTTACGCTCAAATGTTGGGAGTAAATAAAGAAGAAATTATGAAGCAGCCGATTGAAAATATTAGTGAAACGAAAACTTATCGGCAAGTACTGCAAACTGGGCAGGCTCAGACCGGAATAATAACGGAAGAAAGTGAAGAACTAATTATTGTTTCTAATATGTATCCGATTGAAGTAGAAGAAAAAGTAGAAGGCGTAGTAATTGTTTCCAAGAAAAAGGGAGAAGTAGAAGAGTTAGCTAAGAGAATGCGTGAATTATCAGCTAAAGCGGAATATTTAGAGCGGGAGCTAAAACGGGAAAAAGACTTAGATGAACATTTTAATCGGATTATTGGCAAAAGTGATGAGTTAAGAGAAGCCTTATTGAAAGCCTCTAAAGCAGCGAAAACTAAGTCTACCGTATTGATTAGAGGTGAAAGTGGTACCGGAAAAGAGTTAGTAGCAGAAGCTATTCATTATGCGAGTCAGAGAAGCAAAGAACCGTTTATTCGTCTAAATTGTGCTGCTCTACCGCCTAATTTAATTGAAAGCGAGTTGTTTGGTCATGAAGAAGGAGCTTTTACCGGAGCTAAGCAGCAGAAAATAGGCAAGTTTGAATTAGCTGACGGCGGGACTATATTCTTAGATGAGATTGGAGAACTATCTGTTGAATTACAAGTTAAACTGCTGCGGGTACTGCAAAATAGAGAGTTTGAACGAGTAGGAGGGGCGCAAAATATCAAAGTAGATATCCGGGTAATAACCGCTACTAATCGAGATTTGGAAGAGATGATGGAGGAGGGTTCCTTTCGGAAGGATCTATATTATCGCTTGAATGTAATCCCCATTGTTTTACCTCCTTTGCGGGATCGAAGAGAAGATATTCCGATGTTAGTAAATCACTTTTTAGAACAGCTATCGGAAGAATTAGGGAAGCCAGTAAAAAGCATCAGTCAAGATGCTTTGGGAGTGCTGACTAATTATTCCTGGCCGGGTAATATTCGCGAATTAAAGAATATAATAGAACGGGCTATTAATTTTACTGAAGGACAGGAATTAACTTTGAATAATTTACCTAATTACCTACAGGGGGAGTATCAAACTCCTCAGTCCTTAGTTAGTCTGACCGGAGAAGGAGAAGTAGCAGACTGGGAAAAATATGAAAAAGAAATTATCAGATTGGCCTTACAGGAATACGATAGCTTTAATGCTGCGGGGAAAGCTTTGGGGATTACCCATAGTACTGTGGCTAATAAAGCCCGCAAATATAATTTAGTCGATGATAAATAAGAGAGTTGGGAGCTAAAATCAATTGACAGAGGATTGTTAATATGTTATACATAATTTAAAGTTAGAATGGTAGCAATAAGGGGGTTATTATGGAGCGGAAAGAGAGATTAAAACGGGGGAATAAAATTTCCCGGGTTACAATTACCTGGAATGTTATTCTGGCGGGAGTGAAAATTATAGCCGGGATGATTGGTAAAAGTGGGGCTATGTTAGCAGATGGCATTCATTCTTTATCTGATATAGTTAGTACTGCGGCTGTAATGATCGGAATTAATATTGCGGGAAAACCTAAGGATGAGAATCATCCTTACGGACATGAAAAGATTGAACCAATAGTAGCCAAACTGATGGCTATTATTTTGCTGCTGACTGCGCTGGGAATTGGGTATGATGGAGTACAGACGATGGTAACTGGTGATTATGAAGTACCGGCTAAGCTGACGATTTATGCAGCAGTATTATCAATTATAGTAAAAGAAGGAATGTATAGGTATGTAAGGCGAGGGGCTAAACAGATAGATAGTTCGGCCTTATTAGCTGATGCTTGGCACCATCGGTCTGATGTATTTTCCTCGGCGGGGACTTTAGCAGCTATTATCGGCGCTAGGCTGGGTTATAAATTTTTTGATCCACTAGCTGCTTTAGTAATTTGTGGGTTAATAATTAAGGTAGCAGTCGATATTTATATTCAATCAATTCACCAACTTGTAGACCGTGCGGGAAGTGAAGAAACCAGAGCTGAAATTAAACAAGAAATTTTGGAAGTAACAGCAGTGCAAGCAATTAATGAATTAAAAACTAGACAGCATGGAAGTAAATTATATGTGGATGTAGAGATAGCTGTTAATCAAGAATTATCTGTGCTGGAAGGCCATGAGATTGCCGAGCAAGTTCATGATAAAATTGAAAGAGAAATTTCTAAAGTTAAGCACTGCATGGTACATGTAGAGCCTTATTTGCAGCAAGAAAAATAAGTTAATTGGGCCAAAACTATAATTTTAAATAAGTAGTTTACGACTGAGTTTGAGCCGTCGCCGTTAGGCGACTTTTTTACTTTTTTTGCAGGAAATTGAATAGGTTCATACAAATATAATATGTAGTATTATACATTATTAAGTAATTAAATAATAATATGTAAATAAAATTAGTTTTTGCAAGGAGGATGTAAAAGTAATGAAGAGGAAGGGGAAATTAAAATTTTTAATGGGCAGTCTATTATTAATAAGTTTGTTAGTTACTGGTTGTTCTCAGTTGTTTACCGAAAAGTATGAAGTGAATCTAAAGACAGACGACAAAGCAGGAGAAATTAAATTATCGCCCTTAGGTGGGGAGTATAAAGAAGGGAAAGTAGTAACAGTTAAGGCAGTTCCCGCTGAGAATTATGTATTTAAAAGCTGGGCTGGTGATTTAACAGGCAGTGAACAGCAGCAGACGATTAAAGTAACGGAAGCTTTAACTATCCAGGCTAAGTTTGACGGAAAACCAGTCTTCAAAAACTTAAAGAATAAGGAAGTAACTGTCGATGAAAAATTAACTTTTCAAGTACAGCCGGAAGATCCCGAAGGAAAGGAAGTAACTCTTGAGGTAAGAAGCAAGCCTCAAGGAGCTGAGTTTGTATCTGAAACGGGAGAGTTCAGCTGGCAGCCGGCGGCTAATGCTCTGGGCGAACATCAAGTAACATTTTTAGCTAGTGATGGGGAATTGACTAATCGGGAAACAATTACAATTGAAGTCAGCAAGAAAAATCAGCCGCCGGTAGTTAAAGGAGTGAGTGATAGAGTAGTGACGGAAACAAATAAATTGGCTTTTCAGGTGGAGGCTACTGACCTGGAAGAAGCAGAAGTTACGTTCGGAGTAAAAAATAAACCGCCAGCGGCTAAGTTTGATAGTCAGAGCGGAAGATTCAGCTGGCAGCCTAATTATCAAGCAGCCGGCAGTTACGAAGTTACTTTTACAGCTACTGATGGTAAGTTGAAGTCAGAAAAGACAATTACTATTAAAGTAAAAAATAAAAATCAAGCGCCGGTACTGAAAAAGATTGGAAACAAACAGATAGCTAAAGATGAAGAATTGAATTTTACAGTGCAGGCTAATGATCCCGATGGAGATTCGGTACAGTTGAAAGTAAAGAATAAACCATTGGGCGCTGAATTCAATTCAGTTACCGGGGAGTTTAACTGGCAGCCTGATTATCATCCGGTCGGAAATTACGAAGCAACTTTTATTGCCAGTGATGGAGACTTAAGTATGCAGGAAACTATTGTAATTAGTGTAGGGGATGTGAATAGTCCTCCGGAAGCAAAGGAGGATGTGGGAACTACTGTTCAGGGAGAAAAAATAAAATTAGATTTATTAGCTAATGATCAAGACCCGGATAGCGATCAGTTAAGTATTAAACAGGTAACTAATGGAGAATACGGAGAGGTAACTAACAAAGAAAAGGGAACAGTTATTTACCAGCCGGAAGCAGATTATACCGGCCAGGATACTTTTACCTATACAGTAAGTGATTCCGAGGGAGCTACAGACAAGGCTGAGGTAACAATTAAGATAGAAGAAAAAATAAATGGGGTGCAAGCTAATGCTGATTTGGCTACGGGAACCAAAAATAGTTCAATTGAAATAGATGTAGTGGCTAATGACACCAGCCAGAATGGAGAATCTTTGACGATTACTGATTTAGGAGAACCGGAGCAGGGAAAAGTAACTAAAAGCAGCTCAGGGCGAGTTGTTTATAGCCCGAAAAAAGATTATACGGGGCAGGATAGTTTTAGTTATACAGTTAGTGATGAGCAAGGGAATACAGATACTGCTCAAGTAACTGTTATATTTAAATCGGATTCAGAAGACAATTCGCAGCAGGAACACAGCTCTACAACTAGTTCGCCTTCTTCTTTCCCTACTGCTCAAGATGATATTAAGCAAGTGCAGGCCGGGAAAAGTATTCAGCTGGAAGTTTTAGCTAACGATCAAAGTAAAGTAAAAGAAAAATTGACTATTCAGCGGATAACTGATCCTCAACATGGAGAAGTAGAACCAGCTGACCAGCGAAAAATAAAATATAGGGCTAATGAAGATTACAGCGGACAGGATAGCTTTAAGTACACAATAGTTAACAGCCAGGGGAATACTGATACAGCTCAAGTGAAGATTACAGTTACTGATTCTCAAGAAGAGTTCACCCCGGCAGATAAGCAGCTGTCAGTAACTACTGGCGAAGAAGTTACTATTGATGTATTAGCTAATAACGAGGCAGAAATGAAAGCCGGCAATTTGAGCTTGCAAGAAGTTAATCAAGCAAAGCAGGGACAGGTAAAGAAAAATAGCAGCGGGCAGATTACGTATGTGGCGCCCGAAGATTATCAAGGTCGAGACCAATTTACTTATACTTTCAGTGATCAGCAGGGAAAAGTAGGAACCGGCAAAGTGCAGATAAATATTCGAGCAGAGATTAAATTAGAGATGAGTAAAATTTCAGCCGGAACTACTGCACCAGACAACGGCGGCATCAGATTGGAGTTTGATATCTATATGGGAAATTACGAAGTGACTAATCAGCAGTTCCTTCAGTTTTTAAACCAAGCAGAAGTTTCTGCAGCGGGGCGCTATAAAGGAAAGAAGATAATTGATTTATCAGGTTCCATTAAGCATCAAGCAGGAGAATTTAAAATTAATAATAATCGGGGAACTGAAAAAAATAATTTACAAGCCCAGCCTGTTACAGGAGTTACCTGGTATGGAGCAGTGGCTTATTGCAATTGGTTAAGCAGGCAGCAGGGTTTAGCTCCAGCATATGATTTAAAATCTTGGACTTTGCAGGATGAACCTCAGCAGTTGGCAGGTTATAGGCTGCCAACTGAAGAAGAATGGAAGTATGCTGCTCGCGGCGGCAGCAAAGGTCAACCAACGACTTATGCCGGAAGTGATCAGATAAAAGAAGTAGCCTGGTATCGTCGCAATACTGCTGAGGGGGAGGATACGAAACCAGTAGGACGCAAGGCTGCTAATGAATTAGGACTTTATGATTTAAGCGGAAATGTATGGGAGTGGACAGGTGCTTCAATTGATTCTTTTGTGGTTAGATGTGGCGGTAGTTGGAAGAATAGTGCAGCTGATTGTCAAGTAACTAGTACTGACCAACTGCCGCCTTCTGCTGCTCTTAAGGAGCTGGGATTTCGAGTAGTTCGCACTAAAAAACAGTAATTTATTGCTGTTATCAGCAGGAAAATATTATTGATTGTGGAAGTAAGATATATGTAAAATCTTTATTGAGTTTGAGACTGAATAATAATTCAATATTGTTACTGCTTTACTTTAAACCTCCAAATTACTAAAATTTGGTTTAAGTTAACGCTTATGATTCTAAATATAAACACTAAGGGGTGAGAAATCAGCATGGATGATATAGAAAAACTGACTAAAGGAGAAGAAACAATTAATGCTGTATTACATGGTATTGGATTGGGTTTAGCTATTGCTGCTCTGGTTATATTAGTTGTGTTG
Organism: uncultured Halobacteroidaceae bacterium; assembly: GCA_964346395.1. Lineage (GTDB taxonomy): Bacteria > Bacillota > Halanaerobiia > Halobacteroidales > Halobacteroidaceae > CAYFUT01. Next base: position 32,288 of record CAYFUT010000005.1, read on the forward strand.
GCGAATATGTTAGGAGGAACCTGGCATATAATCAGTTTTAGTATTTATGGATCTACTTTAATAATACTTTATTTAGCTTCTACTTTGTACCATAGTTTTCCTCACGGGAAAGCTAAAAAAATTTTTCGGATAATTGATCATTCCGCGATTTATTTATTGATAGCTGGGACTTATACACCGGTAACTTTAATTTGTCTGCGTGATAAATTAGGTTGGGCTATCTTTATTACAGTCTGGGTGATAGCAATTGGCGGGATTGTATTTGAATTAATTCCTGCTCGGAAAAACAAAGTAGTTTCTGCCGTACTATATATAATTATGGGCTGGTTAGTAATTATTGCTATTAAACCTTTATTGTTAACTATGAACCAAGCGAGTATGCTGTTTTTGGTTTTGGGAGGAGTACTTTATACTGTAGGAGCTGTGTTTTATGTAGCTCGGCAAATAAAATATCATCATGCTATCTGGCATCTGTTTGTATTAGTAGCCAGCATCTGCCACTTTTTTACTATGTTGTTTTTGCTGTTGAAATAAAAATGTTGAAAAGTTTGAGAACTCCAGTCTGATTTTGTTCAAATATATAAATTTGACACCTGACGAAATACATTATATAATTATATTAGAAATTAATTATATTATAATGGAATAAATTTAAAGTCTGAGGTTAAAAATAACTATATACAAATATAATTCTGGGAAAGGAGGCGGGAAGATGCCCCTGCTAGCTGAAATGAAGAGTGAATTGTTTAAAGCTTTGGGTCATCCTACTCGAATTCAAATTTTAGAACTATTAGCAGAGAAAGAATTGTGCGTCTGTACAATCTATGAAGAATTAGAGCAGAGTCAGCCTAATATTTCTCAACATTTGAGTAAATTAAAGAATGCTGATATAGTTGAAAGTCGTAAGGAAGGACTACAGGCTTATTATACATTAAAGGACGAACGGATCTTAGAGGTTATGGAGCTTGCAAAAGAGATTATAATTAATCAATTAGATGAAACGCGGGAAAATCTAACAGAAAATTAACGGGGAAGAAATTAAGCAGTCACTACAGAATAAAAGTCAGGAAAATAAAATAATTGAGTTTGAATAATTAGTGGGCAGAGCCAACTTAAGTTGGCTCTTTATTAATTTTTTGCGGGGTGATTGAATACTTTTATTATGAGATTGGATTTGTTATAATGGACTTATCTTACATATTATTTATTTACTTCAATAATATGTAATAAAAAACCGATCTTATTGCAGGGATAAAATTTAAGTTAAAGGGGGAAAAAATTGAGAAGATTAATATTTACGAAAGTAGTACCGGGGGTAATAATAACTTGCCTATTGATTATGTGGTCTGCGGGAGGTCAGGCGGCAGAAGGTGATTTAGATATTTATGCGGGAGCAGGTTATAATACTTATGATTTTGAGTACCACAACCAGTTAGTTAATGAGCAAAATGGTGTTAATCAGATCGAAACCGGGACTAATTATTATATTGGACTCCGCGGCTGGGTGACCGATAATTGGGGTTTAGGTTTAGAAAGAGAAGAATTTTTAGTTGCTGCTGATCGACTATATGTAGATAAAGATAGGTATGGAGAAGAAACAGTTTATCAATATTACCCAAACTTTTCGGCCGATACTACTGGTCATTTAATTACTTTTGCCTGTCAGCTATCAGATAGTAGAGAAAAGGATGTATTGTTTATTATTGGAGCCGGAAATTATCAATCGCAACTTATTTATCAGAGGGAAACAGCCAGGGATACTGAAAATTATGAAGAAAACTTGGAAGCTACTGGCGTTAAGACGGGATTGAGAACTGATTATCATCTTAGTTCTAATTTGATGCTGTCAGGTCGAGCAATATATCGGAGTATAGATTTTGATTCTGATTTGGAAGCTGAATATAATCATGAGTTGATTGATTTTACTGGTTGGGAATTAGGCGGCGGTTTAACTATTAGATTTTAATAATTGATAAACAGTTTGAAATTTGTGACCAACTTGGCAGGTTGGTCTTTCTTTTTTATTATAGATAGGCAGGAGGATAAAAATAAATTTTTATTGTAAGCGGTTAGGCTAAAATTATTCCAGTTTTTGCAGACTAGCACTCATAATTAGCCCCCAGGTAGAAGCAGATAATGTGTTAATAATACTAGTTTGTAGTGATACATTCGATAGCAAAGGAACTTCATAAAGTACTACAATCCAGCGGAAAAGAAAGGTGACGAGAAAAGCATATAACCAGCCTTTAAGCAGATATCCCTGAGAAGTAATTTTGGGAATTAAATAACAAAACAAAATACCTAAAGCTCCTGTCCATAAAATATGAATTACTAAAGAATATATAATTGCTATTGTACCTGTAGGCCGATTGCCTAACATAGCAATTCCTGCCCAATCTAAAAATCTAATGTTAGTTAAATTTAGCGGATAATAGAAGGTTAAGTTTATTAGATTCATGATTACTGCTCCTAGAATACCTGAAATTAATCCTCTAAAAGTTCTATCCATTTAACGCCCCCCCCTTTTCTTTAGCCAATCTTTCTTTTATTATACCCAGAAAAAAAGATATCATTCAGATAAAAATCAATCTATTAGCTATAGAGGAGGGAGAAGAATGAAAGTGATGAGTAGTGTTTTAATTGGAATCGGACTGAGTGCTGCCTGTGGATTTAAAACATTTCTGCCGTTATTGGGCATGAGCGTCTTTTCATTATCTGGTCAATTAGAGTTGGCGCCTGAATTTAATTGGATTGCTAGTTATTATGCCTTAATTGCTTTTACAATTGCTGCTGTGATGGAGCTTCTTGAATATTATTTTCCTCCATTAGCTAATTTATTTGCTAAAATTGCAGTTCCGCTTTCTGCAGCTGCGGGAGCAATTGCTACTGCTTCAGCAGTTGTAGAAATAGATCCCTTTTTACGTTGGTCTTTAGCAGTAATTGCTGGTAGTGGAGTTTCCGGCACTGTTAGAATAAAGTTGGCTCAGTTCAGGAAGGCAGTAACAGTTTCGGTGGGGAACTTTGGGTTATTATTAACTATATTTGAATTAATAAGTTCTTTTTTATTAACTGCAGTAGCGGTTGCTGTGCCTAACTTATTAGTTTACGGATTAGTTTTTTATAGTTTTATTATAGTTAAAAAGTTCATATATTCGACAAAATAGGCAATTAAATAGAAGGATTTCAAGCCTTTCATGTAGAATAATAATATATTAAGCGGCTCGAAAAGTAAAAAAACTAAACTAAAAATAATTAGCTGAGTTATAATTTATTAATAATATAGAAACTGGGGGGATAAAAGTGGACTTAAATAAAGTTCGCGCCGGATTAGTAGGGGTGGCAGTAGGCGATGCTTTGGGAGTGCCGGTAGAAACTAAAAGCAGGGCAGAATTAGCCGAAAATCCCGTCCAGGGGATGGAACAGCGCCAAAATAATTTACCTGCGGGAACCTGGTCGGATGATAGTGCTCTGACTTTCTGTTTAGCAGAAAGCTTATGCCGGGGTTATAATTTGCAGGATATTAGTAATCGGTTTGTCCGCTGGTATGAAGAGGGATATTGGAGTACTTTACGGCGCAGATTAGGAATTGGAGAGACTACTAAACAGGCAATTGAAAACCTGCGGTCTGGAATTGCTCCCCTAGAAGCAGGCGGCAGAGGCGAATATGATAACGGAAATGGATCTTTAATGCGGATTTTACCGTTAGCTTACTTTTTGCTGGAAAAGCAGCCGCAGGAAAGGTTCAAGCGAATTCATGAGGTTTCTTCTTTAACCCATGGCCACCCCCGGGCCAAATTGGCTTGTGGGATTTATGTTGAATTTGCTATTAATTTATTAAAAGGTCTTGACTTAGCTGCTGCTTATACGGAGATGCAGCCAACCATTAAAAATTATTTTCAGAGCAATGAATATTATCCGGAATTGAGTCATTTTTCGCGGATTTTAGAAGTTAATATAGCAGAAGTTCCTCGCAACAAAATAAAAGCAAGTGCCTATGTGGTTGAAACTCTGGAAGCTGGGTTATGGGCTCTATTAACTAGTGATTCTTTTAGTTCAGCAGTTTTGTCAGCAGTTAATTTGGGAGAAGATGCTGATACAGTGGGAGCAGTAACCGGCGGCTTAGCTGGTATTTATTATGGTTGGGAAGCAATTCCTGAGGAATGGAAGCAGAAGCTAGTGCATAATAAGCATATTTTAGATTTGGCAGGTAGATTTCATCAACAAGTAGTTGCAGATTAAGTTGCTTACTGGCGGCTTTTTTTAATAAAGCAGGAGATTTAAATGTATTACGGAATATTAGCAATTAATAATAATTTTTTTCTTTAGATTTAGTTTTTTATTATTGAAGTGGGTTGAGGTAAGAGGGGGGAGGATTAGTGAGTAAAGTTTCTTTGCAGGAGTTATTTACAAAACAGCTGCGGAAAATGACAGCAGTGGTTACAGTTGGGATTGTGTTAATAATTGGTTTGTTCGCCGGGGTAGTCTATAATCAAGTCTACAAACGGGAAGAAGCCCACCTGTCAGAAGCAGTTACTTATTTTTTGCGAGATACTGAAGAAACTTTAGTACAAGTAGAAAATACTTATAATCAGCAGCTGCGGAAAGAGCTGAAAGATTTTTACCGCAATTATGAGACAGTTGAAGAGCAGGAGTATATTGCGGGCCGCGTAACGGAAATAAAACGGGAAATAAACCAGATACCTTATACTCCCTTTGAAATAAAGCAGGTGAATTATTATTTAATTAATCCGCAGGGAGAAGTTTTTGCTACTGATTATTCTCCGGATGAAGGGCTTGATTTGTCTGATACAAAACTGTGGGATGAGTTAAAAGCGGCTGACCCAGGGGAAGTTCTTACTTTCCCGCTGGATGACGAAACCAAAACAGGCCGTAATCGGCTGTATACTTATCTAAAGCTGCCTGATGGGAATATTTTTGAAATTGGAATTTTGTTTAAAAATATTGATCAAGTAATAAAAAGAAAACTTGATTATATTAGTCAGGGCAAGAATGTAAGTTTAGATCTGTATGGTTATCATTTTCACCATTATTTCCATCAGGAAGAGGAATTAACCGCAGAAGAAAAGGAATTACTGAAACAGTCAATCCAGCGCCAACAGATGATTGAAGAGAGCATTTCTCCGTTTAAAAAAGTATATTACCGGGGCTGGAGTTCTCAATACGGCAACCGATATATTAAAGTGAAAGTTAATTACCAGCAGGTAAGAACTACGTTAGGATTTACAGTTTTACTGTTTTTGTTGTTGGTGATGGGCATTAAATTTTATGGGGAACAGATTAAAGCGGAACTGCAGATGATAGTAGAAAAAATCAGCTTAATTATTAGTGATATTAAGCAGTTTTCCCGTTCGCCTGAAAATCAATTTCCAATTAAGAAAACGGATATTGAGGAAATTGACAATTTAATTGCTAGTTATAAGAAAATGGCCAATGAAATTAATGCTAGTTATCAGCAGTTAGAAGCTTATAGTGAAGAATTAGAGGATTCTTATCAGGAAATAGAGCTGCTGGTTGATAAATTAGAAAATTTAATTAGGTTAACCTCCGAGTTGACTACTACTAACTACGAAGACGAAAGGGATTTTTTGAGTAATGTACTGCAGACAGCAATCAAAGTAGTAGAAGCAGCAGACTGTGGGAGTGTATATCTATTTAAAGAGGATCGGATTGAATTTATAGATACTGTGGGGCATGATTTGTCTAAACTGCGGGAATTAAAGTTAGAAGCAGAGGTGTTTGTGGAAGTAACAGAAGAAGTTGAAATTGTGGATAGGATAATGGAGTTATCTCTTCCGCGGCTTTCAGAAAAAGGCCAGGAAAAATTTAAGCAGGCTACTAAATCTATAAAACAGTCTCTGCTCTTCGGACTTTTTGTAGAAGGAGAGCGGATTGGAGGCGTCAGTTTGGATATTTCTGAGAGTCAGGAAGCAGAATTTGCTGACCAGTCTAAAAAATTAATGGAGGCTTTCCAGAGCTTGGTGATTTCCTTTTATACGATGAAGCGGTATAATCAAGTGCAGAAGGAATTTCACCGGGATATTGTAATTGCAATTAATAAAATGCTGGAAATTCATGATGAATATACAAGGGGGCATTCCGAAAATGTAGCCAAGTTGGCCCGGCAGATTGCAGAAGAACTGGGACTGTCGGCTGAAGAAGTAGAAAAGACGTATTGGGCAGGGATGGTGCATGATATTGGGAAGACAGTGGTACCCCGGGAAATCTTAAATAAAAAGGGCAAGTTAACTGAGGAAGAATTTGAGCAGATTAAGCAGCATCCGGTTTGGGGGTATGATACACTGAAAAATTCTCAGCAGTTAAAAGAAATAGCCCTATATGTCCGTCACCATCATGAGCGCTGGGACGGAAACGGATATCCGGACGGTTTGGCGGGCGATGAAATTCCTTTAATTTCACAAATTCTAACAGTAGCTGATGCCTGGGATGCTATGCGTTCTACTCGACCGTACCGTGATTCTTTATCGCAGGAGGCTGCTTATCAGGAGATAAAAGAGAATAACGGAAGTCAGTTCAGTCCCCGAGTAGTGAAAGCGTTTAAAAGAGTAGATCCGGGAAATATAATTGATAATTAACTAACGAGTTTTTAAAAAATAAATAACTAGATATAAATTCAAGCCGCCTGACGGCGGCTTTTTTGTGCTCTGCAAAATATAGTTTTTAGATGTTATGTATATTTTTGGTTATAAATATAATATTTACAATAGTGTTTTTCTTTATTATAATATAAGAAAAAGAATAGAAAAAATATAATAAGAAAGAATAAAATGGAAGAAAAGAAAGGGGTTGTGCTTCTTGTATTATTTCTTATAGTAGTAGTTGGCTGCAGTAAAGAAGAAGCTCAGGCGCTGGTAATTAAAAGATTAAATTTATAGTCCACATCAGTAGTAGCTAGCTAACTGGGAGTTGACCAGGATAGAAAGTGAGATTACTAAATTGCCGGTTTTTCGACTCCCAAACTCTGGTTTGCCGGCCGAAGACCAGTATGCTACTCCGCAGCCGAGTCATAAATCTAGTGTAAAATTAAATTAAACTATCTTTTATGGGGTGTGATAATTAATGAGCAAATTGAGAAAGCAGGAGCTGGTTTGGTTATTATTTGGACTGTTAGTGATGGTAAGTTTAACTCTGACAGTTGGGAAGGTGGAAGCAGAAGAAAGAAAGATTACTGTGCCTATTGAAATTTCTCTACCTGAGGAGTCAAATATTAAGGTTTCTAATCTAATGGTTTTAACTTTTTTAGATAAGATTTTCCTTAGTTCTAAGGAATTAGAAGTCAGTCTGTTAGTGAATAATGACCAGCCGATTATGATTAATAATCAAAAAGGAGAAATTATAATGATGGGGTATGTATTTGGTGGAGAGTTGGCCTCTCTGGTAGCCGAAAGAGAGAAATTGAAAAAATATTCGGCTGATTTTAATTCCCCTATTAAAATTGATGCTCGGAGTACTGCTTTAAGTCTAACGATGATGAATTTAGCTATGGGAAGTGTAGAGGCAGAAGGAAAATTAGATTTTGCACAGCTAGTTTTAGAACATGACAAATTCTCTGTGCTGGTAAAAGAAGTAAAAAACCACTTGATTGAAAAGTCGGAAGAACCGTTAATTAAACAGGAAAATATACGCCAGTTAACAGGAAATATAATCAAAGATGTATACTACAAGATAAAATAAAATTTATTTTTTGCTTTATAGTGTTGAAAATAGAGTTAATCCTAGATAAAATAAAGATTACACTATTTAAATAAAGTTGAGAGTAGAGGAGGAGTGAAGTAGAGATGAAAGCAATGGGGATACCTTCCGACGAAGGACTATATTCATCTAAAGAAGAGAAAGATAGCTGTGGAGTAGGTTTTATTGCTCACATGGAGGGACAGAAAAGTCATGAGGTTATAACTAAAGGATTAGATATTTTAGCTCGGTTGGACCATCGGGGAGCGGTAGGAGCTGATCCGTTGACTGGTGATGGAGCCGGAATCTTAATGCAAATGCCGGATCAGTTTTTACGGCAGGAGCTGAAAGAGAAGCAGGTGGAGCTGCCTGCTCAAGGGGATTATGGAGTGGGAATGTTATTTTTACCTCCCCAAGAGAGAGACCAAGAAGAAATCAAGAAAGTTGTGAATGAGGTTGTAGAAGCAGAGGGGCAGGGAATTCTAGCCTGGAGAAAGGTACCAATTGATGTAGAAGAGATTGGAGAAAGTGCGGCTGCTACTCGTCCTGCTGTCAAGCAGGTAGTAATTAAGAAGCAGCCAGAAATAGATAATTTTGAGTTGAAATTATATTTAATAAGAAGAAAGATTAAGCAGGCGGTAGAAGAGTTAGAGTTAGCTAATAAAGAATACTTTAGTATTCCAAGCTTTTCTAATCAAGTGCTGATCTATAAGGGGCTATTGCTTCCCCAGCAGATTAGCAGTTTTTATCAGGATTTAACTGATCCTAAGTTACAGTCTGCTTTGGCGTTAGTTCATCAGCGTTATAGTACTAATACCTTTCCTTCTTGGGATTTGGCTCAGCCTTTTCGCTATCTAGCCCATAATGGAGAAATTAATACGCTGCGGGGCAATATTAACTGGATGACAGCTCGGGAACCAGCTCTAGCCGCTGAAGAATTAGGAGCAGAAATTGAAGAGTTGTTTCCGATTACTGATGATGAGGATAGTGATTCAGCTAATTTAAATCATGTAGTGGAATTGCTACTTGCCGGCGGAATGGAGTTAGTAGAAGCAATGCGGCTGTTAATTCCGGAGGCCTGGGAGAAAAACGAATCTTTAGATCAGCAGGTTAGGGATTATTATGAATATAATGCCGGTTTGATGGAGCCCTGGGATGGGCCAGCAGCGATTGCTTTTACTGACGGTACTCAGATTGGGGCTACTTTAGACCGGAATGGACTGCGGCCGGCTAGATATGTAGTGACTGAAGATGACTATATTATTTTAGGTTCAGAAGTGGGAACTTTGGATACAGAGCCCGAAAATATACAGGAAAGCGGGCGGCTTAGTCCGGGCGAAATGATGCTGGTGGATATTGAACAGGGTAAAATAATGAGGGATAAAGAAATAAAAGAACAGCTTAGTTCACAGCAGCCTTACGGTGAGTGGTTAGCCCAAAACAAACAACAGTTATCAGAATTAGAGGCCGGGCCAACTTCCGAAGAAGCAGGGTTAGAAGCCATCAATGAACAGCTGCTTGCTTTCGGCTACAGCCGGGAGGACTTAAACACGCTAATCGGCCCGATGGCCGATAATCAAAAAGAAGCTATTGGTTCTATGGGTAATGATACACCGCTAGCTGTGTTGTCTAACCGGGCAAAACCGCTGTTTAATTATTTCAAGCAGTTGTTTGCGCAAGTAACTAATCCCCCGATTGATCCGATTCGGGAAGATATAATTATGTCGTTGAAGAGTAATTTAGGGACAAAAAGTAATATTTTAGAGCGGACGGAAGATAAGGCCAGAACTATTGAATTAGAATCACCGATTCTAACCAACCAACAGTTGGGCAAGATTGCGGAACTGGATAATGAAGAATTCAAAGCAGCAACTGTAGGGATGTTTTTTGACCCGGAGGTAGGTTTAGAACAAGGATTAGAAGATATGTTTGCTCAGGCAGAAGCTAAGATTGATAACGGATGTAATGTACTGATTCTTAGCGACCGGGAAGTAGGAGCAGACAAAGCACCAATCCCTAGTCTACTGGCTACTTCAGGACTTCATAACCGGTTGATAAAAGATAGAAAACGTAGCGGAGTAGATATAGTTGTAGAAACTGGAGAAGCTCGGGAAATTATGCATTTTGCTCTGTTAATTGGTTATGGAGCTTTGGCAGTTAATCCTTATTTAGCTTATGATGCTATTTCTTATATGAGTCAGGAAGGGCTGTATTTAACTCAACGTGAGGATGTAACGAAGCGGATTGATAAATATATTACAGCAGTAGAAAAAGGCTTATGCAAGATCATGTCTAAAATGGGAATTTCAACTATCCAGAGTTATCGGGGAGCTCAGATCTTTGAAGCGGTGGGTCTAAGTTCTGATTTTGTTGAGCAGTATTTTTATGGAACCACTACCCGCATTGAAGGAATCGGAATTGAAGAGTTAGAAGCAGAAATGCTGGCTAATTATCAGCGGGCGTATGAAAAACAGCAGGATGAAACTTTTGTAGTTCCTAATGAAGGGGAATACAGCTGGCGCGACCAGGGAGAGCACCATTTATTTAGCCCGGAGGCGATTGCAAAGTTGCAGCATGCTACTCGGCAGGAAGACTATGATTTATATCAGGAATATGCCGAACTGATTGATGAACAGAGTGATCAGTTATCTACTCTCCGCGGCTTATTTGAATTTACCAATCGCTCTCCAATTCCAATTGAAGAAGTAGAACCGGTAGAAGATATTCGGCAGCGGTTTGTTACGGGAGCTATGTCTTTTGGGTCAATTTCCAAGGAAGCTCACGAAACGATTGCGCGGGCGATGAATGAAATCGGCGGGATGTCTAATTCAGGCGAAGGAGGAGAAGATCCAACTCGATTTACTGATAACCGGCGCAGTGCAGTTAAGCAGGTGGCTTCCGGTCGTTTTGGAGTTACTACTCATTATTTGGTGAATGCTGATGAATTACAGATCAAAATGGCCCAGGGAGCTAAGCCTGGTGAAGGCGGTCATTTGCCGGGGCGGAAAGTAAGTGAGACGATTGCTTCCGTGCGTCATACAATGCCGGGTATTGATCTGATTTCGCCGCCGCCGCACCACGATATTTATTCGATTGAAGATTTAGCCCAGTTAATTTTTGATTTAAAGAATGTAAATCCGGAGGCTCGAGTCAGTGTTAAGTTGGTCTCAGAAGTAGGTATCGGTACGATTGCAGCTGGTGTTTCCAAAGCTCATGCTGATATGATTTTGATTTCAGGTCATGATGGAGGAACCGGAGCTGCTCCGCTTAATTCTATTAAGCACGCCGGCCTTCCTTGGGAATTGGGAGTTTCCGAAGCCCATCAGGTTTTAGTCAAGAATAATCTGCGCAGTCGAGTTCGCCTGCAGACAGACGGGCAGATGAAGACCGGTCGAGATGTAGCAATTGCTGCCCTGTTGGGAGCAGAAGAATATGGTTTTGCTACCGCTGCGTTAGTAGTATTAGGCTGTGTTATGATGCGGCAGTGCAGTGATAATAACTGTCCAGTGGGGATTGCTACCCAGCGGGAAGATCTCCGAGAGCGGTTTGCCGGGCATAAAGATTACTTGATTAATTACTTTACTTTTGTTGCTCAGCACTTACGGGAAATCATGGCTGAATTAGGCTTTAAAACAGTAGATGAAATGATCGGCCGGACTGATAAACTGGATATGAAAAAAGCTGTTAACCACTGGAAAGCTGAGGGAGTAGATATTTCTAAACTACTTTACCAGCAGGAATTGATTGACAATAATGAGCTATACTGTACGGAAGAACAAGACCATGGAATTGATGAAATTTTAGATCGCGAGTTGATTGCTCAAGCTGAACCTGCCCTTAATGATAAACAAGAAGTAGAATTTGATGTTGATTTAAATAATGTCAATCGAACTACCGGCACCAGGTTAAGCGGTGAAATTGCTGAGCGCTATGGCGGAGAAGGATTGCCCGAAGATACAATCTGGATTAACTTTACCGGCTATGCCGGGCAGAGTTTTGGTGCCTTCGGAATGAAAGGATTGACAATGAAATTAGTTGGTCAGGCTAATGACTATGTAGGAAAGGGTTTATTTGGGGCTAAACTGATCATTAAGCAGCCGGAAACAGTAAAGACACCGGCGACAGAAAATGTGATTGCCGGGAATACTATTCTGTATGGTGCTACTGATGGAGAATTGTATATGAATGGAGTAGCCGGCGAACGGTTTGCAGTTAGAAACTCGGGAGCAGAAGCAGTAGTAGAAGGAGTCGGCGACCACTGCTGTGAATACATGACCGGGGGTAGAGTAGTAGTTTTAGGCCCTACGGGCCGCAATTTCGGCGCCGGAATGAGCGGGGGAATTGCTTATGTATATGATATTGATGAAAACTTTGTCGAGCAGGTTAATGGAGTTATGGTCCAGATAGAACCAGTTACCGAAGATGGAGACCGAACTAAAATCAAAGAATTAATTGAAAATCATGTTCAGTATACCGACAGTCAGCGGGGTAAAGAAATTCTGGCTGACTGGGAAACAGCAGTCGATAAATTTATAAAGGTAATTGCCCCGCAGTATAAGCAAATACTTGCCGAGCGTAGGGAGGAGAAGAGTAATGGCTAATAAAGAAGATACTACTATTGGATTCTTAGAATATGAACGGCAGAATATTCCTAAGCGGCCGGTAAAAGAACGAGTCAAAGACTATCAGGAAGTTTATGCAGAACCGACAGAAAAGTATGCAGCTAAACAGGCAGCCCGGTGTATGACCTGCGGAACTCCTTTTTGTAATTATTCTTGTCCGTTGGACAATTTATGTCCGGAGTGGCACCAGTTTATCCGCAAGGGGAATTGGAAACAGGCGTTAGGAGTCTTACAGGAAACTAATAATTTTCCTGAATTCACTGGCCGATTATGTCCGGCTCTCTGCGAAGGAGGCTGCGTGTTGGGGATTAACGATGATCCCGTAGCTATTGAAAATATGGAGTTAGCAATTGCAGAAAAGGGTTGGGAAGAAGGCTGGATTAAGCCTCAGCCGCCGGAAGTTAGAACTGATAAGCAGGTGGCTGTTGTCGGTTCGGGGCCGGCTGGTCTGGCTGCTGCCCAACAGTTAAATCGGCAGGGGCATCAAGTGACTATTTATGAGCGCGATGAAAAACCGGGCGGCATGCTGAGTTTTGGAATTCCTGATTTTAAGATTGAAAAATGGGTTGTAGAGCGGAGAATTGATCAACTGCGGGCTGAAGGAGTAGAGTTTGTTCTGGAGACGGAAATCGGAACTGATTATTCAGCCGATAAACTGCAGGCAGAGCATGATGCAGTTATATTGGCCTGCGGTTCGCGAGAAGCACGCGATCTGCCGGTCTACGGCCGGGAATTAGATGGAATCCATTATGCAATGGATTATTTAACCCAGCAGAACAAACGGGTAGCAGGGGAAGAAATTGCTACGGAAGACCCTATTGATGCCGAAGGCAAACGAGTACTTGTTATCGGCGGCGGAGATACTGGTTCTGACTGTGTGGGAACAGCTATTCGCCAGGGGGCAGAACAGGTTTATCAGATTGAACTGCTGGATAGACCCCCGGAAGGGAGAACAGGTGATAATCCCTGGCCTCAATTTCCTCAGACGTTGAAAACATCGAGTTCGCACGAGGAGGCTCAACAGCTGTTAGATACTAGCGAAGAAGAATTTGATATTCGGGAATGGTCGGTTCTAACAAAGAGATTTAGCGGCAATCAGGCGGGCGAAGTGGAGAAATTGCATGCTGTGCGCGTAGAATGGGTAGAGAAGGAAACGGGAGAGCAGGAAATGCAGGAGATTCCCAATAGTGAATTTGCGCTGCCGGTGGATCTGGTAATTTTAGCGATTGGATTTGTCCATCCGGAATATAACGGGATGGTGGATCAGTTAAATCTAGAGCTGGATGATACGGATCATCTGCAAGCAGTTAACCATCAGACTAATCAGGAGAATGTATTTGCTGCTGGCGATATGAGAGTTGGCCCGTCGTTGATTGTACAGGCAATCCAGGAAGGAAGAGAAGCAGCAGAAGTGGTGGATGATTATCTAAATGAATAAAGTTAAAGCAAGCCAACTTCCTTTGGGGAGTTGGCTTGTTAGTTGGGAAGCAAAGATGTTAATGTAATCCAAATTTCCAACTAGTTAGATTTGATTTTATTACTGAGTTAGTTGACAAAAAATAGGTAATTACATATAATCAAACTAAAAATTAAGGTATTTATATGCGTTAACTTAATGTATATTTTTCCAATTAGTTTGTTTTTATAGGTATAATGCGTTAATTAACAGTTGATATGGTTTCTATGGTTTTCATAGCCAGGGTTGGTTTTTACCCTGGATATACAATTGACAAATGTTTTACTTTAAACCTCTAAATTACTAAAATTTGGTTTGAGTTAACATACATGAGTATTTATTTTAATATAGCTCAAGGTAATTGATTGCTGTTTGGGGAGGGATAATATTGATACATAAGGTCAGGTGTTTTAAAATAGAGTTGGGGCTGCTGATATTGGTAATGTTGTTGACAGCCTGCAGTAGTGGAGGCAGCTATAAAGTAATAATGGGCAGTCTGGAAACTGCTGAAAACAAAATTACTGGTTCTTATAATAATTTTTCCGGTCATTATTTTAAAAAGCTATCTCTACAGAAGGGGAATAAGTTAAATGCTAATCTGATTTCTAATACGAAAAAGGGGCAGTTGAGAGCTGAATTAGTGGGGCCAGAGGGGAATGTTTGCTTACAGTTTACTGGAGAAAAACAGGCGCAGCATAGGAAGTTAACAATAGCAAAAGATGGTATTTATAAATTTAAAGTAAGAGGAGATAATCATCAAGGAAGTTTTACTTTGGCTTGGCATGTTGCTGATAATTAATTGGGAGTAGCAAGTACCGAGCAGTATGATTAATAAAAAATAAAGGGGAGACGAATATGATTAACGGAAAACAGTTACTTGCTAAGCAAAGGGAGAATTATCAGGTAAAGAATGGGCTGCAGGCCGGCTTGATAATTGGAGCGCTGAATGCGGTATATGGAGCGGCAGCTATGCTGTTGGCTAAGGAAAAATTACTCGAAGCGATTGCGGAAAGTTTAAAGCAAGCGGAAATGGGAATAGATGCGGAATCAGCTTTTTTATTATCCTTGGTGCTCACCCCTATTATCAATTTAGGTTTATTATCAATCCTTGGAGTTTTATTTGGTATTTTAACCGAGAAAGTAGAAGGGATTGATAATTGGTGGATTACTGTAATTAGTTTTGGTGCGGGACTCCTTTGGGGTGTTCTTTTGAGTACGGGGGCTCCGCAGGTGGTGAATATAATTGTGGGAATTTTATCGGGCTTAATTTTTGCAGCTGTTTTTATTTCACTCAGTGCCAAGAGTGAAGAAAAAGAAAGTTCTCAATGAAGTATATATTAAGTCAAGACTCACAGCTTACTTCCCTAACAAATGATTGATAAACTGATGGGCTGTACGCCCTGAACGTCCGTTATACCAGCGAGCCCACTGTTTTGCTTTAGCTTCTAGTTCTTCGGTCGATAAATCAATGTCATATTTATCGGCTAATCCGCGGACGATATTCAGATATTCCTGCTGATCAGGAGTTCCATACTTAATCTTTAAACCGAAACGGTCGGCTAGTGAAAGCTTTTCCTGTCGGGCATCCTCAGTATGGATTTCTCCTACCTCTTCTTTTCTTTCCTGCCACGTTTCTTTGATCAGATGCCGCCGATTAGAGGTAGCATAAAAGAGGATATTATCTGGTTTGACTTCTACCCGCCCTTCGATTACAGCTTTAATATATTTATATTCGGTTTCAAATTCTTCAAAGGACAGATCATCAAGAAAAATAATAAAGTAAAGGCCCCGCTCTTGCAGCTGTTCTAGTAGGTCGGGTAAATAGCTGAGCTGATGTTTGGCCACTTCAATTAGCCGTAGACCGCTGGCGGCATATTCATTGAGGAGTGCTTTTACAGAAGATGATTTTCCTGTCCCGCGGGCGCCGTAGAGCAGCACATTATTGGCTGGTTGATCGTTAAGAAAAGCTTCCGTGTTAGTCTTGATTTTTTCTTTTTGGGTTTGATAGTTCATTAGATCAGCAAAGGTGACGGGATCGGGATTAGTAATCGGAGTTAACTCATAATTATCAGTTAGCCGGAAACTGTTATAGAGGCCCAGTTTGCCGGTGCCGGCGGAATAATAATAGCGGCTGAGTTGAGTAACTAATTTTTCTGTGTCGGCACTGCTGGTGAAAATCTGCTGTAATTGATCAGCAGCAGAAGAGTTTGTTGTCTGCGGAAGAGAAAAGTTAGCTGTTAACTCAATTGGTTTTGTATCTAGTTCTACGGCTAATTGGTTAAAATCCAACTCGTATAATTTGGTTATAATTTCTAAATCATGAAGGGCAGTCTGGTAGAGTTGATTGCTGATATTGGCCCCTTGTCTTTCGGCTGCTAGGGTAAATGGATTTTCGGCAGTAGCTAGGAGATAGAGAAGATAATCTTTCCAGATATTCCCCGATAAATTATAGCTATCTGCTTTTTTAATTAATTGATGACAAATTTCATAATATTTCTTTTCTGTTTTAGCTTCCTGGTGGGCAAGAAGTTGATAGACCTGCTGGATTAAATCGTCCTGCAACAGTTCCCGATATAAAACAAGCTGGTCTAACTGAGTGGATAATAGATTGAGATTAGTCATCAGCAGTCACTCCCATATATTAGGTTTAGATTACTATTGGTATTTTAACATACAAGTAGTTAGTTCTGCAATTAATTAGACCGAATCATAAATTTTATTCTTTTAATTAATTTGAAAATAAAATATAATAATAGTAAGTAGTTTTCTAATTAATGGATAGAGTAGGAAAGGGTGAAGTAGATGACTGAAGAAATTATTACTAATTTATATACTAAATTTTTTGCTGCCGATAGGTTACAGGAGTTTTTGGCTTTGCTCAGCGATCATCAGAAGTTAGTGGAGGAAGCAGTACCGATTAGGGATGATTATTCTCAAGTAGCGGTTCAATGTCAGCACTTATTAACCTGCTGGGATCACCAGGGTCAAGAACTGCCGGTCTATTGGCTTCAACTGCAGCCGGAGGGAAGACTGCTTGATCTAGACCAAGAATTTATCAGCCGCCATTTTTCTGATCATCCTCACCTACTGGTAGCTGTCTGTCGTCCAGAACAAACAGAGTGGCAGTTGGTCTTCTGCCGGCAGGAGTTAGTGTTGGCCCGGATTTATTATTATACCTGCGGGAATCAATTCAGTTGTTGGTGGCAGACAGAGATGGAATCTTTAGCTAAACAGCGGAAAGTGGTCTGGAATGATTTAGAATCAGCCTTTGCTCCGCAAAAGCTGCGGGAGCAGTTTGTCAGTGATTGTGAATTGCTAATTAAACAGCTGCAGCAGGTGATTGGAGAGCAGGAGGCGCAAAATTTAATTTTACAGTTAGTAGTCCTCTTTTTTCTCCAGCAGCACGGTTGGTTAGGAACGAGAGGAAATTGGGGTGAAGGAGATAAAAATCTGTTATTAACTCTTTATCAGCGCGGGGAGGAAGCTGTGGATTACTGGTCGGATTACCTGCGCCCTTTGTTGAGCAGAATATTCAAGCAGGGACAAGCCGAAGAAGATTATTTTGGTTATAGGGTACCTTGTTTAGGGGCTACCGCCCGATTGTTGGCCCGGGAGGAACCTATCCCAGACGATTTATTAAAGAAGATAATAGTTACCTTTAATCAGTATTACTTTAGCTGTCAGGAGAATACTCCCTGGCGGCAGCAGGTGGCTTTGACTCCGAAGGTGCTCAGTGATTTATTTGAACGGTTGAGCAAAGGAGATCAGCAGGAAAAGCGGGGGGTGGTTTATACGCCGCCGGAGATTGTTAATTATTTGCTTCAGGAAGGGATTGTTAATTACTTGGCGGCTAAGGATAATCAGCTAGAGAAGGAAACCCTCACTCGGTTTGTTTATTACGGGGAATTACCGGCAGAAATAACCGGGAAAGCAGCAGTACTGGATCGCCAATTGGCTGAATTGAAACTCTGTGATCCGGCAGTAGGGTCCGGAGCTTTTGCTGTGGGAGCTCAGCAGGAGATTGTAAAGCTGCGCCGACGATTAAGCCGCGCAAAAGGTGATCTGCAGCCGGTAACTGAACTGCGGCAGAAGACGGCAGTTGGTTCTATTCATGGGGTAGAACTTAACCAGGCAGCAGTAAAGATTGCCCGTCTGCGGCTGTGGTTTAATTCAGTATCAGCAGAGAATGATTATACAGAGATAGACCATCTTTCCAGTCTACGATATAAATGTGTGGTGGGGAACTCTTTGCTAACCAAGGAGAACAATTTGTTTGCTGTAGAAGTGCAGGAGATAAAAAAGCTACAGCAGCAGTATTTAGCGGCGGCTGTAGAGAAAAGACAGCAGCTTACAAGACAGATAGATAGCCTATTAGACCAACTACCTGAAGACAGTTTTTCCTTTCTGCATTATTTCCCACCAGTTTTTTCTAAGCAGAGCGGCTTTGATTTGATAGTTGGAAATCCGCCGTATGTAGGAGAAAAGGGAAATAAAGATCTTTTCCGGCAGTTAAAGGAGTCGCCGCTGGGTAGATTTTATCAGGGGAAAATGGATTTGTTTTATTTCTTTTTTCATTTAGGACTTGATTTGGCAGCTGAGGATGGTCATCTGGTTTACATAACTACTAATTATTTTTTACGGGCTACTGGAGCTCAAACCTTACGGAGGGATCTTAAAAACCGAGCTACAGTAAAAAAACTAATCAACTTTAATGAATTAAAACTGTTTCGAGCAGCAATCGGGCAGCATAACTTAATTAGTGTGCTGCAGAAAGGCCGGCGCAGTATTTCAGCCCGGACAGTAGTAACTGAACGAAAGGGAATGGTGACTACAGAAGATTTATCTTATTTATTATACGGAACAGAGGAACAGACTAAAAGTTATTTGGTGCCCCAGGCTTCCCTGTATGAAGGAAAAGCTGACTATCTGCGGCTGCAGCAGGGGACAGTAAGTAGAATTTTGGCCCGGATAAATAAGCAGGGAATGCAATTGGGGGAGTTATGCCGCATTAAGCAGGGAATTGTAACTGGCTGCGATCGGATTTCCCGCCGTCATTTACAGCGGTATGATCTGAATTTGGAAACAGGTAGGGGAGTGTTTGTAGTTGACAGCGAGCGGAAAGCGGAATTTGACCTGGAAAATAAAGAGCAGTGGTTTAGACCCTGGTTTAAAAATTCTCATATTGCTGCCTGGACTCCGCAGCAGGAAACTCCTGAAAAATATTTACTGTATCTCAATCAGGAGATAGAAGAGTTGCCGGCGGCAATTAGAGACCATCTGCTTCCGGCGCGAGAAGTGCTGTCAGAGCGGCGAGAAGTTAGACAGGGGCGGATTAACTGGTGGCATCTGCAGTGGCCTCGCGAGCAGGAAATGTTTACGGGGCCTAAATTGATTGCTCCGCAGCGCCACCGGTATAATATATTTGCTTATACGGAAGAGCCCTGGTATGCCAGTGCTGATGTTTACTATATTACGCAGCGTCAGTCTGTCTGTGATTTAAAATATTTACTGGCGCTGTTAAATTCGGAACTTTATTATTTATGGTTGTATAGAAAAGGAAAGAAAAAAGGCGATATTTTGGAGCTTTATCAGCGTCCGCTGACGGAGGTGCCGATCAAAGTAGTCAGTGCTGAGCAGCAGCAGAAATTTATAGAGAAGGTTGAGAAAATAAGAGCAGATAAGCAACAGTTGCAGGAGTTATCGGCTATTTCCTGGCCGCAGCTTCTGCCGGCGAAAGAAGCTGCTCGCCGGGAGCTGCAGGAGGTGGCTGTGGATTATCAGGTTTGCTATCAAGGGCAGGCACAGAAAGTAAGGGAAATCAAAGTGGAATTAAAGGACAAGACGGGAGTAATTTATAGTTCCCGCGACCAGGAAGGATGGTATAAACTGCTGCGGCTGCAGTTAAGAGATAGAGAGCTGGTGCGGTATCTAAAGTATCATTTAGAAAATTTGCCTGATAAGGAGCGGCGGACAATTAACAAGAGAAAAGAAGGGATAGTAAACCGAGTACTGCAGATTAAGCTGCCCCTTTATTCATCCGGGGTACGGAGGAAAGTAATAGCTGAATGGGAAAAGATAGTGTTCGAGCGGAGTAAATTACAGCGGTTGGTAACTCAAAAAGAGTCGCAGATAGATAAATTGGTTTATGAACTATACGGTTTAGAAAAAGCAGCTCAGAAAAAAATAAAAGCGGAAATAGGAAAAAAATAATTGTTTTATTAACAAAAATATACTTTATAAATAAGATATACTAAAAGTGATAGCGAAGGAGGTGCTCATTGATGGGAAAGCACGGTGGTTTTGGTGATTCCTCTCTTTTATTTTTGATTTTAATTTTGTTTTTATTAGGTGGTATTAAATAAATTTGTCTGCTTAAGTTAAGGCAGGCAAATTATTTCAATGCCCGGTTCCCCTTGGGACTGGGCATTTTATTTTAAAAAAGATAATACTATTTGGGAAAAGGCAGTGATTAATAATTATTATCGAATATTTTCATAATAAATGTTGCCGGAAGAAGAGTTAATTGATTTTTTAAATCAGAGTAGTGGATGATCTGTTATGTGGATTTTGCTGATTGAGTCAAGGTTTTAAAGATACATAATCTACTTTTAGCCTCATATAATGGTAATGAATATAGTTAAAAATAATGCCTTAAATAGAATGCTAGGTGTGATTTTATGGTTTATGAGCAAGATTGTTTATCAGAAGCTAGAAGCTATATATTCGGAGTGGAAATATTTTTCATTCAATTACCCAGAATTTTAATATTTCAGTAGCAGAACTAGACTAGGGTAGACCCTGATACTTTAATTAATTGGACAGAAAATTTGTATTTTCAGAATATTTTTATTATTTTTTAGTACCAGGAAAATCAGTTTTAACAGTAAAAAAAGATAATAACCATTATTAATTGTTTAGCTGGAGGAGGAGTAAATATGAAGAAAATTATTGTTTTATTATTAGTAATGATGATTATAATTGGGGGATTAGGGTGTGGTTCAAATCAGAACGGGGGCAAAGAATTAGTAATCGGAGGAAAAGCAGGTACTGAGGCTTATGTTTTGGCTAATTTGGCTAAGATTTTATTAGAACAAGAGGGGTTTGAAGTAAAAACTAAGCTAGGAGTTAAGTCTGTATTAGCTAGACAGGCTTTAGAAAAGAAAGAAGTAGACCTATATTATGAGTATACTGGTACTGCTTATACGGTTTATCATAACCAGTCCGATCAAGAAATAATGACGGATTCCGAAAAGGTATATAATTGGGTTAAAGAAAAAGATAAGGAGCAGGGATTAGTTTGGCTAGATAGGATAGATTACAATAATACCTATACGATTATGGTTAGAGAAAAAGATGCTGATGAATGGGGAATAGAAACTATTTCTGAGTTAGCAGCTAAAGCGGACGAGTTAGAGCTCACTTTTGGTACTGATGCTGAATTTTATAAACGGCCCGATGGATTAAAAGCCTTACGAGAAGCTTATGACTTGGAGTTTGCTGCTGTAAAAAAGATGTCAGCAGGAATTGTATACAATGCCTTACAAGAGGGAAAAATTGATAGTGGAATGGGATATTCTACTGATGGCCGGATTGAAGCTTTTGGATTTGTAAATTTAATTGATGATAAGAATTTTTTTCCGGTTTATAATCCCGCCCCAGTAGTAAGAGAACAGGTGCTGGAACAGCATCCAGAAATCAAAGAGATATTAAAGCCGCTAACGAATAAGCTAACTACTAAAGAAGTACAGCAGCTTAATAGGCAAGTAGATATTGAACATAAGGAACCAGCAGCAGCAGCTCGTAATTGGTTGGCAAGTAATGGTCTGCTGCCCTAAATTATTGACTGGTTTAAGCAGGAGTGATAATTATGATTAACTATAAACAGGTAGTCAAAAGGTACTCAGAAGGAACTGACGAAATAACGGCGGTTGATAATTTATCTCTAGAAGTTCCAGCGGGAGAATTAGTAGTCTTACTGGGGCCGTCTGGATGTGGAAAAACTACTCTTTTGCGATTGACTAATCGTTTGGAAGAACTCAGCGCGGGACAGATAATAATTAATGGTACTGATATTACACAGCAAGATGAGGTCGAATTAAGGCAGAGAATTGGTTATGTAATCCAGGAAATTGGTCTGTTTCCCAATAAAACGATTGGAGAAAATGTAGGAATGGTACCCAAAATTATCGGTTGGGAAGCAGCAAGAATTGAAACGCGGGTTAATCAACTGCTGAGGATGATGAATTTAGAACCAGAAGTTTATAAAAATCGTTATCCGGCTCAATTATCAGGCGGCCAAAGGCAGCGAGTAGGAGTAGCTCGAGCACTGGGAGCGGATCCTGAAATTTTATTAATGGATGAGCCCTTTGGGGCTATTGATCCCATTAATCGGCAGCAAATTCAAAATGAATTTCTTAAACTGCAGGAGAAGCTGGGAAAGACTATTGTTTTTGTCAGTCATGATATCCAGGAAGCTATCAAAATGGGAGATCGCATTGCCCTTATGAAGCAGGGCCAACTGATTCAGTACGCTACCCCAGAGGAAATTCTGATGCAGCCGGCAGATGACTTTGTCCGTGATTTTGTTGGTACTGAACGAGCAATGAAAGCCTTAAGCTTAATTCGAGTGAAAGAAGCCATGGGAGACGTAGCATATAAATATGAAGATTTAGCAATTAATGAAGCGCTAAAATGGCTAACTAAACACCGCCAAGATTATTTATTAATTTGTGCACCGCAAAAAGAACCTTTAGGTTATGTCAGTAGAGAAGAATTGGAATCAGCAGTAAGAACGGGAGCAGAAAAAATCAAACCTTATATTCGAGACTTATATACAGTTTTATATTATGAGGATACGCTGCAGGAAGCGTTAACAGCAATGGTGTCCAATGAAGTGACTACTTTGTATGTTGTAGATGAAGATGATAAATTGGTAGGAACTATTGATTTTGATGATATTCAGGCTTATTTACAGGCTAATTACCAAGTAGCTAAGGAGTCAACACAATGATTGAATTTTTGCTCACCAATTGGAGAAAAGCATTATTTTTAACGGGAGAACATTTGTTTTTAGTCTTGGTTTCTTCAGCAGTAGCGGTAGTGATAGGAGTTTCGCTGGGAATTTTAATAACAGCGAAAGAAGACTTAGCACCGGTAGTTCTCAATATAGCAAATATAATAATGACTATTCCCAGCATTGCTTTGTTTGGGATTATGCTGCCTTTGTTATCAGTGTTTAATTTAGGATTAGGGAAAGTACCAGTTATAGTTGCTTTAGTTTTGTATTCTCAACTACCAATTATCAGAAATACATATACAGCAATAAAGAATATTGATCCGTCTATAGTTGAAGCAGCCCGGGGAATGGGGCTATCAGCCAGTAAGCGGCTGTGGGAAATAGAAATCCCGCTGGCTTTGCCGGTAATTATTGCTGGGCTGCGGATTGCGGTAGTAATGAATATTGGAATAGTAACCTTAGCGGTTTATGTAGGAGCAGGTGGTTTAGGAGAGTTTATCCAGCGGGGAATTCAGCAGGTTTATAAAGAACAGATTTTGGCGGGAGCTCTGCTGGTATCTTTATTGGCAATTGTGGTAGAAGCCCTGCTGTATGGTGTAGAGTATTTGGTGACTCCGACCGGAGTTAGAAAGGAGCAAAAGCATGAATAAGCGAGGAGCACGGATTTATCGGCGGGTGCTGCTGGGGTTTTTGGGATTATTGCTAATTTATTCTTTGCTAAGTGATCTGGATAAATATTTTCTAAACAATTGGCAGCAGATTGTTCGGTTGCTTAAACAGCACTTAATTTTAGTCAGCAGTTCTTTAGTAATAGCTACTAGTTTGGGTTTAACTGTCGGGATTTTGTTTAGCCGGCCTCAGTTAAACCAGTATCAGGGAGTAGTGATGTATATCGTTGGTTTAGGCCAAACTATTCCTTCCCTAGCAGTGTTGGCCCTGGCTATGAGTTTTTTGGGAATAGGACGAAGGCCGGCAATTTTGGCTTTGACTATTTATACGGTGCTGCCTATAGCGAGAAATACATTAGCCGGTTTGGAAGCAGTGGGGGATGACCTAATTGATGCTGCCCGGGGAATGGGTTTGACTCCCTTACAGATTTTACTGGAGGTAGAGTTACCAAATGCACTACGGGTAATTTTAACAGGATTTAGGTTGGCGATGGTAATTAATATTGGTACTGCTGCCCTGGGAACTTTGGTAGGAGCAGGGGGGCTTGGAGAGCAGATTTTTACCGGAATTAGTTTTTTACAGCCTAAAATAATGCTTTCTGGGGCGCTGCCGACTGCTTTTTTGGCTTTGATTGCTGATTATGGAGTGCAGTGGCTAGAAAGAATATTGATTTCTGATGGCCTTCAGCTAGCTAATAATGAACAGTAAATAAAAAAATATTTATTTTTCTTTTTATAAGCAGGAATAATAATTATTAATCTTTAATACTATAAATAGAGCAGTATAAGATTATAAAATAAGGAGGCCAATTATGGAACCGGTAAAATTGATGGAAGATGTTTATTGGGTAGGTGGTATTGATTGGGACTTGCGCAATTTTCACGGTTATTCTACCGGGCGCGGTTCTACGTATAATGCTTATTTGATTATTGATGACCAGGTAACTTTAATTGATACAGTAAAACATTATCTATATGAGGAGATGATTGACCGGATTTCTCAGGTGATAGCCCCGGAAGAAATTGATTATATTGTTTCTAATCATGTGGAAATGGATCATTCGGGCGGATTACCGAACCTGATAGAGGAAACTGAGGGAGCTACGGTAGTTACTTCGCCGAAGGGCAAGGAAGGTTTAGCCCAGCATTATCAAACTGATGATTGGGATTTTGAAGTGGCAACACCCGGAAATAGTTTGGACTTAGGAACCAAAAGTTTAGATTTTGTACTGACTCCGATGGTCCACTGGCCGGATAATATGGTTACCTATCTGCCGGAAGAAAAGATACTATTTTCTAATGATGCTTTTGGCCAACATTTAGCGTCTTCAGAACGATTTGCTGATGATTATGATTTGGATATAGTCATGGAAGAAGCCCAAAAATACTATGCTAATATTGTTCTGCCTTACAGCCAGCAGGTGCAGAAGGCTTTATCGGGAGTAGCTGACTTGGACATTGAGATGATTGCTCCTTCTCACGGCGTGGTCTGGCAGTCTCATTTAACGGAAATCATTGACAAGTATAAAAAATGGTCTGCCAATGAAGCAGATGAAGAAGCGCTGGTTATTTATGATACAATGTGGAAATCAACTAAAAAGTTAGCTTATGCTATAGCTTCTGGGTTTGAGAAAAAAGGAGTTAATGTCAGCTTAAAGAATTTAGAAGTAAATCATATCTCGGATATTATGACGGAAGTATTGACTGCTAAGTATATTTGTGTAGGCTCGCCGACGCTGAATAATAATATGTTACCCACTGTGGCTTCCTTTTTAACTTATCTAAAAGGGTTAGCTCCTAAAGATAGAACTGGATTGGCGTTTGGTTCTTATGGTTGGGGCGGTCAAAGTGTTGGACAAGTAGCTGAAATTTTAGCTGAAGATTGTGGGTTTGATCTTTTAGATCAGATCCAGGTGCAGTATGTGCCTGGTGAAGATAAATTAGATGATATTACTGAACAAATAAAGGAGGAGATTAGCTAATGAGTATTGAAGTTGGGGATGTTTATAAGTGTGAGATTTGTGGAAATGTAATTGAGGTGCTGCATGCTGGTCAGCCGGCGTTAGTCTGCTGTGGGGAAGAAATGACTAAATTAGAAGAACAGACTGAAGATGCTGCTAATGAAAAACACGTGCCGGTAATTAAAGAAACTGCCGGTGGAGTAGAGGTTGTAGTTGGTACCACGCTGCATCCGATGGAAGATGAACATTATATTGAATTTATTGAGGTGCTAACTGAAGACAAAGTACTCCGGCAAGAGTTAGAACCAGGAGCTGAGCCGAAGGCAGAGTTTGCTGTGGACAAAGATGAGATTGTTAAAGCTCGCGAATATTGTAATGTCCATGGGTTATGGAAAGAAGAATAGGTTTTACCCCCCTTCGTGAGCTAAGGGGGGTTTTTATTCTAGTGAATAGGAAGTAATCACTTTTGCTTCGGGGTCAAGAGTGGGGCGCCATAGTTCTATGTTTTGGGCGTGAGTAGTTAAGGGATGGTTGATGCCCTCTAAAAGCGAGCACATTTTATTGAAATCAACTTGAGGTATAGATTTATCGCTTAATAAATCACTGATTAATGTAATATGGAACTGCCAGTCTTGATAGTTATAAATAGTAGAAAGCTGTCGTGACCTTAGTTTATTGTGTAAGGTATTACTGACAGTAAGGAGAGAATCAGTTTCTGCTATGTTAAGAACTAAAAAATTATTGTCAAAACAGGTAAAATCATCAATCTCGATTTTAACCTGCTGGGTATTAGCGGCAATCTTGCGAATGGTTTGGGTTGCGGTTTGAACCCCTTCAATTTGAACTTTATCTAAAGTAATATGCAGTTCTGGATATTGCCCATCAGGAAATAAATTATAGGCAGCAGCTACTTTTTCTTGTAATTGGCTTAACGGAGAAATATCTTTTTCGGGTAAAGTTAATACCACAAACAATTGATTAGTGAGAGCACTGTCTTTAATCATTTTTTTTCCTCCAGAAGATTGATAATTAATTAGATGTAGTTTTATTGTAAGATACCTTATCTCTAATAGCAAATTGAATTGTCACTGATGAGGAGTGAAAAGATGAATAAATCTTTTAATAAAAAGTTTCAGCGGACTGTGTATGAGGTATATGCCGGGGAATATTACGTTACTGATGATACAGAAGTGGTACTCAGTACTTTATTGGGCTCTTGTGTAGCGGTCTGTATGCGGGATAAATGGAATAAAATAGCAGGGATTAATCATATCATGCTCTCCAACAGTGCCCGGCCGGAAGAAATGCTGACTAATTCTGATGCCAGGTATGGGATTCATGCTATGGAGCTGTTGATTAATGAATTGATGAAAGCAGGAGCAAATCGGAGTCGGTTAGAAGCAAAGGTATTTGGCGGCGGGAAAGTGCTGAATCAGGGCTCTGGGCAAGTAGCTTACTCTAATGTAGAGTTTGCGGTTTCTTATCTCAAGAAGGAGGGGATTCCGATATTGGCCCGGGATACTGGGGGAGAAGAAGGGAGGAAAATTTATTTTTTCCCGGATGACTTTTCGGTTTATCTCCGGCGGATTGAAATGGCTAAGCCGTTAGCGGAAGTAAAACAGCAGGAAAAGCAGTATTTAAAAGAGTTAAAAGGAACTGAAAGGGGAGGGGAAAGTTACCTATTTAATCAGGATGAAGAATAATAAAACAAAAAACATCTTTTTTTAAACATTTGCTAAATGTTTTTTAGGAAGCAGGGAGGAATAACTTGAATTTTGTAGAATAACCATTTGTAGAATAACCTAGATTAGAACTTTATACAGTTATTTTTAGGGGAGGTTGATAATCAATGAAAATTAAGGAAGAAAGCCAGCAGAAAGCAATTGCGATTCCGGAAGGGAAAATTGATATTACTAATTCACAGGAAATAAAAGAAAGATTATTGGAGCTGATTGAAGAGGAATTTACTGAAATTGTAGTTGATTTTACTAATGTAGATAATGTAGATAGTTCTGGTTTAGGGAAATTACTATTACTGCATAAACGGTTGAAGGAAAAAGGTGGTAAATTAAAGATAGTTAACGTTTCTAGTGATTATGTACGGAAGATGTTTTCGATGATTCATTTAAATAAGGTCTTAGATATTGAGGGAGTAGAGTAAACTTGAGGACTGATAGCAGACTGCTGTCAGTCTGTTATTTATTCCATTATTTAGTAATAGTTTCTATTATGAGTTTATTTAGTTATTCACATATCTTACATAGTTTGATTAAATCACTAATTTAATACTTTTATTAAATGATAAGTAAGGCAGGAGAGTTAAGCGGGCAGTTGTTCTAGAAAGTGAGGTGAAGAAAATGAAAAATAAGTTAGAATTTAATTTAAATCCAGAACTACAGAAGTTAGAGGAAATGATAGCTACTACAGAAGAATTTTACGGCCTTATTTCCAATAGATTACCGGAAATTGAACAGGAAATAGATGATACTATTGAAGAAACTGAGCTGTTAATTGATTATTTTACAGATACTTCGCAGACTGCAAATGCTGGTAGTAACTCGCAGCAAATCGAGGCGGCAAAGGAAGCTCAGATAGCAGAAGTGCTAAATAATTTACAGAAAAGAATTGACCAGGTGTATGAAGCCTTATCGGCCCGCGAAGATATTTCACAGTTGTTAGCAGGATTTGTACAAGATGACAGCCAGGAGGAAGCAGAATTTGCCCAAATTCTGCAGATGGTTGACCAATTGAATCAGGTTCTCCGTAATTTAGAGAATTTATCTATTAATGCAGTAATTTTTTCAGTTAAAAAAGATAAAGAAGGTGCAGCTTTTCGGGTAATTTCCGATGAAATTAACAGCTTATCTAATCAACTAAAAGAGAAATATGGACAAGTAGAAAGTGAACTCCAGGGTCTGCAGACCTGGTATGATGAATTTACGGCTGAACTAGAAGATTTAATTGCTATTGAAGAAAAAATTTCTACTGAATATAGAGGTGAAATTGAAAAAATATTTACGGAGGTTCTAGATTCGCTGCAGACGGTGGCCGATATTTTGCGTGATTTTATGAACCATATTCAGACTGCTGTAGAACCTATTTATGATATTATTGTACTGCTGCAGAATCAAGATATTATCCGCCAGAATATAGAAAATTTAAGTGAAATTATTACTTCCTTACAGCAGGAAATTGATAATTTAGAGCTGGGGGAGCAGGATGTCGACCAGAATTTAAATATGTTGTCTTTCATTACCGATGTTTCTCACCTCGGGCAGAAACTGATGAACAATATTTTAAATCAATTAGATGACTCCTTATTTAAAATTCAGGATAAATTTGACCAAATGGAAACTAGTTTACAGGAAGTGGACGAGGAAGGGACGCAGGTTTTTGATTTTTTTGCTGGTCAACCGAGTCAAGAGCAGTCGGGGAAAAGCAGCGTGGATTTGATTTATAGTCAGTTAATTGATTTTGTTCCGCAGTTAATTGAAGAATTAGAAGTTTTAGGCGGTAAATATGAACAGATAATTAAAAACCAAGATCGGTTTTATACGCAAATGGATAATTTAGAAGAAGAATTTTCTGAAATTGATAAGGTTGCTGATCAATTTCAAAAATTAGAGGTATTAGCTAAAATTGAATTTGCCCGGATGAAATCGGATGACCAATCGTTTGTGCGCAATATTGAAGAAGCTATTGAGAAGTTTATTACTGCTAGTCAGGAAAATGAAGATTTATATAAAAAGTTGCGAGAAGAATTAGCTGCGGATTATGATCAATTTATAGCTCTTTCCCGCCGTGATAAGAAGCAGATTAATGATTCGCGGCAGATTATTGAAGAGTCAGAGCAGAAATTGTTAATGACTAAGCAATTAATTAAAGAGGCTATTCAAGGTTTGTATCATTCAATTGCCCAGTTGATTGATGATATTCTGCAGGTGAATCAAGAAATAGAGGAAGTGTATCATTTAAAGGCCAGGGGAGAGAAGTTTATTAGTAAGTTAACTAGCCTAGAGGAAGAAGCAGAAAGTATTAAACAGGATTATTTAGAGAAGCGGGGCATAGAGGAGTGGGAGTTTAATAATTCCCGATTACAGGAGTTAGAAGATAAATTCAGCAGTTATTTAGAGCGGAAGACAGCTAATGAGGAAGTGACTGACTTTGAGGTTGATGCCGGCAGCGAAGGGGGAGAATTAACTATGTTTTAAAGTTT
>CAYFUT010000005.1:62036-72148 GCA_964346395.1 uncultured Halobacteroidaceae bacterium
ATCAGTCCTTTAATTAAAGTGATTCAGCCGTAACGTAAGTAAAGTAAAACTAATATCTACGAGGCGATGTAAAGCTAATATCTTGGAGGAGAATCCTAGTTTTGCTTAGGGAGGGATGGGTATGCAGGAGTTAACCTTACCGGAAGAATTGACTATTTATAATGTTGCTTCTCTGCGGGAAGAAATTTTGGAATCATCAGCGGATAAAGAAGATTTAACTCTGGACGGAAGTCAGGTGCAGGAAATTGATGCGGCGGGAGTTCAGTTATTATTATCTCTGGAAAAAACCACTTTTCGGGAGGAGTTTAGAGTCCAGCTAACTGATATTACTGCGGAAGGAGCAGAAATATTGGAAGCAGCCGGGGTAAAAGAGTTATTAATGGGAGGGCAGGAAAATGAGTAAGAAAATAATGATTGTAGATGATTCTAAAACAATTCGGTCTTCAGTGGAGTATACTTTAACGAAAGAAGATTATGAAGTATTAACAGCGGAAGACGGCGAGGACGGGCTGGAAAAGTTAAAAGATAATAGTTCTCGTCAGGAGCGGCCGGAAATGATTATCACTGACATTAATATGCCACGGATGGATGGCATTGAATTTATTGAAGCAGTGAAAGAAGATAGTAAATTTAAGTTTATTCCCATTTTGGTATTAACCACTGAATCACAAGACCAGATGAAAGAAAAAGGAAAAAAGGCAGGCGCTGCCGGCTGGTTAGTAAAGCCCTTTGAACCGCAGCAGCTGCTTGATGTAGTGGCTAAATTTGTGAAGTAGGGAAGGAGGAAAGAATATGTCTGGGGATAATTTAGAACAGGTATTTATAGAGGAAGCGGAAGAAATTCTGGCTGATTTGGAAAATAACTTATTGGAGTTAGAGGATAATCCGCGTGACCACGAGTTGATAAATGAAATTTTTCGAGCAATGCACACACTAAAAGGGAGTGCTAGCTTAACTGGGCTGACCAAGATTGCTGATTTTGTCCACCATGCGGAAAATGTATTGGATAAAGTGCGCAGCAATCAATTAAAGATTGATTCTCGCCTTATTAATTTACTTTTAGAAGCTCGCGATCTGGTTGCAGGGATGGTAACTGAGGTGACTGATTCCGATTATCAAGTGCCGGAAGGAAAGGTTAAAGATATTGCCGGCGGCTTAAAGTATTATTTAGATGAAGAAGAAATTCAGTCGGAAGCAGAAGAAGCGGAGACAGACCAACAGGAACGTGTTTATCGAGTTAGATTGGAGTTTAATGAAAATTTATTTCAGACGGGAACTCGTCCTTTATTATTAATTGAAGAATTAGAAGAGTTTAGTGAGATTATAGATGAGAATATTAATTTAACTAGAATTCCTGAAATTTATGATTTGGAACCGGAGAAATGTTTTTTAACCTTGACGCTGCTGATTAAAACAGCTAAACTGAAGGAGAAAATCAGTGATGTATTTGTATTTGTGGAAATGGATAATGAAGTGGAAATTGAGGATATTACTGATCAGTTTGAAGCGGGGCTGGATGTTACTTTAGCTGATAAGTTAACCGGAGAAATTTTGGTAGAGCGGGGTATTTTAGAAGAAGAAGATATAGAGGAAGCTTTATCCCGCCAACAGCGGTTAGGAGAAATTTTGGTTAGAGAAGGAAAAGTTAGTCAGGAGCAGGTGCAGGAAGTAGTGCAGAAACAGCAGAAAAGCAGACAGGTTAAAGAAAAGAGTACGATCAAAGTAGAAACTGATAAGCTAGAGCAGCTGATGAATGTAATGTCGGAACTGGTAATTAGCCAGTCTAAGGTAAAAGAATTAGTTTTTAACAAGTATGATGATTCTGATACCGAACTGGTAACTGCTTTTGAAGATGTAGATAAGAAGATTAGAAGTTTACAGGAAGAAATTATGAATACTAGAATGGTACCGATCGGCAGCACCTTTGTCCGCTTTCGGCGGCTGGTTAGAGATTTGGCTCAAGAGCAGGGGAAAGAGATTGACTTAAATATTAAAGGAAAAGAAACAGAACTCGATAAGACGGTGATTGAAGAAATAACTGATCCGCTAAAACATATGATTAGAAATTCGGTAGACCACGGAATAGAAAAACCGGAAGTAAGGGCGGAAAAAGGTAAAGAAAAAACGGGAGAAATAGTTCTTACTGCCTACCATAAAGAAGGGAATATTATAATTGAAATAGCAGATGACGGCCGCGGTCTTGACAAGGATAAAATTTTGGCCACGGCAGTAGATAGAGGAGTGATTGCGGAAGGAGCAGATCTTAGCGAGCAAGAGATTTATCAGTTAATTTTCGAACCCGGCTTTTCGACTAATGAAGAAGTGACGGAAACTTCCGGCCGGGGAGTAGGTATGGATGTAGTCAAGAGTAATATTGAAAGACTGCGGGGCTCGGTCAATATTGAGACAGAACCCGATCAGGGAACTACTTTCCGCCTCAAATTACCGTTAACCTTAGCAATTATTGACGGGATGAAGATCCGGATTGGGAAAGAAAAGTTTATTATTCCGCTTAATTCTATTATTGAGTTTACTCAGCCTTTTGCACGTCAGTTAAAATCAGTTGAGGGTAAAGGGGAAATAGTTCAGATCAGAAATGAGTATATAACTTTAGCTAGGTTATATCAAGTGCTGGATTTAGAATCTGAAGTAACAGATCCTACGGAAGGAATTGTAATTGTGGTTCAGGAGGAAGAAGAAAAAGTCTGTCTGCTAGTTGATGAAATATTGGGCCAGCAGCAGGCGGTAATTAAGAGTTTAGAGGATAATTATACGTATGTAGAGGGGATGTCAGGAGCTACTATTTTAGGCGATGGGAGCGTAGCTATGATTTTAGATATTCCCACGATTATCAATATGGCAGTTAAATAAATGGAGAATGAAGAATGGAGAATAGAGAATGAAGAATGGAAAATGGAGAATGAAAAATGATAAGTAAAAAGCAAAAACGATGAAAAAAGAGGGAGGTGATAAAATGGAAAATAACGGTATGCAGAGGATGCAGGAGCAGAAGATGAAAGCTCAGCAGAAAGATGAAGAAGTTCAGGACAATACGATGAATATTTTAAACCAGCAGTTGACTAATATTTCGGCGGAGAATCAGTATGTGACCTTTGAAGTCGATACCGAGGAATATGGAATTGATGTGCTGAAGGTACAAGAGATCATCCGCTATCAAGACCCCACTAAATTGCCGAATGCGCCGGAAGTAATTAAAGGAGTTTTGAATTTTCGGGGGAAAGTAATTCCGATTATTGATCTGCGGCGTAAATTTAATTTGAATTTAACTGAATACGATAGTTTTACAGTAATTATTGTGATTGAAATTAAGGATAAAACGGTAGGCATTATTGTGGACCATGTCTCGGATATTGTCAGTTTTTCTCAAGATGATATCCAGGAGACGCTGGAATTTAGTGCTGAGATCAATACTCAATTTATCAAAGGAATGGCGCAGCTTGATGAGCGGTTGGTTATATTATTGGAATTGGAAGAACTACTTTCTTTTAAGGAATTTAGAGCTGTACATCAGTTAGACCAGAGTGATTTAAATCTGGAGAATAAGGAGGAAGAAGAATAAATCAACAGGTATGAGCAATTATCAGATTAGTGATCAGGTATTTAAACGAATCAGTGATCTAGTGTTTGATGCAATTGGAGTTCATCTGCCGGAAAAAAAGAAGGCAATGGTTAATTCCCGCTTATCGAAGCGGATTCGAAAGTTGGGATTAGCTGATTTTGATGAGTATTGCAATTATTTAAAAAACAATGAAGATGAATTAGTAGAACTCTACAACACACTAACCACTAATGTAACTAAGTTTTTTCGCGAAGAATATCACTTTGATTTTTTACGGCAGACTGTATTTCCTGAAATTGAGCGGAAGAAAGAAACAAAGCAGATTCGAGTCTGGAGTGCCGGCTGTTCTACGGGGGAAGAGCCGTATAGTCTGGCAATTGAATTAAAAGATTATTTTGATACTGACCGCTGGGATATAAAGATTTTGGCCAGTGACATTAATACTGAGGCTTTACAGACGGCTCAGGATGGCATTTATAGAGATAAGCAGGTGCAGCGGATTCCATATCGCCAGTTAAAAAAATACTTTAAGTTAAGAACTACTGAGGCAGGCAGTTTATTTAAAGTAAAGCCGGAATTAAAAGATTTAGTTGTTTTTAAGCGGATAAATTTAAATCCTAAAAGTAGTTACCCGATTAAATCCCCGTTAGATTTTATTTTCTGCCGTAATGTGTTTATTTATTTTACTCCCCAGACGCGCCAGAAAATTTTACAGCATTTTCACCGGCATCTTAAACAGAAGGGGTATTTGTTTTTGGGGCATTCAGAATCAATTAAACAAAGAGAGCAGAATACTAACAGGTGGCAGTCAGTTGATAAAACCACCTATCAAAAATTATCATAGAGGATAAGGAGTTTTATCATGAACCAGCTAGAAGTATTAGTGGTCGATGATTCAGCAGTAGTTAGGAAGTTGCTGACTAATATATTAAATCAAGCGGAAGGAATGAAAGTAGTAGGCAGTGCCGGTGACCCCTATCAAGCAGTGGAAAAGATAAAAAAACTGCGGCCGGATGTATTAACTCTGGATATAGAGATGCCTAAAATGAGTGGACTGGATTTTCTCCGCCGGTTAATGAGCAGCTTTCCGCTGCCGGTAGTAATGATCAGCAGTTTGACTCAAAAAGGGAGCCAAGCAACAATGCAGGCTCTAGAATTGGGAGCGGTGGACTTTGTGGCTAAGCCGGATTTATCCCAGGAGAACAAGCGCGAACAGTTCAGCCGGGAGGTGGTGCGGAAGGTAAAGATAGCAGCGGGGATTAAACCAAAACAGATAAAGAATTATAGTAAGCCGTCGCGAACTACTAAAGCAAAAACGACTAAGTTGCAGAAAAGCTCTGCCCATAAGGTGATTGGAATTGGAGCTTCGACCGGTGGAGTTAAAACGGTGAAGCAGATAATTCCTGCTTTTCCCTCTAATGCTCCGGGAATTATTATTGTCCAGCATATGCCGGCGGGGTTTACTAGTTCGTTTGCTAATACTTTAGACCACGTAAGTGAGGTTACAGTTAAGGAAGCAGAATCAGGTGCGCAAGTAAAATCTGGTCAGGCACTGGTAGTACCAGGAGGTTATCATTTAACAGTAAAGCAAAGGGGAACTTCCCTACAGGTGGATTTAAATCAAGAACCTAAGGTCAATCACCAGCGGCCGGCGGTAGATGTCACTTTCAATTCGCTGGCAGAAACAGCAGGCCAAAATGCTATTGGAGTACTGCTGACCGGCATGGGGGAAGATGGAGCCCGCGGCTTAAAGAAGATTAAAGAAGCAGGGGGTTATACGTTGGCCCAAAATAAAGAAACGGCTGCTATTTTTGGTATGCCCAAGAAGGCTATTGAATTAGATGCCGCTCGCGAAGTAGTTGGTCTAGAGGAAGTGGCAGAAAAAGTTATACATTATTTGAATAAATAGATAGGAGGGCAAGTAAAAATGTGGGAGAAATTAAATATTAAAAATTGGAATGTAGGAACCAAGTTGACTTCAGCGTTTGTAATAATTATTCTTATTGGATTAGGAGTTACGGGTTATTTGAGTTTTAAAGAAGCCTCAACTGCCTTAAATAAGAAGGCGAAACAAGAATTGACAGCAGTTAGAGAACTAAAGAAAGAGCGCCTGCAGAATTATTTCAAATCTGCCCAGGAAGATGTAAAAGTTCTATCTGAGCTGCCGGTGGTAACGGATAATTTAAATCCATTTACGGAAGCCTACCAGTCGGGAGTTAACAGTCAAGAATATCAAAATTTGTATGAGGAAGTTGATAATCAATTAGAGTTTTATGAAAAGAATTACGGTTATTATGACTTGTTTTTAATTAATAATGCTGGAAATATAGTCTATTCGGTGGAACAGGAGGCTGATTTTGGGACCAACTTGGAAACTGGTCCTTATCAAGATTCGGCCTTGGCTAAAGCTTATCGCCAGGGGAAAAAGAAAGCAACTTTGACTGATTTTCAACAGTATGAACCCAGTGGAGAACCCGCTTCCTTTATTGCAGCACCGGTAAAGAATGAGAATAATCAGGTGCTGGGGGTTGTGGCGCTGCAGATTCCGATTAATGAAATTAATGAATTCATGACTATGGATGTAGGCATGGGCGAGAGCGGCGAAAGTTATATTATCGGCAGTGATTATTTAATGAGGTCTGATTCCCGGTTTACTGAGCAGGGTACTATTTTAAAACGAAAAATAAAAACAGAAATGGCAGAAAAAGCAGTTAATGGACAAACAGGAGTGGAAATCGGAGAGAATCATGAGGAAAATGAGGTGTTGAGTGCTTATACTCCGATTGATATCCAGGGCCAACATTGGGCCATGTTAGTAGAAATGGATGAAGATGAAATTTTAGCAGCAGCGGATAAATTAAAGTGGGAAGTAATTATTATAGTAGTTATTTCAGTGATAGTGGCAGTTATTTTAGGAACATTATTGATTAGAGGACTTGTAGTTAATCCGGTTAAACGAGTGCAGGATGTTTTAGCTTCAGTGGCTAACAATGACTTTAGTAATAAAGTAGAGGTAACTAGCAATGATGAATTGGGTCAGATGGCCAATGATTTAAATGAGACTATTGATAAGTTGAGTAATGTCTTACAGCAGGTAAAGCAAGCGGCTTTGAATGTAACTAATGGAGCCAGTGAAATATCAGAGGGCAATCAGGATTTATCGCAGCGAACACAAGAACAGTCTTCTTCCCTGGAAGAAGTGTCGGCGACAATTGAGGAAATTAATTCTTCCATTAAGGAAATAGCCGAGAGTTCGGAAGAAGCGGATGATGTAGCTGATGAGACAATGGAAGCAGTTAATGAGGGAGCAGAAGTAGTAGATGAAACAATGGATTCGATGGAGGAAATGACGGAAAGTAGTGAAAAGATTGCTGAAATCATTACTACGGTCAATGATATTGCCTTCCAGACTAACTTGCTTGCCTTGAATGCAGCGGTAGAAGCTGCTCGAGCGGGAGAGCACGGCAAAGGATTTGCGGTAGTGGCAGCAGAAGTCAGAAATTTAGCCAGTCAGGCAGCTGATTCAGCGGAAGAAATTGAAGATTTAATTACTGAAATTATTGACCAAATTGAAGAAGGAAATGAATTGGTTGCGGAAACAGGTGAAGCATTAGAAGAAATTATTAAGAACAGCCGGCAGGTATCGCAGGAAGTTTCGGAGGTTGCCTCGGCTATGGAAGAACAGTCGTCAGCAACTAATCAGATGCAGGGGGCAGTAGAAGAGTTAGACCAGACTACCCAGCAGAATGCTTCGATGGTAGAAGAGATTGCCAGTGCTAGTGAATCACTGAACTCAGAAGCTAAGGAAATGGCAGAAGTTGTCCGCCAGTTTAAACTAAATAATCAAGATACTAGAGGACAGCTTCGGGCGCAGCAGAATAAGCTGCAGCAGCAGTCGCAGCAGACTCAACAACAGCAGAATCAGCAGTCGCAGCAGGAAGATAAGCAACAGACAAATGGAGGACAGGAGCAAGGTCTGAATGATTTAGAGGACAGCATGGAGCAGAATTTCAATGAGGATGACTTTGAAAAGTTTTAAATATAAAGTATAAGTTTTAACCAACCGACTAGGATGGTATTTTACCTTCGGGAAAACTTTTTTGTTCATTTCATTCCAGATAAGCTGAAATAAAAAAGGTTCTTTTTTAATCGATTTCAGCTTATCTGGAATTCCATAATCGCGAACAAAAAAGTTTTTATGTCAGGTGAAAATACCCACCTGCCTGGTTAAGTTTAAGGTAATAAATCATAGGTGTTAGCTTTAACTAAATTTTAGTAATTTAAAATAGAGTATTATCAATATTGATTTGGAGTTTGAGATTGAGTCTGAGCCCTTATAAAACCAGTCTAGGATGATATTTTATCTACAGGAAAGTTTTTTTATTTATTTTATTCCAGATAAGTTGGAATGAAAAGTTGGGTGAAAATATCATTCTGGTTGGTTTTGATATTTTTGAAATAATTTTTTTCTTTTTTTGGAGATAAAAAGATAGGGAATTTTTTTGCAATCAATTAGCTAACATTATATAATAATAGATAAGAAAGAGACTTTAAATGGAGTTGATAATATGAGTCGACCACCTAAACAAAGAAGAATTGAAAAGATACCGAAAGTTAAATTTTTTAAACCAGCGGGAGTACCGAAGCGAGAGCTGAAGGAAGTTACGCTGAGTTTGGAGGAAATTGAGGCAGTACGCTTAAAAGATAAAGAAGGTTTAACCCAACAGGAAGCTGCGGATCGAATGGAGGTTTCGCGGCCTACATTCCAGCGGATTTTAACTTCGGCGCACCGTAAAATAGCAGAAGCCTTAACGGAAGGGAAGTCCCTTAAGTTTCACGGGGGAGATTATGATTTTCGTCCGCGGTGCAAAAGATGCGGTAGAGATTTTACTCCGGGTCGGAATAGAGGTAGAAAGCGGGATCCGGAAGTATGTCCAGAATGTGATCAACAGGAGTAAGGGAGGAACTAAATATGGAGTCAGTTACTATTAAGATTGCGGCGGAAAATACAGTAAGGAAAGAAGGACTGTTGGCTGAACACGGTCTTTCGTTCGGGATTAAAATAGGTACGGAGGAGTATTTATTTGATACAGGGCAGAGTTTGGTACTAGCTAAGAATGCCCGCGAATTGGGAATTGATTTGAGTCAACTGGAGGGAGTAATTTTAAGCCACGGGCATTATGATCACGGCGGTGGCTTATCAGTTATATTGGCGGAAAATCCGGAGGTAGCGATATATGCTCATCCGGAAGTCTTTGTGGATCGCTATTCAAAAAGAAGTGGGGGCCTTGAATTTAGAGGTCTGGAAGTTAGCCGACAAGAGATAGCTAATTTTGTTCCAACAGCAGTACCAACAGAGATAAATGATCAGCTGCAGGCGATTGGAGAGGTGCCCCGACAGAATGATTGGGAAGTTGTTCCTGATAAATATCGGGTTAAGCGGAATGGGGAATTAATTGCTGATGATTTTCGGGATGATCAGGCGCTGATGTTAGAAACAAGAGCAGGAATAGTAGTAGTGTTGGGCTGTACTCACGCAGGGGTAGTTAATACTTTAGACTATATCCAGCAGTTAACGGATAAGCCGATAAATACTATTATCGGGGGGATGCATTTAATTAATGCTCCTGAGGCTAGAATTGATAAAGTGGCGGATTATCTGGCCAACTTAGAGGTAGAAAGGGTAATTCCCCTACACTGTACAGGAGAAAGAGCAGTGTTTAAACTGCAGCAGAAAATAGGAATTAATGTGGAATTGGCGGAAGTAGGTACGGAGCTTAACTTTTAGAATTAGTTATTGACAAGTGCGCGGAAGTTTGGTATATTGGTAGTCGGACTGAGCAAAATAATAACGGGCTGTGGCGCAGTTTGGTAGCGCACTACACTGGGGGTGTAGGGGTCCCCGGTTCAAATCCGGGCAGCCCGACCAATTATAATCTTAGTTATATCAATAGTTCGTCGGGAGTTAATAGTCCCGGCGTTTTTTAGTTTTTTGGAAGCTTTTCGCCGTAATGCCGCCATAGTTTAGCTATAACTTAATTTTTGGTTTATCGAACTAACCTCTTTATTAAAAAGAGCTAGCTCTTTTTAATTTTAAAGGAGAAGTTACAGCAGTCGGATAAGCGATAGAAATTAAAATCAATTGGGAGCAGGAAAAATTGGTTTAATCAATAAAACATAATATAGGTGATTTCGAAAGTCGGGGGTAAAGGGCAGTTTGGAGCAGTCAATGAGGAAGTGGTGAAAGAACTGCTTAACCTATTTGAACACTATGAAATCAAGGGTTGACGACGGTTTCGAAACTCCCCCGGGTTTTTGCCCAAGATTTGACTTTCGAAACTAAAGTAGTAATTTACAAAGAAGCGGGGCGGATGAAGCACTGGCAGCATAGGATTTATGTTTTTGAATTTCCCCGTTACAATAACGATAATGCCGGTTAAGGAGCCAAAATCAAACTAACAATTGAAAATGGATAATATTATTTCGGGCAGTTGGCTCGGCATTTTTATTTAAAGTATTAATAATTTATTTA
>CAYFUT010000005.1:72248-73880 GCA_964346395.1 uncultured Halobacteroidaceae bacterium
TAATTTATTTAGTTTTTACTACGAATAAAATTATGAAGTTTTATTTTTTGCCTATGAGGCACAGATATCATTCAGATTTGTTATGTTAAAGATGGATTGGGAAGGAAACCGGAAAGATTCAAGTTCAACTTCAGCTAACAATAATTCATAGGGGGTAAAAATATGAAAAAGATAACAGTTATACTTTTGGCATTTGTGGTAGTGATGGGGACTTCTGGTTCAGCCGGAGCAGTTAAGACTAATTCCATAACTGGTTTATTAGGTCCTAATTATTTCGGGGGAAGTGCAGTGGTGGATATCAATCAAGATCTCCAGAATATTGTTATTGGTGGAGCAATGGCTAAAGTAGAGACTTTTGAAAGCGCTATTGGAGAAAGAGAAAATACTTTTGAGTTTTTTGCCGGAAAACATTGGGATAAAGTTCGGATTGGAGAAGGGGGAGGAATCACTGATAAGATTAATTATGAAGTTGGAGCCGGTTTTAATACTTCGGCAGGAATTCTTTTCTTTGGTAACACTACCTATGAAATTGATGATCAGCTAAGTGTAGGAGTTCACGCAACGAGTAAAACCGGACTTGCTTTTTCTGTTAACTATAAGCTTTAAATTAATTATAAGGAAGTATCCTTCTTTACTGTCGGGTTTACTGCCCGGCAGTTTTTTTGTTTGATGAAAGAAAAAAGAGGATTGCAGGTAGAAAATAGGCTCAGGCCAACTGCGGCTCGGGATTTTTTTAGGTGAGCAGGGAATAAGAAATTATTCTTTGACTGAGTTCGGGATTAGATCGCCCAAAATTTCAATTATTAGAGTTTTAATTTACGAAAACATATGTTATAATAAAATTAAATTCCATTTTATTCTAATAAATATTTAAAATGTAAATCAATAAATATCTTCAAGAACTTTAAAACAATGATAAGAATGAATGTATAAATTAATGCTGCTAGTTAAGTTTTGAAGGAGGTAAGAAAAGATGAAACAGAAAAAAACAAGTATGTATCTAGGGATATTTTTGATAGGATTAATTATCTTAGTACCTGCTGTCTTAATATTTATGTCTGTGAATCCTACATTAGGCCAACATAATAAGGAATCTGTAAGAAAGAAAATAAAAGAATATTTGTATGAGAAGTATGAGGAAGAGTTTGTGGTAGATAGAATTGGAACCCGTAAAGATGATGAGGATGCTGAATATGTAGCTAGAATATATCCTCAATCAATAGTAGGAACTAGAAAAGAAGGAGAAGAGTATTACTATGGAAGGGCAAGTATAGATAAACTTTCCTTTGGAAGATTGAAAAATCCAGGAGATAACTATAGTTATGTAAAACTTAACCTAGGAGCTGAAAAATATTTGCTTCCCAAATTAAAAGAAATATTTGGGAAGAGAGTATTAATGAAAGCAGATGCCCAGCTGAAGGTGTGGGGGAAAGAAAAAATAGTTATAGAGGCATATAGAGAAAAATATGGTGAGAGTGATGGAACAGAGGCTTTTGTAGGCTATAAAGAATCTAATTTTAAAAAAGCTAGGAAAAGAGTTGTAAATGATCCAGAACACAACAAATTGTTTTTAGATCTTTATGTCTATGTATTTGACCGGATAGATAATAGTGAAGAGAAAGAGGAAAGGAG
>CAYFUT010000006.1:0-1734 GCA_964346395.1 uncultured Halobacteroidaceae bacterium
ACACATTCTAATCGGGTAAGAAAGGTTCGCCGAACTTTATTTGAATTAATTATTGCTTCTCATGATATAAGCTGTCGATTAAATTGTTTAACCTGTAGTCGGAATAATAGCTGTGAATTAAGGGAAATAGCTCAAGATATAGGTGTTAGTGAAGTACGTCTACCAGCTAGGGATAAAGGTTATCAAAAAGATATGTCAAGCCCTTCAATTGTGCGGGAACCAAATAAATGTATTACCTGCAGTCGATGCATTAGAAAGTGTGAAGAAGTTCAAGAGGTAGGTATTTTTACGATGGCTAACCGTGGACCGGATGCTTTTGTTACTACTTTTGAAGATAAAGGAATGGGAAATGTAGAATGTACTAACTGCGGGCAGTGTATTCACGCTTGTCCTACAGGAGCCTTACATGAAGTTTATCACTATGATCAATTATGGAATGTTTTAAAAGATGAAGCCAAACATGTAATAGTCCAGACTGCTCCTGCTGTTCGAGTTGCTTTAGCAGAGATTTTTGATGCAGAACCTGGAACTATTGCAACTGGCCAGATGGTAAATGCCTTGCGGAGACTTGGGTTTGATAAAGTATTTGATACTAATTTTGCTGCTGATTTAACTATTATGGAAGAAGGAACGGAACTAATTAACCGAATCAAAAATGATGAACAGTTGCCGAT
Organism: uncultured Halobacteroidaceae bacterium; assembly: GCA_964346395.1. Lineage (GTDB taxonomy): Bacteria > Bacillota > Halanaerobiia > Halobacteroidales > Halobacteroidaceae > CAYFUT01. The sequence goes on from CAYFUT010000006.1 coordinate 675, forward strand.
GTTTACTTCCTGTAGTCCGGGCTGGATTAAATTCATTGAACATTTCTATCCACAGTATCTGGATCATCTATCGACTTGTAAATCACCGCAGCAGATGTTTGGAGCTGTTGCTAATTCCTATTATGCAGATCAGGCAGGAATTCAGCCGGAAGATTTAGTAGTAGTCTCAATCATGCCCTGCACGGCTAAAAAGTTTGAAGCCAGTAGGCTGGAGCTGAATGGAGATGTTGATTTTGTATTAACGACTAGAGAATTAGGCCGGATGATTAAAGAAGTAGGAATTGATATGCTTAATTTAGAAGAAGAAAACCATGATAAAATAATGGGTACTTCAACTGGAGCTGGAGATATTTTTGGTTCTACTAGTGGAGTAATGGAAGCAGCTCTTAGGACTGCCTATGAAGAGCTTACTGGTGAAGAACTACCTGAATTAGATTTAACTCAAGTACGCGGAATGGAAGGAATAAAAGATGCGGAGATAGAAATTGATGGTATGACACTGAAAGTAGCTGTAACTCACGGTTTAGGAAATGCCCGTAAGATACTGGAAATGATAGAAGATGGAGTTGAATATCATTTTGTAGAATTTATGGCCTGCCCTGGCGGATGTATTGGCGGCGGAGGACAGCCGTTCCCCACTAATGAAGAAGTTGTTGAAAAGAGAATGGAGGCTATTTATGAGATTGATGCAAATAAAAAGTTGAGAAAGTCCCATGAAAATCCGGAGATCCGAAAATTATATGAAGAATTTCTAGGTGAGCCAAATAGTCATAAAGCCCATAAGTTACTTCATACAGAATATGTAGAACGTGGTATTTAGGGCCAACTTTAAAGTTGGTCTTTTTTTATTTGGTCTCTTTTGATAAAATATGTATTGTTGTGAGGTATTTGCTATGAACTTTGAGCTATAGCCATATATTTAAACTTTCCTTAGCTGTGAGTTATGATTTTTGGGTGTGAGCCATAACCTTATCGTTAAAATTGCTTCTGTGATAAAAATTATTTGCTCAAAGCTAGTAAGGAGGAGTTATAAATGACTGAAGAAGTTAAACTTACTCAA
>CAYFUT010000006.1:1834-73645 GCA_964346395.1 uncultured Halobacteroidaceae bacterium
GCTCAAAGCTAGTAAGGAGGAGTTATAAATGACTGAAGAAGTTAAACTTACTCAATACAGTAGTACATCAGGTTGAGCAGCTAAAATGGGCCCTGGAGCTCTGCTGCAGGTTCTGCAGCAAGTTAAGTTTGAAGCTGATGATGAAAATTTATTAGTAGGTTTAGACGAATCTGATGATGCAATTGCTTATCAGTTAAATGAGGACCAGGTAGTTATTAATTCAGTTGATTTTTTTACGCCGGTTGTAAATGAACCATATTTATACGGTCAGATTGCGGCGGCTAATGCTTTAAGTGATATTTATGCAATGGGGGCTAAACCTAGGTTAGCTATGAATATTGTTGGTTTTCCTTCCTGTCTAGAAAAGAAGATATTACAGGAGATTTTACAGGGCGGAGCTGATAAAGTAGCTGAAGCAGAAGCTATTTTAGCTGGCGGCCATACAGTAGAAGATGATGAACCCAAATATGGACTGTCGGTTACAGGTATAGTGAAACCTGAAAATTTATTGGCTAATTCTAATGCGCAGCCGGGCGATCAGATTATACTAACTAAGCCGATTGGAACTGGAATAATAGCTACTGCAATTAAAGGCGATATGGCTTCGGAAAGTGAACGAGATGAAATCGTTGAATCTATGGCTGCTTTAAATGATAAGCCAATAAAGGCTGTAAAGAAGTTCAAGGTAAATGCTTGTACAGATATAACTGGTTTTGGTCTTTTAGGTCATGTTTGGGAATTAGCTTCCGGTAGCGGGGTTGAAATTACAGTTGAAAGTTCTGATATTCCTTATTTTGATTCAGCTCGTGAATATGCAGAGATGGGATTGGTGCCTGAGGGCGGCTATAAAAATAAAACACATTTTGGCGGTGGAGTTGAAGTTAGTTCTGAAGTAGAGGACACTACTGTTGATATTTTATTTGATCCTCAGACTTCAGGCGGCCTCTTAATTTCAGTGCCTTCAGAAGATGCTTCGGATCTATTATTAGAACTTTATGATCTTGGAGTTTCTGAAGCAATGATAATAGGAGAAGTTACTGGGGAAGAGCCTAAGATTAAATTAGCTTAAAGCTGGAGGAGTGATAATGTTGGTTGAAAAATATAAATTGCTGTCCTTTGATTCAACTCACCATGCTTTACAGGCCGAAGAACTATTAAAGCCTAAAACCGACTCTTTAATGATGGTTCCAGTGCCGCCGGAAATCAATGCTGACTGTGGATTAGCAGTTAAGTTAAAGTCTATTGCTGAAGGAGAAGTTATAGATTTAGTCGAAGATAATAACATTCAGACTACCGGCCTCTATCAGATAGAAAAGAAAGAGTTTGATACGAGAATAAAAAGATTAAGTTAAATTTTTACCTACTAAGTCCTGTCTTCTATCAGGATTTAGTAGGTTTTTTATTTTAGATTAGGGAGGGAATATGAGTTATATAGACCGTAAGAAAGATTATTAAATAACCATGGTTATTTAATAATCGTGGTTGAAAAATAATCTAAATTATGTTATAATCAGATTAGAAAATAGCAAGGGGGGGTGGAAAAATGTTAGAAGATAAAAAAGTTGTTATTATCGGAGATCGAGATGGCGTCCCCGGCCCTGCAATTAAAGAATGTATTGAAACTACTGGAGCCGAAGTAGAATTTAGTTCTACTGAGTGCTTTGTGTGAACGGCTGCGGGCGCCATGGATCTGGAAAATCAAGAACGAGTTAAAGAAATCGCCGAAGAACACGGTGAAGAAAATGTAGTTGTAATTTTAGGCGGAGCTGAAGCTGAAGCTTCCGGCTTAGCTGCTGAAACCGTAACTAATGGCGATCCAACTTTTGCAGGTCCATTGGCAGGGGTCCAGTTAGGACTCAGAGTTTATCACATTCTAGAACCAGAGATTAAAGATGAGATTGATGATGATGTTTATGAAGATCAGATTAGCATGATGGAAATGGTTCTAGATGTTGATGATATCGTAGAAGAGACTAAAGAATATAGAGAAAAGTACTGTCAATTTTTAGATTAAGAATAAATTATAACTATCGTAAGATAGTTAGTTTTTTAGACTTGAAATGTGAAAAAAAGAACAGGCATCAGAATCAAGATTTTGGTGTCTGTTCTTAAAACTAGGAAGAAAGGGGTGGAGTTAGCAGTGCGTTTAGAATTAGAAAATTTCCCGGTAGAAGAAGTTCAGTTTGGCAATGAAACTTCTTACGACGATGGGGTATTAACAATTAATAAAGAAGAAGCATTGGAAGTTGTAAAGAAAGATGACCATATTACTGATGCTGATATAGTATTTGCTCGCCCAGGGGAAGATAAGCGGATTGTACCGGTTAAAGAAGCCGCAGAGCCTAGATATAAAGAAGATGGTCCTGTATTTCCTGGTGTGATAGATGATGTAGAGGATGTAGGCAGTGGGAAGACAAAAGCTTTGAAGAACTGCAGTGTGTTAGGGGTTGGCAAACACTGGGGTAGCTTCGGAGACGGCTTAATCGACATGAGTGGTGAAGGAGCTAAATATACTTATTTCTCTGACTTAAATAATATCTGCTTAGTAGCAGATACAAATGAAGAATTTGAACGCCATGAACAGCAGAAGAAGAACCACGCTATTAGATGGGCTACTCATCGATTGGCTAAATATCTTGGTACTGCTGTAAAGGATTTGGAAGCCGAGGAGGACAATGTAGAAGAATTTGATCTTGACCCAATTACTAAGCGGGATAACAAGACATCTGAACTTCCAGCTGTAGTTTATGTAATGCAGCCTCAGTCTCAAATGGAAGAAATGGGCTATAATGATTTAACATACGGCTGGGATATGAATCATGTAGTTCCTACTTTTATGCATCCTAATGAAATTTTAGATGGAGCAATGATTTCTGGAAGTTTCATGCCGTGTTCTTCTAAATGGGCGACTTACGATTTTCAGAATTGTCCGACTATTAAGAAATTATATGAACAGCACGGTGAATCAATTAACTTCTTGGGTGTTATCATGTCCAATTTAAATGTTAACCTGGAGGAAAAGGAAAGATCAGCTGCTTTTGTAGCTCAGATTGCTAAATCTCTAGGTGCTGATGGAGCTATTTTAACTGAAGAAGGCTATGGTAATCCAGATACTGACTTTATTAAATGCTTTGAAGAATTAGAAGCAGCAGGTGTAGATACAGTAGGGCTAACTAACGAATGTACTGGTAGAGACGGTAAATCACAGCCGTTAGTAGCATTAAGCGACGATGCAGATGCTATTGTATCTACTGGAAATGTATCAGCACTAATTGAACTGCCGCCTATGGATACTGTAATTGGAGAGCTAGAATCATTAGCTCGAGACGGTTTAGCCGGCGGTTGGGCTGACGATGATGAACTTGGTTCTTCCGTAAAGGAAGACGGTTCAATTATTATGGAAAATAACTCTATGTTCTGCGGCGACCAGATTATTGGTTGGTCTCCAAAGACAATGGAAGAATTTTAATCAATAAGTTATTAAGGGGGTGCAAAAATGAGTAAGAAAGCAGTGCATTATATAAATCAGTTCTTTGGACAGATTGGTGGAGAGGAAGAAGCAGACTATCCGCCTAGTATTGAAGAGGATACAGTTGGCCCGGCAAATTTATTGGATCAGCTATTAGATGCAGAAGTAACTCATACAGTTATCTGTGGAGATAATTATATGGGATCTAATGAAGAAGATGCAGTGTCAACTATTTTGGAAGCATTAGAAGATATTGATTTTGATATCTTTATTGCTGGCCCAGCTTTTCAGGCTGGTAGATATGGAACTGCCTGTGGAACTATAGGAAAAGCTGTTAAAGAAAAGTTTGATGTTCCTGTAATTAGCTGTATGAATGAAGAAAATCCAGGTGTAGATATGTTTCAAAAAGATATTTTCATCTTTCCTGGTGGTGCAAGTGCAGCTAAAATGCGGGATGATATGAAGAAGATAGCTGATTTAGGAAATAAACTTTTAGCTGGTGAAGAACTTCAGCCGGCTAAAGAAGAAGGATATTTCCCACGTGGTAAGCGGCATCAAGTCTGGTTAGAAGACGAGACTCCTGCTGCTGAGCGAGCAGTTGATATGCTGGTTAAGAAGTTAAATGGAGAAGAATTTGAGACTGAGTTACCAATGCCGGACAATCCAGGAGTAGAAATTGCCGATCCAATTGAAGATTTAGCTGAAGCTAAAGTTGCTTTAGTTACTTCTGGAGGTATTGTACCTGTTGGTAATCCGGATAATATTCAGTCTGCTTCTGCTACTCGTTGGGGTAAATATGATATTTCCGATTTAGATAGTCTTCCTAATAGAGAAGAGGAAGGTTTTAGAACTATTCACGCTGGATATGATCCTGCTGCAGCTGATGCTGTTCCTGATCGTGTACTTCCCTTAGATGCAATGCGGAAGTATGAAGAAGAGGGTAGAATTGGAGAGTTAGATGATTACTTTTATGCTACTGTAGGAACAGGAACTACAGAAGCAGAAGCTGCTCGGATGGGAGAAGAAATTGTTGAAGAACTTCAGGAGGCTGGAGTTCAGGCAGTAGTACTTACTTCTACATGAGGAACTTGTACTCGTTGCGGTGCAACGATAACCAAAGAAATTGAAAAGGCTGGAATTACCATTGTGCAAATGGCTAATTTGATTCCTGTTGCTCAATCTGTAGGAGCAAATCGAATGGTACCGACCGTTTCTATTCCTTATCCATTAGGAGATCCATCTAATTCTGAAGAAGATCAGTGGAAATTACGTTATCACCGGGTTGGAGTAGCTTTAGATGCACTTGAAACAGGTATTGATGAACAGACTGTATTTGATGTAGAAATTTAACTTTAGACAAATACACCTATCCCACTTTGAAAGTGGGATAGGTGTATTTAATTTAAAAAAAGGAGGCTGAAAAATGTCAACTAAACCAGAAGAAGAAACTAAAGTTGTGAAACAAGATCACGAAGGTAATCCAGTCTACTATATTTCCGTAGTAGTAACTTTTATTATAGTAGCCTGGGGAATTTTTGCAGAGGCTAGTTTTAAGAGCATAGCCAATTCAGCATTTGACTTTCTAGTAGGGAATTTCGGTTGGTTTTACCTAATTACGATGAGTTTGTTTGTAATTTATGCCCTTGGGTTAGCAATCAGCAGGTATGGAAATGTAAAGTTAGGTAAACCGGATGAAGAGCCAAAGTACAGTACTATTTCCTGGTTTGCAATGCTCTTTAGTGCAGGAATGGGAGTTGGATTAGTCTTTTGGGGGGTTGCTGAACCTTTAACTCACTTTGTTAATCCGTTAGGAATGGAAGGCGGTAGCCGAGCAGCAATGGACTTTGCCTTGAAAAAGTCTTATTTCCACTGGGGTTTACATCCGTGGGCTGCTTACGCAGTTTTTGCCTTATCTCTGGCTTATATGCGCTTTCGTAGAGATAAACCAGTTCTAATGAGTAGTGTCTTTATTCCATTAATTGGGGAAGAAAAAGCTTCGGGACCTATAGGAAAGTTTGTTGATATTTTAGCTTTATTTGCTACTGTTGCCGGGGTAGCAACTTCACTTGGAATGGCGGCTTTGCAGATGAACAGTGGCTTGAATTTCCTCTTTGGAGTTCCGCAGACTGATCTGGTAAAGATTATTATTATGGTAGTAATTACTGTGTTATTTATGATTTCTGCTATTTCTGGTATTGATAAAGGAATTAAAATGTTATCTAACGCAAATATAACTATTGGAGCTACTTTGATGGTTGTAGGTTTGATTATTGGACCGACAGTACTGATTTTGAATAATATTAGTACTGGAGTCGGCGCCTACCTGGGCTCGATTGTACAAGACAGTTTGCGAGTTACAAGCAAACAATGGTACGGCTGGTGGACAATCTTTTATTGGGCCTGGTGGATTGCCTGGGCACCATTTGTAGGTACGTTTATTGCCCGAATTTCTCGCGGCCGAACTATTAAAGAATTTGTAGCTGGTGTATTATTAGCTCCTACTTTAGTTGGTGTTGTTTGGTTTGGTATCTTCGGTACTTTAGGAACTAGTTTAGGAAGTGGTGTGGCCAGTAAGATTGTTGATAATCAGGCAACATCTACAATGTTATTCTCGGTTATGGAACATTACCCAATCGGTACTATATTTTCCTTTATAGCGCTGCTTCTGTTATCTACATTCTTTATTACTTCAGCGGATTCTGCTACTTTTGTACTTGGGATTATGAGTTCTAAAGGAGATATTAATCCTAGCACTAGACGAAGAGTTATTTGGGGAGTTATCCAGGCTGGTTTAGCACTGGCATTAATGTTAGCTGGCGGTTTGCAAATGTTACAGACGGCTTCCATTGTAGCGGCCTTCCCATTTGCAATTGTGCTACTGTTTGCTATGGTTTCAATCCTAAAAGCCTTGCGTGAAGAAGAAAAACAAGGTGCTAAAGAATTGACAGATTAAAATGAAAATTTCAGTAGTAGGGAAATGAGCTTCCCTACTACTGAGTTCCATTTTCCTTTTCTTATTTGAGTAATCATGATTAAATTATAATCATGATTACAACATTGTATAATTATTATAACTTATATTCATTAAAAATTAAAGGGGGAATTAGAATGAGCGATTCATATGATGTATTAATTGTTGGCGGCGGACCAGCTGGGTTATCAGCAGGCATGTATGCTTCACGTGCTAAGTTAGATACTCTACTTTTAGAAACAGGTGATGTTGGAGGTCAACCGAAAAGCTATGAAGAGATGGAGAATTACCCTGGGGTGCTTGATACTAGTGCTCCTGAGTTGATGGAGAACTTTAGGGAACATGCTACAGAATTTGGTACTGAGATAGAAAAAGGTGAAGTAGTAGAAATAAATACAGATAACTTCATTAAAACAGTAAAGACAAAAGATGGTTCAGAGTACAAGGCCAAAAGTATAATTTTATCTACCGGAGCTGAACCAAGACGATTAGGTGTAGAAGGCGAAGAAGAGTTTAGAGGTCAGGGAGTATCCTACTGTGCAACCTGTGATGCGGACTTCTTTGTTGATTTAGAAGTAGTAGTTGTTGGTAATGGAAATTCAGCTATTGAAGAAGCTTTATACTTAACTAAATTTGCCAGCAAAGTAACTGTAATTGTTATCCATGAAGAAGGAACTATGGATGCTGATAAGATTTATCAGGAGCGGGCTTATGATAATGATAAGATAGAGTTTGTCTGGAATTCAACTGTTGATAAAGTGCAAGGAGATGGATTAGTAGATAATGTAGTACTTAAAAATATCAAGACAGGAGCAAAGAGTGAATTTGAGTGTGATGGAGTATTTATCTTCATCGGTCGTGTCCCAAGTACAGATTTTGTAGAGGATACAGTAGAGTTAACGGAGAATGGGTACATTAAGGTTGATGAAACATTAGAAACAGATAAGGATGGAATCTTTGCTGCTGGCGATGTAAGAGACAAATATCTACGCCAGGTAGTTACAGCAGCAGCTGATGGTGCTACTGCAGCTACTGCAGCCGGAGGATATATTGAAGAAGAAGAATACTGGCAGGAAAATGTTTTAGAAGCTGAAGAGGATGTAGTCGTTGCTTTCTGGAGTCCAACTAATGAGGATAGTATGGAAGTAACAAATGAATTAGAAAGTATCAATTTAGAGGATAAAGGAGTTAAGTTAGTTAAGATTGATACTTATAAAAACATGAGGATTTCTAATAGATATGATATTACTGAGGTTCCATCATTACTTAAAATTAGTGATGGAGAGGTTGTAGATCGTTTAGAAGCTCCTCAACTTGATGAGGTAGAGGAGATTTTATAAATAGATTAGTCTAAAAATAATTAAAGGAGGTTAAACTAATGATCGAGCTTGATAAAGAAAATTTTGAAGAAGAAGTAGTGGAAGAAGAGGGAGTTGTACTTGTTGACTTTTGGGGTGAAGGTTGTGACCGCTGTTTAGAATTAATGCCGGAAGTAGAAGAATTAGAAGAAGAGTATGGAGATGAAATCAAGTTTACTAAGGTAAAAATTAAAGGAAATCGTCGCTTAGCTATGGGGTATCAAGTAATGGGACTGCCGTCTATTCTATTCTTTGTTGATGGCGAAAAAGATGCTCATTTAAAAGGTGATGACTTAACAGCAGAAGAGATTGAAGAGCAGATAGAAGAATATTTGTAAGTAAAATCAGGTAGTAGAGAGCATATATTCAGCAGGGCCAACTTTAATGGGTTGGTTCTGCTTTTTCCGCTGGATTAATATAAAGTCTTACTAAAAAATCATGGAGGTGGTTTAAGATGGCTTTACCAGTAGTTAAAGGTAACAGCTATATTTTAGTTCATGCTGCTAATAGTTTATTACATCATGGTTCTACACAAGCAACCGAAAGAAAAAGCAATCCTGATAGTGAATATTTGGAAAATCTACCTGAATTTCTAACTACTTATGAGGATGCGGTTACGTATCCAGCTAATCAAACCTATATTGGAAATATTTCTGCAGATGAATTAGAGGATATCTCTCGACCTTGGTATGAAAAGCCAATGGAAGATGCTGACCGATTTAGTGATTGGGGCGAGATTATGCCGGAAGAAGAATTTTATGGTTTAATGCAGGTAGTAGATGTATTTGATCTGGTTAAATTAGAAGAAGAATTTGCCGAAGAAGCTAAAGAAAAGTTAAATAATCATCCTCTATTAGCAGAGTATGCTGATGAAATTGAAGGGGAAGCCAAGGATGAAGTTGTTAAGTTAGTAGAAGATGAAGTAGCTGAACCGCTTTATTTAAATGAAGATCAATTAGTTGGCTGTGTTAAGCAGGCTCACAATACGGATGTTAACTTATCGGCTCATGTAATGTTTGAAAATATGGTAGCGAAAGCATCCGGCGTATTAGCTATGCTTAATTTAGGTAAGCAAGAAGATATTGATTTAGAAGAAGTAGATTATATTATAGAAGTTTCTGAAGAGGCTTGTGGAGATATTAACCAGCGTGGTGGAGGTAATTTTGCTAAAGCAATTGCTGAGATTGCTGGCTGTAGTCAGGCTAGTGGATCTGATACTAGAAGCTTCTGTGCTGCACCTTCTCATGGATTAATTAATGCGGCTGCCTTGGTAGAAGCAGGCGTACATGATAATGTAGTAGTAGTAGCTGGCGGTTCTACAGCTAAGTTAGGAATGAATGGTAAGGATCATGTAGAAAAAGAAATGCCAGTTTTAGAAGACTGTGTAGGTGGGTTTGCTGTTTTAGTTAGTCAAGATGATGGAGAAAGCCCAGTAATTCGAACTGATGCTGTAGGTAAACATACTGTAGAGACTGGTTCTTCGCCGCAGGCTGTAATTTCTTCCTTAGTAACTGATCCGTTAGATAGTATTGATTTAGGAATTGCAGATATTGATAAGTATTCTGTAGAGATGCAGAATCCAGATATTACAGAACCAGCTGGAGCAGGAAATGTACCAGAATCTAATTATAAAATGATTGCTGCTTTAGGTGTTAAGCGCGGCGATTTAGAGAAGAAAGAATTGCCTAATTTTGTAGAGGAACATGGTATGGCCGGTTTTGCTCCTACTCAGGGACATATTCCATCCGGAGTGCCGGTTGTCGGTCACGCTCGCCGAAAGATGTTAGCGGGAGAAATGAAACGAAGTATGATTATTGGTAAAGGAAGCTTATTCTTAGGTAGAATGACTAACCTATTTGATGGTGTCTCCTTTATTCTTGAAGCAAATGAAGGTCAAGGAACTGAAGAAGTAGAAGTTAGTGAAGATGAAATCAAAGGTATTGTAGCTGATGCAATGCGTAACTTATCTGATTCTTTATTAGAAGAGTAAGAAGGAGGTGAAAGCATGAGTAATGAAGCAGCAAAAGAAAAAGTAGCTCAAGTCTTTAATCAAGTAGCAGATGCTTTGGAAACGGGAGAGTTTGGTGAACAGACTAAAGTAGGAATTACTACTATCGGCAGTGAACATGGGGTAGAAGAAGTAGTCAAAGGAGCCGAAATGGCCGACCAGAACCATCAGGATTTAGAGGTAAAGTTAATTGGCCCGGAGGTAGATACAGAGTTAGAATTGATTTATGAGACTGATTGTGAAGAAGAAGTACATGATAAAATGGAAGAGTTATTACAGGCGGGAGAAATTGATGCGTGTGTAACTAATCATTTTAACTTTCCTATCGGTGTTTCTACAGTAGGAAGAGTAGTTACTCCCGGTCAAGGGCAGGAAATGTTAGTTGCTACTTCAACTGGTACTTCTACTACCAGCCGAATTCCAGCGATGATCCGAAATGCTGTTTATGGAATTATTGCTTCCAAAGCATTAGGTAACGAAAATCCAAGTGTAGGAATTTTAAATGTAGATGGGGCACGCCAGGTAGAACAGGCACTAAAAGATTTAAAGGCTAATGGATATGAGATTAATTTTGCGGAATCAGTCCGTTCTGACGGCGGCTGCGTAATGAGAGGAAATGATTTACTGACGGCTTCGGCTGATGTAATGGTTACTGATACATTAACTGGTAATTTATTGATGAAATTATTTTCCGCTTATACTACTGGCGGAAGTTATGAAGCATTAGGTTACGGTTATGGTCCTGGAGTAGGAGAAGAGTATGACCAAATCGTTAATATTATTTCCCGTGCATCCGGAGCACCGGTGATTGCAGGCGCAATTAGATATGCTGCTGATGCTGCGCAAGGGCAGATTATGAAAGTAGCTGCTAAGGAAATGGAAGCAGTTAAAGACGCCGGATTAGAAGAAATAATAGAGGAGATTGAAAGCAGCCAGAGTGATTCAGTTGGTGATGTTACTGCTCCTCCCGAAAAGACAGTAGATGAAGAAATTTCTGGAATTGACATTTTAGTTCTTGATGATGCCGTTGAAACTCTATGGGCGGAGGATATTTACGCTGAAAGCGGTATGGGCTGTACTGGTCCGGTAGTTATGGTTGCTGAAGAAGATGCAGAAGAAGCAGAAGAAATTTTAGCGGAGAATGATTATATTTAAGTTTTAGGATAAATAAAAAATTTTGTTTCTTACTTTTTAGGTGGGGCTGGTGGTGGAGATTTAGATTACTGCTGGCTCCACTTATAAAATTAACTGGCAAAATAATTAAGGAGGATCAGTAATGAAAATATTAGTAATTAATAGTGGTAGTTCTTCAATCAAGTATCAATTAATTAATATGGAACAGGAAGCAGTTTTAGCGGAAGGATTAGTAGAAAGAATTGGAATTAAAGGTTCCCGCTTAGAACAAGAAGCAGCTGGAGAAGAGATCGAGATTAAGCAGGAAATTACTGATCATACTGAAGGTATGGAATTAGTAATTGCTACTTTAACTGATAGTAATCAAGGGGTTATTTCTGATGTAAGTGAGATTACAGCTGTTGGTCATAGAGTAGTCCATGGAGGAGAATACTTCTCTGAGTCAGTGCTAATTGATGATCAGGTAAAAGAAAAAATTGAAGCCGGGGCCAACTTAGCTCCACTCCATAATCCGCCTAATTTGATGGGGATTGAAGTTTGTGAAGACTTAATGCCTGATACTCCTCAGGTGGCTACTTTTGATACTGCTTTTCACCAGTCGATTCCAGAAGAAGCTTATATGTATGCTCTGCCTTATGAATATTATAAAAAGTATAGTCTGCGCCGGTATGGCTTTCATGGTACGTCTCATAAATTTGTAGCTCGAGCTGCAGCAGAAGAAATGGAGCAGGATTTATCAGAGTTGAATATTATCACCTGTCATTTAGGTAATGGAGCTAGTGTAGCAGCAATAGAAGAAGGAAAATCCCAGGATACAAGCATGGGTCTAACTCCGCTGGAAGGGTTAGTAATGGGAACTCGCTGCGGTGATATTGATCCAGCAGCAGTGCCATTTTTAATGGAGAAAGAAGATTTTTCGGCAGAGGAAATAGATAACTTAATGAATAATGAAAGTGGTTTATTAGGAGTTTCTGGTGTGAGCAGTGATATGCGGGATATAGAAGAAGCTGCTGAAAATGGTAATCAGCAGGCTCAGTTGGCTCTTGATCTATTTGCTTATCGGGTCAAGAAATATATTGGTTCTTATTCTGCTGTTATGAATGGTGTAGATGCTATTGTATTTACAGCCGGAATTGGAGAAAATGCAATTGATTTAAGAGAACAAATTTGTGAAGATATGGATTACTTAGGTATAGAAATTAATTCTGCTCGAAATGATGTCCGCGGAGAAACAGCTTTAATTAGTACTGATGACTCTGAAGTTGATGTATTTGTAGTTCCTACTAATGAAGAACTAGTAATTGCAAAAGATACTAAAAAGTTGATAAGTTAATAGTTAAAGTTGATTAAGATAGGGAGGGAAAAAAATGCTGGATAAGCTAAATACTATTAAAGGAAAATTATTGCTAGCGTTTTTAGCATTAGCCTTGATTCCAGTTATTATTCTTGGTTATTTAGGTATTAATGAAATAAAAAAGTTAACTAAAAATAACTTTATCAATTCTACGCAAAAAGAAATAGAGCAGGCTGATAAGGCAATTAATTTATATTTTAAAAATGTAAAAGAAAACTGCAATTATTTAGCAAATAATAATGTAATTAAACAAGCTGATGATACTATAACTAGTTATATGAATAAAACTGAAGATGAAAAATTAAAATTAACTCCTATGAAAAATGGCGGTATAGAAGCAGAAATTTACAGTGTATATAAAAACTTTGCCGATACTCATCCCGGTTCAGCTTATGTCTATATGGCTACTACTAAAGGCGAATATATCCAGTGGCCGGCAAATTCAGTACCTAAAAAGTACGATCCAAAAGAAAGACCTTATTATAAAATAGCGATGAAAAATAAAGGAGAAGTAACTAGAACAAAGCCTTACTATTGGTCAGCAGATGATAGAGTGATTGTCAGTACAGTAACTACAATAGAAGATGAAAGCGGGGAAGTTATCGGTGTTCAAGGTCTTGATGTAAGCCTTAAAGGTTTAACAGATATGATTAAAAATATAAAGATTGGAAAGACAGGTTATCTTATTTTAACGACCAGTGACGGTACAATTTTAGCTGATCCTGCACACTCTGATCTTAACTTTAAAAATATAGATAAGTTAGGCAGCGAAAAGTTAGCTTCAATTTCTAAGATAAAAGAAGACAATTTTTTTACTGAAATTGACGGCAAAAAACATTTCGTGAATATTTACACTTCCCCAAAAACCGGATGGAAGTTTATAGCTGTAATTGAATCGCAGGAGCTTTTATCTAAAATAAATACCTGTTATAAAATTATAGGAGGAGTTCTTCTTGCTTCTATAATTTTGATATTGGTATTTTCATTATCATTTATTAAAAAGTTTTCAACTCCCTTACTAGAAGCAGTTAATTTTACAGAAAAAATAGCAGATGGCAAATTAAATATTCCCTCCCTGGAAATTGATAAAAGTGATGAAGTTGGACAACTGAGAACCAGTTTAAATAAGATGCAGACCAACCTTAAAGATATGGTTTCTGATGTTTTAGAGACGGTAGAAGAGTTATCTGCTTACAGCCAAGAACTGTCTGCTTCTTCAGAAGAAGGAAATGCCACGGTAGAAACTACTAACGAATTAATTGAAGATATGTCAGTAAATTTGGAACAGATTTCAGCTTCTTCTCAGGAAGTGGCTAGTTTTGCTCAAGAATCAGAAACAAAGACAGAAATAGGAACTGAAAAGATGTCTAATGCTTTAGAAAGTATTAATCAGATCAGCCGTTCTGTTTCTGATGCAGTAGAGGTAATGGGCGAATTAGAAGAAACATCTCAGGAGATAGAAGAAGCGGCTAAATTAATTACTGATATTGCTGAACAGACGAATCTATTGGCTTTAAATGCAGCTATTGAAGCAGCTCGGGCCGGCAGCGGTAGAGCTGAAAATTCTAATGCCGGACAAGGGTTTACTGTAGTAGCAGAAGAGATTAGAGAGCTAGCAGGAGAAACAAATCAAGCAACTGAAAAGATAAGAGGGCTGATAGAAGAGACGCAATCTAAAGTTGAGAAAGGCCGACAGACAGTTAAGGAAGCTGATCAGAAGGTTGAATCAGGTTATGCGATGATAAAAGAAGCTGACGAGATTTTCTCTGAGATTCAGCAGACAACAGAGCAGACAACTGAACAGATTGAGCAGACTGCTGCTTCTGCCCAAGATGCAGCAGGTAAAAGCGAGCAAGTGAATAATGCAGCGGAAGATGTTGAAAGCATGTCTGAAGAGATAACTGATTCGGCGCAAGAATTAGCAGCTATGGCCCAAAAACTGAGACAGCTAGTGGATAGATTTGAGATTTAATCCGACTAGCTGTCGGTTTTTTTTAGCAGCAAAAGTTATTTTTTTCACAATAATTATTTAAAAACAATAACTGGAGGTAAAGGGGAGTATTATAATGGCTGTTTTAGATTATATAGTTAGTCTGGACAGCAGTGTTGCTACTGCTATTATTATGACTGCTGCAGGTTTGTTGTTAGGGGCGGGTTTAAAGAAGGCGCTCAAGGGCGGGTTAACAATTGGAATTGCATTTACAGGTTTGAATTTAGTTATTGGAATGTTGATGGATAATTTAGGCCCGGCAGTTAAGGCAATGATAGATAAGATAGGAGTTAAGTTAACAATTATTGATATCGGTTGGCCGGCAACTGCTACTTTATCCTATTCTTCTAAAGTAGGGGCTTTGATAATTCCGCTGTGTTTAGGAATTAATCTTATTATGCTGTTTACTAAGACTACTCGAACCCTCAATGTTGATATCTGGAACTATTGGCATGTTGCCTTTGCGGGAGCTTTAGCAGTAGAAGTTACGGGAAGTCTTGGCTGGGGGTTAGTAGTTGCGGGAATAAATGTAGTAATTTTAATTGTCATAGCTGATTTAACAGCTAAAACACTTCAGAAAGAGAATGATATTCCCGGGGTTTCTTTTGTAAATGGATTTTCAGGAGCCTATGTTCCTTTGGCGGCTGGAATTGATAAAATTTTAGATAGGATTCCGTATATCAAGGATATAAAAGTTGACTCTGACCTGATTGAAGAAAAGTTCGGTTTTTTCGGCGATCCAATGTTTATTGGAACAGTAATGGGGCTTTTAATCGGTCACATAGCTGGTTATGAGGTAAAGAATATTTTAAAGTTAGGAATTAAGTTGGGAGCGGTTTTAACTTTGATTCCTAAAATAGCAGGTATGTTAGCGGAAGGGATCAGGCCAATTTCAGAAGCTGCTCAGCAGTTTATGGCTGATAAATTTGATAATCGAAATAATATATTTATTGGAATAGATCCGACAGCAATAATCGGCCATCCTACCTCTATGTCTGTAGGTTTGATTTTAGTTCCAATAACGATTATAATGGCAGTAGTACTGCCGGGAAATAAAGTCTTACCCTTTGCTGATTTAGCAATTTTGCCCTATATGCTTTGTATGGTGGTAGCAGTTACAGATGGAGATGTAGTTCGGACCTTAATTATTGGAATTATTGCTATGGCTTTTAGCCTCTGGATAGCTACTGATTTAGCACCTATATTTACTGAATTGGCTCAACAAGCTAATATCGATATACCTAAAGAGGCCTCTTTAGTTAGCAGTATTGATGATGGAGGAAATCCAGTTTTTTGGCTTGTGCTGCAGTTTATAAAATATAAGCTTATTGGAACTGGAGTATTAATCTTATTTACGGGAGGCCTAGCAGTGTATAATCGGAAAAGAATTATCGCGGCAGAATCTGAATAAGCTAGGTTAGGAGGAGTAAAATGAAGCTTAAATCGCTGAAAATGCTGATTAAATTGGTGGAAAAAGGTAGCTTTTCATCAGTTGCGAGCGATCTCCAGGTTAGTCAGCCGGCTGTCAGTATGCAGATTAAGGCTCTTGAAGATAAATTTGATACTGAACTTGTTATACGGGAAGATCGTGAGATTAAGTTGACTCCAGCAGGAAAAGCAATTTACCGGCGAGCCAAAAATATCATTTCCGAATGGGAACAGGCGAAACTGGAGGTAGAAAAGCTTAAAGGAGAGCCGTTTGAACAGCTGACGATTGGAGCTAGTACTATTCCCGCGAGTTATTTAGTGCCTGATCTATTAACGTTTTTTTGTGATAAGTTTCCTGAGGTAGAGATTTTTATTAAGGTAGGAGATAGTCAGGAAGTAATTGATAAATTAAGTAATAGAGAAGTAGATGTAATAATAGTAGGTACTAAGCCGGAGGATAATAAACTAGAAGTTATCTCAGTAGTTGAAGATCAGTTAGTTTTAGTTGTCCCTCCCGAAGATGAGTTAGCTGAAACTTCTTTGCTTAGTATTCAGGATTTAGCTCAGAAGAAAATGTTAATTAGAGAAGAAGGCTCGGGGACTAGAAAAGCAATGATGGCTGGACTAAAAGAGGCAGGTGCTTGCAGACATGACTTGAATATTAGAGGTCAATTGGAGAGTAATGAAGCTGTGATTTCAGCAGTAGAATCAGGGCTAGGGGTATCTTTTATTTCTAAATTAGCAGCTCGGAAGGCTGTTGAGCAGGGAAGGGTAAAGCAGGTGGCAGTAGAGGATATGTTAATCACCCGGAAGTTTTATTTAGCTTATTATGAGGAAAGAAAGGAAGAGATGCCGATTAAAGAATTTACTAGGATTGCAAAGGCTGACCAGTTAGTTTGAGAGTAATTATTTAATGATCTGTTTTAATTTTTTTAAAGTAAATTCTATTTCTTTTTCTGTATTAAAATAGCCAAGACTGAATCTAAGAGTACCTTCAGGAAAAGTACCAATAGTTTTATGAGCAAATGGAGCACAATGTAAACCAGATCGGGTCATAATCCCGTACTTATCATCTAATGTAAAACTTAATTCACCTAGGTCACAATTTTCAACATTTATTGATATAGTTGAAGTCTGCCAATTTATATTTTGAGGTCCATGAACTTTTATTTTTGTAATTTCCTGTAGACCGTTAAGTAATTTTTGCATTAATTTTAATTTATGTTTTTTTATTTTTTCTATTCCTGTCTCCATAATGAATTTGATTCCTGCATTTAATCCGGTAATTCCTACTGTATTCAGCGTTCCACTTTCGAACTTATCAGGTAAGAAATCGGGTTGATATTCTTTATCGGAAACACTTCCTGTACCTCCTTCAATTAAGGGATTAATCATCTCTGCTGCTTGGTTACTAATTGCAAACCCACCAGTTCCAGTAGGGCCCATAAGTCCTTTATGACCGGTAAAAGCAAGTACGTCTACCTTCAGTTGAGAAAAATCTAATTTATAGGAACCGGCAGTTTGGGCAGTATCTAAAATAGAAATTAAATTGTGTTCTTGAGCTATATTGGCTAGTTTTTGAATTGGCATTAAGGTACCAGTTACATTGGAAGCATGAGTGAATACTAATAATTTAGTATTATCTTTAATTGCTTGTTTAATATTATCAGGATTAAGAGTTCCATCTTGATTACAACTAATATAAGTAACTTTAATAATTCCTTTTTCCTGTAAGCTATTAAGTGGTCTAAGGACGGCATTATGTTCCATTGAAGTAGTAATTACATGGTCTCCTTCATTTAATAGGCCTTTGATTGTATAGTTTAAGGAATGCGTTATGTTATGAGTAAATATTATCTGTTCTGGGGTGGGAACATTAAATAATTTAGCTATATTTCTTCTAGCTTTCAAAATCAGTCTACTTGCCTGTAGTGAACATTCATATCCTCCTCTACCTGGACTACAACCTATTTGATTAAAATAATTGTTCATTGCTTTTTGAACCTTATCTGGTTTATGTCTAGAAGTAGCAGCATTGTCCAAATAAATTTCCTTCATATTTTATTTAACTCCTTTTTTTAAAAAATCAGTTTAATAAATTTAATTTATACTTTTTATAAAAAGTATATATAATTAATTTTAATTTGTCAATAGTATGTAACTTATAATTTTTATTAGATTTTATAGTAATTTCAATCTAATTAATGTAAGGAGGGGCTTGACAAACACTTATAATATAGTTAAAATAATAACAGATATAAGTTTTAAGAATTATTGATGGGGCTATTTTTTTAGGGAGAATATAAATAAATATTATATCCAATATAAAATTTTTTAATAATGTAGATTAATCAAAATTAATATAAAGGAGTTGATAAAAAATGAATGATAAGAAGGGGATCATCATTACAGGAGGAGTAATTGGGATTTTAGGAGCATTATTAGTTCACTTTGGAAATGCACCCAATATGGGAATCTGTATTGCCTGTTTTATTCGTGACATTGCCGGCGGACTAGGATTACATAGAGCAGCAGTAGTTCAGTATCTCCGCCCGGAAATTCCTGGTTTCATTTTGGGATCTTTTCTGATTGCATTATTTACTGGTGAATTTAAAGTTAGAGGTGGTTCGTCACCTTTAATTAGGTTTATTATGGGTATGTTTGTGATGATTGGAGCTTTAGGCTTTTTAGGTTGTCCACTGCGGATGGTGCTTAGGTTAGCCGGTGGTGATTTGAATGCTATAGCTGGTATTTTTGGTTTTGCAGCCGGAATAATTTTAGGTGCCCAGTTTATTAAAGGAGGTTTTACTTTAGGAAGAGCAACAGAGGAGAAACCGGTTAATGGTTATGTTTTGCCGTCAATAGCTGTAGTTTTAGTAATCTTAGTAGTAGTTGCTCCGTCATTTATTATTTTTAGTAGTAAAGGTCCTGGTTCAATGACGGCTCCCATTTTAGTTTCTTTATTAGCAGGATTGTTAGTAGGTGGTTTAGCTCAAAGAAGTCGAATTTGTATGGCTGGTGGAATTAGAGATTTATATTTAATTAAAGATCCACATTTGATTATTGGTTTTATAGCCATCTTTGTTATGGCTTTAGTAGTAAATTTAGGTTTAGGTAATTTTTCAGTTGGTTTTGTTGAGCAGCCGGCGGCACATACTGACGGTTTGTGGAACTTTATGTCGATGTTGTTAGTTGGATTTGGTTCAGTTTTATTAGGTGGTTGTCCTTTACGGCAGTTAATTTTAGCTGGTGAAGGAAATACTGATTCAGCATTAGCCTTTTTAGGAATGTTAGTTGGGGGAGCGATAAGTCATAATTTTGGACTAGCTGGTACGCCGGCAGGAGTTTCTTTTGCAGGCAAGACAGCAATTATTATCGGGATTATAGTAGTGGCTTTAATTGGATTTAGTCAGGTATATGACTTTGGAGTAACTAAAAAAGGAGGGGTTAAACATGGCGCTTAAAGAAGTTGATGCTCGAGGTTTATCCTGTCCAGAACCAGTAATTAGAACTAAACAGGCTATAGAAAAATTAGGTGATGGTGAACTTGAGGTGTTATTAGGTGAAGAAGTAGCTAAAGAGAATGTAAGTAGAATGGCTAGAAATGCTGGATGTGAAGTAAAAGTAGAAGAGGAAGCAGATGAGTACAAACTATTAATTACAAAGAGGTAATTTAAAATGAGTGAAGAATCTTATGTGATGACTTTTTATTCTACACATATGGCTTTAGAGTTTGAACGAGTTATAGATCAGGAAGAAATACCCGGTGAGTTAACTCCAGTACCGAGAAAAATAAGTTCTTCCTGTGGTTTAGCGGGAAAATTTGCGGAGAATGATTTAGACAAGGTAAAATCATTATGCCAGACTGAAGGTATAGAATTTGATAATGTTTATAAAGTTTATGCTGATAAGAGTAAGGAACCAGAAGAGATAGTATAATTTAGCCCCTATTATTGTAGGAGGTTATTTTAATGCCCAATATATAATCATGGTTATAATATTAATTATGATTGTATATTGGGTTATAATTATAATATTTTCAGAAAAGGGATGTTTTATGTTAATAGATCTTCATGTGCATACAGCTAAATATTCGGATTGTAGTTCTATTGATTTAGAACGAGCTGTTATAAAAGCCAAAGAAATTGGACTTGATGGTATATGTGTTACTGATCATAATAGCCTAGGAATGTTAAAAGGAGCTCATAAGGTAGCTCAATCACATAATTTCTTAGTACTAGTAGGAGTAGAAGTACTAACTTATGAAGGTGATATATTGGTATTTGGTTTAGAAGAAATACCTAAGAAAAAGTTACATGCTCAAGAATTAATTGATTTAGTCAATCAAAATAATGGAGCAGCTATTGCTGCTCATCCCTTCCGAGAATTTTCTGAGATTAATCGAGGTGTGGGAGAGGATATAAAAAAATTTAATGGTTTATCGGGAATAGAAGCTTTTAATGGTAATACCAAAGATAGTAATAATTATCAAGCGTATAATTTAGCTAGAGAATTAGATATTCCTTGTTTAGGTGCTAGTGATGCACATAAGATTAAAGAAGTAGGAAAGTATGCAACTTTCTTTCAAACCAAGATAAAAAATATCGAGGATTTAATTAGGGTAATAAAAGATGGAGTGTGCTATCCAGTTAGATATGAGGATGATTTTAAGGAAATTGAAGTTTAAATTGTAATTTAATTATATTAAGTAGTTATATAGAGATGGTGATGTTTTAATCACTATAAATTAAAAATTTTAGGAGGAAATAAAATGAACAAGAAAAGTTTATTAGTAACAGTATTAGTTTTGACCATGGTAGTAGCGATGACAACAGCAACAATGGCAGGATTTTTTGATTGGTTTTCCGACGGTGATGATGAGCAAACAACTCTTACTATTTATTCTGCTTATGGCGGTGAAGATGAAATCTATTCTGCCTTTGAAGAAGATACTGGAATAAAGGTAAAGTATATTGATATGTCATCTGGTGAAGTTTTAGCTAGATTAAGAGGAGAAAAAAGCAGTAACTCCAATGCAGATATCTGGTTCGGCGGTGGTTCAGATGCTTTTATAGCAGCTAAAGAGGAAGGATTATTACAAAAGTATAATTCACCAGAAGCTGAACAGATCCGTGATTTATTTAAAGATAATGATGGGTATTGGACGGGCGTTTCTTTAGTAACAGTTAACTTTATAGTTAATAAAGAAGTCTGTCAGGAAAAGGGACTTGAAATACCTAAAACCTGGGCTGAAGTTGCTAAACCGGAATATAGAGGAGAAGTACTAATGTCCAATCCTTCAATCTCTGGAACAGCTTATACTATCTTATCAGGATTAATACAGCATAAAGGAAAAGAAGAAGGCTGGACTTATTTTGAAAAGCTAAATAAAAATATTCCTTACTATGCTAAAAGAGGTAGTGAACCTCCTAAGAAGGCTGCTTTGGGTGAAGTAGCAGTTGGTTTATCTCCAGGTACAGGTGTGGAATTAAAAGAACAGGGATATCCTATTGTGAATATTATGCCCCAAGATGGAGTGCCTTGGTGGCCGGCTCCAATGGCTATCTTAAAACAGACAGATAATTTAGAAGCAGCTAAAAAGTTTGTAGATTGGGCTTTATCTGCTAAAGGACAAAGAGTTTTAAGAGATAATTGTCCCCGAGTTCCTACAAGAGATGGAATAGAACCTCCAGAAGCTTTAAGCGGTTTTAAGGATGCTGAGGTAATGGATATTGATTTTGAGAAGGCTGGAGCTGAGAGAGATAAGCTTGTAGAGAAATGGAAAGAAAATTACTATGATACTAAGTAATGATGAAACTAAAGAGGTATCTTTTTTTAAAGATACCCCTTTATCCAGTTTAATAGGTAAATTAATTTATATATTAATAATTTTAGGCGTGTTTGTCTTTATAGCTTGGCCTATCATAGGGGTCTGGCTTAAAAGTATCTATCCTGATGGTCAGTTTGATTTAAGCAATTATCAGCAATTATTTACGGAAAATAGCCAGTTATTATGGAATAGTATCTTTGTATCTACTTTATCTACATTATTTGCTGTATTTTTGGGATTATCTATGGCATTGTATATAACTCATTCTAATAATAAGGGTAAAAAGTTTGTATTAGGAACGCTATTATTAACAATGATATCACCGCCATTTGTTTCTTCTATGGCTTATATAATGTTATTTGGAAGAAGAGGCTTAATCACACATGATTTACTTCATCTATCATTAAATCCTTACGGTTGGCATGGAGTTGTTTTAATGCAGTCTATTGGTCATGCATCATTGTCGGCATTACTGATTATGGGAGTCTTAAAGGGGATTGATAGAAGCTTGGAGTATGCTTCTCGCGATAGTGGAGCTAGCAGTTTTAGTACTTTAATTAATATTACTATTCCTTTAGCTAAACCTGGTATTTTGGTTGCAACCTTGATTGCATTTATTAAGTCTTTATCGGATTTTGGAACTCCAATCATTATTGGGGGTAACTTTAGTGTCTTAGCTACTGAGGCTTATCTTAATGTGATAGGACTTTATAATCTTCCGCGAGCTGCTGCTATGAGTACATTACTGATGATTCCAGCCTTATTGGCTTTTATTGGATATCGCAGGATTATGGGGGGTTCACAGTTTTTTACTAGTAAGAATGAAAGCAGTGAAGATAATAAAATGAAGTTACCTAGGTGGATTAATATTGGTCTTGCTGTAATAACTTGGTCTTTTGTATTATTTATGCTGCTTAAGTATGGTACTATTTTATGGGGAGCTTTTGCTAAGACTTGGGGAGTTGATTTTTCTTTAACTTTACAGCATATAAGGGATTTAAATGTAAGGATGTTAGGTAGCTTTTTTAGAAGTATTAAGTATTCATTAACTGCAGGCCTAGTAGGTAGTGTTATTGGTCTTTTATTATCATATATTTTAGACAGAAAAAAGTTTTTTGGCTGTAAGGCTTTGGACTTTATTGCTACTTTACCGTATATGATACCAGGTACCTTTTTTGGAATCGGTTATCTGTTAGTTTTTAGCAGTGAGCCGTTAACTCTTACAGGAACTGCAGTAATTGTTGTGGTTAACTGTATCTTTCGTCAGTTACCTATTAGTACTAAAGCGGGAACGGCAGTATTAAGCCAGCTAGATCCTGAAGTTGAATCTAGTGCTAAGGATTTAGGTGCTAAAGATATATATGTTTTTAAAGATATAGTTTTACCTAATCTTAAACCTGCATTTTTAGTTAGTTTTGTTAATACTTTTACGACTACAATGATAACCATTGGAGCTATTATCTTTTTAATTACGCCTAGTACTAAAGTAGCAACAGTGGAGATGTTTAGTGCAATTAAGACAGGAGATATTGGAGTTGCAGCTGTGTTTGCTAATTTGATTATCTTTACTACTTTAATCATTAATATTGGTTTTATGTGGTTTTTTATGAGGAGGAAGTCTGGTATTTCTATTGAAAATAAGGAGGAAGAGTATGTATCTTCAATTGAAGCAGTTAACAAAAAGATTTGATTCCACTACTGCTGTTAAAGATTTAAGTATAGATGTTGATGAGGGGGAGTTAGTATCTATTTTAGGGCCAAGCGGTTGTGGAAAAACAACTACTTTAAAGATGGTAGGAGGTTTTATAAGTCCAAGTAATGGCTCTGTAATTTTAGAGGGTACAGATATAACTAATAATCCGCCTGACCAGCGACCTACTTCAACAGTATTTCAAAGTTATGCTTTATTTCCCCATATGAATGTAATTGAAAATGTTACTTATGGACTTAAATTTAAGGATATTAGCCGGGAACAAGCGTTGGCTAAGGGAGAAGAAATGTTAGAAATGATAGGACTTATTCATTATCGAGATAAAGATATTTCACAGTTAAGTGGAGGAGAACAGCAGCGAGTTGCTTTAGCAAGATCATTGGTAATGAATCCAAAGGTGCTGCTTTTAGATGAGCCGTTAAGTAATCTGGATGCTAAATTACGGGTGCGAATGAGAAAAGAAATTAAAGAGTTACAATCTCGTTTAGGGATTACTATGTTATATGTAACTCATGATCAAGAAGAAGCTCTTAGTATCTCAGATAAAATAGTTGTAATCAATCAAGGAAAGGTAATGCAAATTGGTACTCCTGAAGAAATTTATCATTATCCCAAAAATAAATTTGTAGCTGAGTTTATTGGTAGAACCAATATTATCGAAAACAAGAATAATGAAGAATTTATTATTCGACCAGAATACGTAAAAATATCAGAAAATAACACTTGTTATCAAGGGGAAATAGTTCAAAAACAGTTTGTAGGTATGTTCATTACTTACTTTATTGATTTAGGAGATACTATTATTCAATCGGATGTTTTAAGTAAGGAGGACAAAGGTTGGGAAATAGGTGAAGAAATATATATTTCATTCCCTGATGATAGAAAACAGATAATTTAATAATATTCTCCACTATGAATATTTTAAAAGAGATAACATTATGGTAAAGGAAGGAGATTGCTTGGTAATGAATTATTTTGGAGGTTTAGATATAGGGTCTCGGACCTGTAAAGGGGTAGTCATTGACGAAAATGGTGAATTGGTTGCTTCACAGATAATTAAGACTGGCCCTAAAAGTAAGCAAAAAGCTAAAAAAATATTTATTAACTTACAAGAGAAAATTGATTCAAAAGTAGAGAAAATTGTTAGTACTGGTTATGGACGTGATAATATTGAATTTGCTAATCAAGAAGTTACTGAAATAACTTGTCATGCTAAGGGAATCAGCCATCTTCTGCCTGAGATAGAAGTTTTGATAGATATCGGCGGTCAGGATAGTAAAGTAATTAAATTGACTGAATCCGGTCAGGTAGTTAATTTTTCAATGAATGATAAATGTGCCGCAGGGACAGGAAAGTTTTTAGAAATGATGGCTTTAACCTTAGAGCTTGATATTGATAGATTAGGTAAATTGGCCGAAGAAGCAGACGATCCAATTAATTTAAGTAGTGTCTGTACTGTATTTGCTGAATCTGAGGTTATTTCTCAACTTCATGAAGGAGTTGAGATAGAAAATATAGTTGGTGGGTTATGTAATTCAGTTGCGGATCAGGTCATGAAACAGGTAAGAAGTATTGGAATTGCTGATTCAATGGCAATGAGCGGCGGGGTTGCTAAGAATAAAGGGGTAGTTAGGGCTTTAGAAGCTAAATTAAGTCAGCCGCTTAAAGTTGCTGTTAAGCCGCAGTTGGTTGGGGCTTTAGGGGCTGCTTTGTTGGCCCGAGATAGGAGTTAAAAAATTTGAGTAGTAGATAAGAATTATTTATAAAGAATATAACATATTCTTAAGGAGGAGTTATTAATGGCAAAACATTATGATATGTGGGAAGAGTTGGGGATGGACTTAGAAAAACATGATGATTTTTTAGAGCCGTTACCGGAAATTTATGAAGAGGTTTATCTTAGTCAGGATAATCGACCGGAAGGAATGGAGTATTTTGATTTTGTAGTTGATGATATTCACGGAATTAGAGTTAAGGAACTGATGGAGGAAAAAGAAGCAGGAAATCCGGTAATCTCTTCTTTCTGTGTATTTGTACCTGACGAGTTAGTTACTGCTGCCGGTGGAGCTAGTATAGGTCTTTGTGCTGGGTCTCCATTTCCAGTGCCGACAGCAGAAAAAGAACTACCAAGTAGTGACTTATGTCCGTTAATCAAATCTTCTCTAGGTTTTAAAATGGATAGGATTTGTCCTTATTTTGAAGTATCAGATTTTGTGGTAGGGGAGACAACCTGTGATGGGAAGAAAAAAGCCTGGGAAGTTCTTGATGATTATATTCCTACTCACGTAATGGAACTGCCGCAGACTAAATCAGAAGCTGCGCGGGAACTTTGGAAGTCTGAGATTAGAAGATTTAAGGATAAGGTCGAAGAAGTAAGCGGCCGCGAGATCAAAGCTGATAAGGTGGCTGATGCTATTGAATTGATTAACCAGAAGCGTGATGTTTTACAGCGGTTATATAATACTCGCAAAGCAGATCCGGCTCCAATTAGCGGTAGAGATGCTTTACTTATTACGCAGTTAGCTTTCTTTGATGATCCGGAAAGATTTATTGAAAAGACCAGTAGTTTATGTGATGAATTAGAAGAAAGAATAGAAACTGGTGAAGGTATTGCTGAAGAGGGAGCTCCTCGGATTTTAGTAGCCGGTACTCCGATGCCGCTGCCGAGCTGGAAAGTTCATAATTTGATTGAAACTAATGGTGGGGTAGTTGTTTGTGAAGAGACTTGTACTGGAACGAGATATTTTGAAGATAGAGTTCCTGAAGACGGTGAAACTTTAGACGAGCAGATAGATAATCTGACGGAGCGAGCTATGAATATTGATTGTGCTTGTTTCACTCCTAATACAGATCGGGTTGATGATATATTAAGGCTGGCTAAAGAGTATGATGTTGATGGTGTAGTTTATTATAATCTTCAGTTTTGTCAGATTTATAATATGGAGTATAAGCAAATTTCTGAAGCATTAGACAAAGAAAATATTCCTGTAACTCAGATTGAAAGTGACTTCAGTGACAGCGATACCGGCCAGCTTAATACAAGAATTCAGGCTTTTCTGGAAATGATTTAAAAATAAGAGGAGGTTATATTAATGAATAAAAAAACATTACCACTTATTTTTGCTTCTTTAGGGATTGTAATCAATATTGTGTTTGGAACAATAGTAGCTACTTTTAAGATTCCATTTTTATTTCTTGATACAATTGGAACTATATTTACAGCTGTTGTGTTAGGACCAATGTATGGGGCAATGACTGGTGGTTTAACTAATATTATACAAGGAATGATCACTAATCCTAAGACAATGCCCTTTGCTATTGTAAATATTGCTATTGGATTAATTGTGGGCTGGATTGCTAAGAAATATGAATTTAATTATTTTACGGCTGTAATTACAGGCTTGATTTTATCGGTAGTAGCTCCAGTAGTAGGAACTCCAATTGCAGTTTGGGTCTATCAAGGGGTAACTGGTGGAGGTATTGATCTATTTTATGCATGGTTACTGCAGTCAGGTCAAAAGATGTTTCAAGCCGCATTTATTTCTCGAATTACAAGTAATTTTATTGATAAGATAGCTAGTTGTATAGTAGTTGCTTATTTAGTGCGGCGATTTTCACAGGAGATTAAAGAAAAGTTTGGAACAACTATAATTTTTGGCTAAGATATAATTTTTTTATATTCGGTATAATTAATTATTGAAGGGTGAAGAAAATGAAACGAGATAAGAGAATTGTTTTAGTAGCTCATTGCTTGTTAAATTGTAATTCTAAAGTGGAAGGATTAGCTCAATACCAAGGTGCTTTAAGAGAAATTGTTAATCCAATCCTTGAAGCTGGGGTAGGTATTATTCAGCTTCCATGTCCTGAACTTACTCTGTATGGTACTAAAAGATGGGGGCATGTGAAGGAGCAATTTGATACTCCTTATTTTAGAGAGCACTGCCGGGAGATATTTGGGCCTTATTTAAGGCAAATAAAAGATTATTTGAGTTCTGATTATCAAATTATAGGTTTAATTGGGGTTGATGGGAGTCCTAGTTGCGGGGTTAATAAGACCTGTTCTTCTAATAGATGGGGCGGAGAGTTTTTAGAGACTACCAGTATTCAGGATAAAATTGAAGATTTAGATTATAGTAATAACTCAGGAGTATTCATTGAGGAAATACGGCAGGTATTAAATAGAGAGGAAATTGATATTCCTTTACTAGCAATTGATGAGACAGAACCAAAAAAGTCTAAGGAAAAAATTAAAGAACTTTTACAAGGAGGATTAAAATGAATAAAGAAATTGAGCTTACTCAATATAGTAGTACATCAGGTTGAGCAGCTAAAATGGGCCCCGATGCCCTGTTGCAAGTTTTGCAGCATGTTGATTTTGAAGCTAATGATGAAAATTTATTAGTTGGATTAGATGAATCTGATGATGCGATTGCTTATCAGTTAAATCAGGAGCAGGTGCTTATTAACTCAGTTGACTTTTTTACTCCAGTGGTAAATGTTCCTTATTTATACGGACAGATTGCAGCTGCTAATGCTTTAAGTGATATTTATGCTATGGGGGGTAAACCACAGTTAGCTATGAATATTGTGGGATTTCCTTCTTGTTTAAATGATGATATCCTGCAAGATATTCTTCAGGGAGGAGCTGATAAAGTAGCAGAAGCTGGAGCTATTTTAGCTGGCGGACATACTATTCAGGATGATGAACCTAAGTATGGGTTATCAGTAACTGGGTTAGTAACTCCCGAAAAGTTGTTAACTAATTCTAATGCTCAGGTAGGTGACCAGTTGATTTTGACTAAATCAATTGGTACCGGTATTCTGGCTACTGCTATTAAAGGTGGTATGGCTTCAGAGAAAGAAAGAAAAACAGTAATTGAATCAATGAGTACATTAAATAATAAATCAGCTGAAGTAATGCAAGAAATAGGAGTCAATGCTTGTACTGATGTTACTGGATTTGGTTTACTAGGTCATACTTGGGAAGTAGCTGCGGGAAGTGGAGTAGAAATTACTATTCAAGGAGCTGATGTTCCCTGTTTTGAGCCATCTAAAGAATATGTAGAAATGGGATTAGTTCCCGAAGGAGGTTATAGTAATAAAGAACATTTTGCTGATAAAGTTGAAGCTGATGAGCAGATAGATTCTACGCTTATTGATCTTTTGTTTGATCCTCAGACTTCTGGAGGATTGTTAATTTCTGTTCCTCAAGAAAGAGCTACTGATTTATTATTAGCTCTTGATGATGCAGGGGTTTCCGAAGCTATGGTAGTAGGGGAAGTAACTGGCCAGCAGCCAAAAATCAAAGTAGTTTAGATTTAATTTAGGGTAAAACAAGGGGAGTTAAAAATGCTAGAATTACAGATACCAGATTATGCGTCAATAAAAATTACTAAGATAGTTTTCGATTTAAATGGTACATTAGCCTGTGATGGCCAATTAATAGCAGGAGTTAAAGATAAACTTAACAGATTAGACGAAGATTATGAAGTGTATGTATTAACTGCGGATACTTTTGGTACTGCCGAGGAGACATTTGCTGGTTTTAATGGTGAGGTTGTAATTATTGATTCAGAAGATGGAAGTAGTTTTAAACGAAATTTTGTTGAAAAATTAGGCAGTAATCAAGTAATAGCTGTTGGCAATGGTCGTAATGACGGGTCAATGTTAGCGGAGGCAGTAATCGGAATTTCAGTCTTAGGTCCAGAGGGGACGGCAACGAGCAGTTTATTAAAGTCGGATGTAATAGTTCGTAATATAAATCAGGTTTTTGAAATTATTTTAAATCCTAAACGCTTAGTAGCTACACTGCGGAAATGAACTTATAAATTAGAATGAATTTTAAAGGAGGACAAAAATGAAGAAAAGAAGTTTATTAATTACAGTATTATCTTTGGTAATGGTATTTGCAGTAAGTGTAGTAACAATGGCTGGATTTTTTGACTGGTTTGCAGGTGGTAGTGATTTCAAGTATTATTCGCCTAAAAAATTAAAGCAGAGTATAGAGCAGGAGAAGTCTTTTTATTATATTTAACTTTCGAATAGTTTAAAAAAATGTTAAAATATTATGTGGGTTTGTAGTTTTCAGTTTTTTGCGGAGGTGAAGGTTGATGAAGATAGGTTTAATAAGGTGCCGCCAGTCAGAAGAAGAATGCGGAGGCATCCACTGTTTTAAATGTATAGAGAATAAAGAAGGGGCTTTGGCAGATATAGAAGGGAATTTAGAATTGGTAGGAGTTGCTACCTGTGGAGGCTGTCCTGGTGGTAAGATTAAAAAGCGGGTTGAGATGATGGATGAAGCTGGGGCAGATGCAGTAGTCTTTGGTTCCTGTATTAAGTTAGGGACTCCAATAGATTTTTCCTGTCCCCATTTAGAAAAGCTTAAGAGAGAAGCTAAAGAAGCGGCTGATATTGAAATTATCAGCTGGACTCACCATAGTACTTTCCGCGAGATATTAGTTGATAGAATTAAAAATGCTGGTTTGAGTGATTTAGATAAATTCTTTAATAAGGGGTTGAATCTGTAGTGAAGTTAGCTATTATTCGCTGTCTGGAACTGGAGGATGAATGTATTGGTCAGCCCTGCTTAGAATTAATTAGAGAGCGGGAGAATAATTTTCAGGGCATTGAAGATATTCAACTGGTTGGAATGGTTACCTGTGGTGGTTGTTCTGGGAAAGGGGTCAGTCTGCGGGCCAAAAATCTACTTGACTCGGGTGCTGATAAAGTAGTTTTAACATCCTGTATAACTGGAGACAGCTGCCGCAGTGAACAGTGTCCTTACTTTTCTGAGATGAAGAAATCGCTGCTTAGTTCAGTAGGAAAGGATAAACTTATTTTTTCTACCTTCTAGAATCATCTATAATTTATGGTTTGCTTGCAGAATTAAAAAAATAATTTATAATTTAGTTATTATTCAACAGGAGGGATAAATAATGAAAGAAATAAATGCGCAGGGGCTTGACTGTCCGAAACCGGTGGTAAAGACTAAAAAGGCTTTAAATGAAGAAAATAAAGTTAAGGTGCTCGTCGATGATGAGATTCAAGCTGAAAATGTAGCAAAATTAGCTAAAAAGATGAATGGAGAAGTAACTATTCTGGAAGAGACTGATCACTATCAGGTGAGTATAGAAGTTGCTGAAGATGCAGAAGCAGGTAGTGAAAAAGATTCTGAAGGTAAGGTTTACTTTATTACCAGTGCTACCTTAGGAGAAGGCGAAGAAGAACTTGGAAATGTATTGATGAAGGGATTCTTAAGTACTTTATTAGATATAGACCCGATTCCGGAGAAAGTTATTTTTATGAATAGCGGGGTTAAGGTACCTGCACTTAATGAGGAAGCGGAAGAACATTTAAAAGAGCTGGAAGCTGAAGGAGTAGAAATTTTATCCTGCGGAACTTGTTTGGACTATTATGGAATAGAGGAAGAACTTGAAGTAGGAAATATTAGTAATATGTATGAAATTTTATCGGCTGTAAATAATAATCGAGTTGTGGAAGTTTAGATAAGTAGTTTAGAGAGGAGGGATTTGATGATTTATTTTGATAATGCTGCTACTACTTGGCAGAAGCCGGAGAAAGTTTATGATAGAGTAGATGATGTTTTGCGGAATAAGAGCGGTAATCCAAGCCGGGGAAGTCATAAAATTTCTCTAGAGGCAAGTAGAATTATCTTTAAAACAAGGAGTAAATTAGCTGAATTTTTTAATGCTGAAGACAGCAGTCAGATTGCATTTACCAAGAATGCTACTGAAGGTACTAACCTTATATTTAAAGGGCTGCTTAAAAAGGGAGATGAAGTGATAATCAGCAGTTTAGAACATAATGCAGTCTTTCGACCGCTGAATAGGCTTGAAGAAGAAGGTATTATAGACTTGAATATAGTAGACACTGAGCAGGGAAGCAAAGAATTTTTAACTTCAGTAGAAGAAGCAGTTACTCCCGAAACAAAGTTGATTGCAGTGACTCATGCTTCTAATGTTACTGGTAATATACTGCCGATTAGGCGGTTAGGAGAAATTGCTGAAGCAGAAGGCGTCTATTTTTTAGTTGATGCTGCCCAAACAGCCGGAGTGCTGCCGATAGATGTAGTCAAAGATAATATTGATTTTCTTACCTTTACCGGCCATAAGGCTTTATTTGGCCCGCAGGGGGTTGGAGGTTTATACTTCAATCCTGAAGCTGAGTTTACTCCTTTATTAGAAGGAGGAACCGGTGGGGATTCAAAATCTAATCTAAATCCAGATATTATGCCGGATAAATACGAAGCAGGTACTTTGAATACGCCTGCTATTGCTGGGTTAGGCGCCGGACTGGAATTTATTGAAGAAGAAGGCTTAGAAAAGATTAGACAGCATGAATCAGAACTTGTTTCTAAATTAGAAGTAGGATTAGATAAATTAGAAGGGATTGAGATTTTAACTTCTCAGATTAGTAGTGAACGAGTAGGTGTGACTTCGTTTAGAGCTGAGGAAGTTAATCCGGCGGAGATGGGCCAACTTCTGGATAGAAACTATGATATTGCTGTTAGAACCGGAATCCACTGTGCACCTTTGGCCCATAAAAGTATAGGAAGTTATGATACAGAAACTGTACGGGTAAGTTTTAGTTATTTTAATAAATTACCTGAAGTAGACAGGTTTTTGACAGCTTTAAAAGAAATAATTTCTAGTTAAATTTATTTTCATCTTTATTGAAGGGAGAAGTCAGTTCTTTCTTCAATTATTTTTTTAATATGCTTAATTACATGGTCAGCTGCTTCTTCCGCTGAATAGTCAATTCGATTATTGATTATAAGAGATAACATTCCCTGGTAGATAAGTCTAATCAATTCATTTACTTCTGCAGCTTCTTTCGGTTCAAAATAATCGGCCTGGATGCAGGGAGTAATGAGTATTTGGCACCGTTTGGCAAAGTCAGGTTCTGTCAGCATTTCTGTGAGAACATCTGGGATATTTTCTAATTCTTCTGGATATAGAGAATAATAATCTTCGATTAGATTATCCGGTTGACTACCGACATCTTCAGTGAATACTGCATAATAAATTTCAGGATTTTTAAAGCAGTGGTTACAGAAACATTCCCAAATGAAGATGAATTCTTCCATTTCATTATCAGCTTTATCTATATAATTAGGTAGGTCGTGGACATATTCATCAATAAATTTCATAGCTGCTAAAGAGATGAGTTGAGTACTATTATCAAAGTAATTGTAAATTGTAGCGCTGTTATAGCCGGCAATTTGAGCTACTTTTCTGATAGTAACCCCGGAGATTCCTTCTTGTTCAATGATTTGGGCTGCTGCATCAATAAATATTTTTAAAGTTCTCTTTTTTTTGATATCATTTTTATCAACCTTAATCATGATTGTTTCCTCCTCTAAAAAATATAATTTATTTTTTCTAAATTATATGATAGGATAAATTGAGACTAAAATCAAGATTAAAGGATATAATAAATAAGTAATAAGTTATATAAGCCAGAAATAAAATTGGGGGGCTATTTATGAGCAGACAAAAACAGGATTATTTAAAGAAGATTCCAGCTGTTAATGAGCTTTTAGAGACTGATAAAGGAGAGAAATTAGTTAAGGAGCATACACATGATCTGGTGGTGGAAGGAATTAGAAAAGTGAATGATAGACTTAGAAATAAAATTTTAAATACAGATTTAAAGGAACTTGAAGAAGAAAAAAAAGTAGTTTCTGAGGTTGAAATTTTAAATCAAGTTAGTGATTATTTAGCTGAAAAAAGCAGCAATAATTTAGTTTCAGCGATTAATGCTACCGGGGTTGTAGTACATACTAATTTAGGCCGATCCTTACTATCTGATGCAGCTCAAGATAAATTACAAGATTTAGCTGCAGGTTATTCCACACTTGAGATTGATCGTAAGACTGGCGAACGAGGTTCTCGGTATGAACTTGTAGAAGATCTGTTAACTGATTTAACCGGTGCAGAAGCGGGATTAGTAGTGAACAATAATGCTGCAGCTGTACTGTTGGTTTTAGCTGCTTTATGTAAAGATCAGGCAGCAGTTATTGCCCGGGGACAGTTGGTTGAGATCGGTGGTTCTTTTCGAATTCCAGAAGTTATGAAACAGAGTGGGGCTGAATTGATGGAGATTGGAACTACTAATCGAGTCCATTTATCTGATTATAAGAATGCAATTAATGAGAATACAGGGATGTTATTAAAAGTGCATACCAGTAACTATAGAGTAGAAGGATTTAGCAAGGAGATTTCCCTATCTGAATTAGTTGAACTCGGTTCCGAAGCAGAAGTACCCGTAGTTGAGGATTTAGGAAGCGGAATTTTGGTTGATTTAACTCCTTGGGGTTTAAGTTATGAACCGACAGTTCAAGATTCTATTTCGGCTGGAGCTGATGTAGTAACTTTCAGCGGTGATAAACTTTTGGGGGGGCCTCAAGCTGGAATTATAGTGGGGAAAGAAAAATATATTGAACAGATGAAAAACCATCAGTTGAATAGAGCACTTCGGGTTGATAAATTTACTTTAGGCGCTCTTGAGGCTACTCTGCAAGAGTATAGAGATTTGGAACAGGCTAAAGAAGAAATACCTACGCTCAAGATGCTTAAAATTCAGCCAGATGAGTTGAAAGAAAAAGCAGAAAGATTGATTGATAAGCTGGAAAAAGTAGTTGATTCAGAAATTGAATTAAAGGTTAGAACTGATAGTTCCAAAGCAGGAGGGGGAGCTTTTCCTGTTGAAGAACTTTCTACTTATGTAGTTGAATTAACTCCTAAAGAAATATCAGCAGAAAAATTAGCGGAAAATTTAAGGCTGAACAATCCGCCTATTTTCACTCGGATTACCGAAGGAACTGTTTTAATAGATGTCCGAACTTTACAGTCGGGAGATATATCTGATATAACAGCAGCGGTAGAAAAACTTTAAGCTATGAGTCGTGAGCAAGTGTTTTCTACAGAGAGTCTCGTAAGAAATTTGCAGGGGGGAGCTGTTAGTTTCTAAAATAAAGAGATAAATGAGGTTTAAAAAGGAGGTAAAATTTGTGGATAAAAATTTAATTATCGGTACAGCTGGACATGTAGACCACGGAAAAACAACCTTAATAAAAGCCTTAACCGGACATGATACTGATAGATTGGATGAAGAGAAAGAACGAGGTGTTTCGATTGATTTAGGCTTTAGTTCTCTTAAGTTGACTGATGACCTCCAGGTTGGAATTATTGATGTTCCGGGCCATGAAAAATTTATAAAGAATATGTTAGCAGGAGCCGGTGGTGTTGATGTCGGCCTATTAGTAATAGCAGCTGATGAAGCAGTTATGCCGCAGACGAAAGAACATTTAGCTATTTTGGATTTGCTTGGAGTTGAGCGGGGCTTAATAGCAGTTACAAAAGCTGATCTGGTTGATGATGAATGGCTTGAACTGGTAGTAGAAGAGGTTAAAGAACAGGTCAGCGATACTTTTTTGGCTGAGGCTCCAGTGGTTACTGTTTCCGGGAAGACTGGAGAAGGGCTTGATAGATTAAAGCAGAAAATAGCAAAAGTAGCAGAGGAAGTTCCGAATAAAGATAAAACTGGAAATGTTTATTTTCCTATTGATCGGGTTTTTACTTTATCCGGTCATGGAACTGTAGTGACTGGAACTTTAATTAAAGGAACAATTGAGACAGGAGATCAACTGGAAATATTCCCTTCAAAGCTCGAAGCAAGAGTTAGAAGTCTTCAAGTCCACGGTTCAGAAGTAGAAACAGCTTATCCCGGTCAGCGGGTAGGAATTAATCTGGCTAATCTTGATACTGAAGATATTGATCGGGGAGATGTATTAGCAACAAAAAATAGTTTAACAAATACTGATTATTTGGATGCCAGATTAGATATGCTGGAAACAGCTCCGATGATTTTAAATCACGGCGATCGAATTCGACTCCATTTAGGTGCTAAGGAAGTTATCGGCCGCGTTTATATGCTTGATAATGAGGAATTGCTTCCCGGTGAATCAGGGCTGGTTCAGCTTAGATTGGAAGATACAATAGTAGCTAACTTTAAAGAAAAGTATGTGCTGCGGCAATATTCACCGATGACTACAATTGGCGGCGGTGAGATTTTGGAACCAAATCCTGATTATCACCGCAAATTTGAAACGGAAGTTATTTCGGACTTGAAGATTAAAGAAAGTGGAACTTCTATTGAAAGAATAAAGCTTGCTTTAGAGTCAGTTGCTGAAGAACCGCTTACGATTGAAGATTTAGTGACGGAAACAAGTTTGGCCCGAGGACAGCTCTGCAATAAATTAGAGGATATGAAAAATAAAGGAGAAGTAATAGAGTTTGATACTGGGAAAAAGTCTAGGTGGCTGGCTAAAAGCAGCTATAATAAATTAAAAGAAGAAGCTTTAAAAGAGTTAAAAAAGTATCATGAAAATTACTACCTGCGATCTGGTTTAAATAAAGAAGAATTAAGGACAAAACTTAGCATTGATTTAGCAGCTACTGAATATGATATACTGATAGAAGATTTAGAAGAAGCAGAGAAACTGGAAGTTGAATCAGCTAAAGTAAGTCTGGTTGATTTTGAGATTGAATTAACTTCTAGGGAGCAAGAATTGAAACAGGAGATAATGGATCGGATGCTGGATGATGAATTTAGTCCGCCTGAGCGGGAAGAAATTATATCTGATTATAGTGAGAAAGATTTAGCTTCTGAACTATTTGATTTATTGGTAGAAAGAGAAAAATTAATTAAAGCAGATGGGGATATATATTTCCATTCTGACGCTGTAGAAGAAGCAGCAGAAATGCTTGTTGATTATTTAGAAGAAAATGGGGATATTGAATTAGCTCAATTCCGAGATTTGTTGGGCAGTAGTCGGAAATATACTCTTGCACTGTTGAAATATTTTGATCGAACTGGGGTAACAGTGAGAAAAGGAGATAAAAGATTATTGGCTAATAGCTAGTACAAGTGGATTTTTAAAAATTTTTCTTTACAAATAAAAAAAATTATACTATAATTCTACTTGTTGAGCGAAAAAGTATAAGGTTTTTAACAAATGGGAATGGCTGTATCCATGGTGGATACCCCGGACTTCAAATCCGGTGGCAGACAGGCTATCCTGTCTGTGGTGGGTTCGATTCCCACACATTCCCGCCAATTAATATCTGTAGAATAATCTAACCGCCTTTAGTAGGCGGATTTTTTATTATCTGATAATTTTATTTTTTGTTAAGTTTTTAGTAAAAAGCTTACTGCGACAAGCAGGATAAATTATAGTGGTTAAGGAAATAATGAAGTGAAGAGGATTAAAATAAGTGTAAAAATTATTAATTTTAATTGTTTAGGTGGTGGTAAATAGTGATGCGAAAAAAAGTGATAGTTAGTTTGCTGGTGGCAGGTTTGTTATTAGGAATTGCCGCCTGTTCTGGTGGGGGAGCAGGCAGTGATCCAGATGATAGTTCTACTGATCCGGGGAAAGAATTAAAAATTAAAATTGTAGGCTGCGGACAGGTGTTGCGAGAACCTAATCAAAAGCGGTATGAAAAAGGGAAGAAGGTAAGCATTACGGCTAAACCAGAAGCAGATTTCAAAAAATGGACGGGCGGTGTAGAAAGTGAAGCGGCTCAGGAATCAATTATAATGGACAGCGATTATCAACTAGTGGCTAATTTTTATTCTAAGTTTATCCTTAAGACTGAAAATAAATTATATACGATTAATGATAATGGCAGTAATTTAACTGAAGTGTTAGAGTTAGCTCCCCAATTACAAATTAAGGAATTATATTATTTAGCTGAAGCTAGCAAATTAGTTTTTATAGGGGAAGAGACTAAAATTGAGCAAAAATCAGGAACAAAGGTGGCTGACCAAGAAATTTATACACTTGATATTTATAATCAAGTAAAAAAGCAGATTACTAATACTAAACCCAACTTCCAATTAGTTGGCGGCGACTGGAATCTTAATCGGCGCCAAGCATTAGTGATAGAAGAGAAGGCTGATGACTCTGCTGCGGAGATTTACAGATTGGGGATTGTTAATAATAATCGGGTAAAATTAACAGATAATAATCGATTAGAAGCTGAAGCAGTCTGGGGTCCAGATGGGGAACAGATTGCGTTTACTGCGGTGCCCTCCGATGAAGAGTATGCTTCTAATCCAGTTCAGGGAGGAGATTTAGATTTATATTTAATGACTGCCCAAGGGAAAGAAGAAAAAAGAATAGTAGATATAGAAGATGCCCATATTAAGAATATAGCTTGGCTGCGGGGAGGAAGAATTTTATTTACAGCTAAAAATTCAGAAGTTAATCAGAGATATTTAGTGGATGCTGAAGGGAATAAGAAAGTTAAGTTAGAGGAGTATTTAGATTTAAGTCGGCCTATTCAGAAAGTCAATGCGTTTCCCCAACGAGATAAACTGATTTTATCTACTAAAACTCAGCAAGAGGAAAAAACTACTTATTATTTAGCTGATATACCAGGAGGGCGGACGGTAGAAGTAAAAACTAATTTTGCCAGTCAGCCTACTTTTCGGTGGGGAGCAAATGAAGAGTATCTGCTAGCAGAAGTAAAGCAAGAACAAGAGGAGAAGCAAATCTATCTGCTGGAAGCAAGTAGTGGTGAGGTAAAGCAAGTAGTTACTGGTCATCATGCAGTCTGGGTGGAGAACGGAGAAGAATTTATTTTCTGTACTATTGACCAGGAACAGGCGCAGGAAGAACTTCATAAATATAATTTAAAAACTAAGCAGATTAGTGAAATAAATAAAAAATTTAAATCCATTGCTAATTTAGAATTAATAAAATGATAAAGTATTGTATAATTAGTAAATATTAAATCAGTTTATAGGCAGGAATTTAATTGTCATTTGTTTAATTATATAAATAAATGAATTTAAGGATAGTAAACCGATTATAAATTATAATAAATCAATAAGGTTGTGATTTAGATGTATATTGAATATTTATTAAAAAAGAAGCCGATAATTGGAGCTATAAAACAAATTGAAGATTTGGAACAAGTTCCCCAGGAAAAAATAGCTGTTTTGTTTGTATTGCGGAGTAAATTATCTAACTTAGATAAAATAGTAGAAAAAGCCGAAGAACTTGATGTTTTATTTTTTCTTCATATGGATATGGTCAAGGGGATTGGAAATGATAAAGAAGCAATTAGATATTTAGCTGAAATGGGGGTTGATGGGATAGTTACTACTAAGAGTTATCTTATTAAAGCAGCTAAAAAAGAAAACTTAATTGCCATTCAGCGGTTATTTCTCCTTGATTCAGAATCGCTGCGAACAGGGGTTAATATCATTAATAATACAAAACCTGATTTGATTGAAGTATTACCTGGCTTAGTAGTTCCGGATATGATTGATACTTTAAGAGAAAAAATAGAAATTCCAATTATTGCTGGCGGTTTAATCAGAAACCAAGCTCAGGCAGAAGAAATATTAGCTGAAGATGTAGTAGGTCTTTCAACAAGTGATAAGGGGTTATGGCAGCTAGATTTTACTAATTAATTGCAAAAAATCATTTTCTATGTTGAAAATTTTTGTTTAATTTGTTACTATTATAATGCAGACAATGAAGAAAAGCGAATATATAATATTATTAGTAGGGTAAAAACTAAAGAGAATCCCTGCTTAATTTTTGGTAGCAGATAAGGTTGATTCAGAAAGACCTTAGTAGGGAAAATCTAGCTACTAAAAATTGGGCAGGGGTTTTTGTTTGAATTAATTCTATAAAGGCTTCATAACTTCCATAATCATTCCTATAAGTTTTACTAGCACTCCTATAAGTTTTTAATAAGCTTACCATATAACTTAATTTTATAATTTCTATATTTATAATCTTAATCTTTATAATTAATTTTCAGCTAGATTTAGATAGTGGTTGATGATAATAGAAGGGATGTATATCTGTAACTTTTTTAGCAGATAATGTGAGAATATTAATAGTACTATTAATATTCTCACAATTTAAAAAAAGGAGTGTTAAATTATGAAAAAAAAGTTAATTAATGATCCTGCCCAAGCAGTAGAAGAAATGCTAGAAGGAATTGAAGCTTCTGACTTAGATCGATTTAAAAAACTAGAGGGTTGGAATGTTATTACCAGACGGAGTGCTCCGGAAGAAAAAGTTGCCTTAGTAAGCGGCGGCGGAAGCGGCCACGAACCAACACATGCTGGGTATGTAGGTGAAGGGATGCTGGATGCTGCAGTTTCAGGTGATGTTTTCACCTCTCCAACTCCTGATACAGTATATGAAGCTATTAAAGCAGTAGATGGTGGCGAGGGAGTATTTTTGGTAATTAAAAACTACAGCGGCGATGTAATGAATTTTGAGATGGCTGAAGATATGGCGGCAGCGGATGGAATTGAGACTGAACATGTAGTTGTTAATGAT
This sequence comes from uncultured Halobacteroidaceae bacterium, assembly GCA_964346395.1. GTDB lineage: Bacteria > Bacillota > Halanaerobiia > Halobacteroidales > Halobacteroidaceae > CAYFUT01. The sequence continues at coordinate 41,481 of CAYFUT010000006.1, forward strand.
GATGTAGCAGTAGAAGATAGTTTGTATACTGAAGGCCGAAGAGGCGTCGGCGGAACCATTTTTGTTCATAAAGCTGCTGGTGCTTTAGCAGAACAGGGAGCAGACTTAGAAGAAATAAAGCGGGTAGCTGAAAAAGTGGTTGATAATGTTCGGTCTAAAGGGATGGCGCTTTATCCCTGTCGAGTTCCTTCAGCAGATGAATCGACTTTTGAGTTGGAAGAAGACGAAATGGAATTAGGAATAGGTATCCACGGAGAACCTGGTACTGAGCGAACTAAGGTTAAATCAGCTGATGAGATTGTAGATAATCTGGTAAATAGTGTAGTAGAAGACCTACCGTTTGAAGCTGATGATGAAGTAGCAGCAATAGTTAACGGCATGGGTGGAACACCGCTGATGGAGTTATATATTGCTAACCGTAGAGTTCATCAATTATTGGGTGAAAAGAATATTGATATTTATAAAACTTTTGTGGGTGACTATATGACTTCCTTAGAGATGGCCGGCATGTCTGTTACTTTATTAAAATTAGATGATGAACTAAAAGAATTATTAGATGCTCCAACAGAAGTTGAATTATTAAAATAAACAGCGAAAACAAAAGGAAAAAAGGGGGGGCAAAATTTGGACAAATTAGAAGAAACATTTAAAGAAGTAAGTAAAAAAATTATTGAAAGTAAAAAGTATTTAACAGAGTTAGATTCAGCAATTGGAGACGGCGACCATGGGATTAATATGGCGCGGGGATTTAAAGAAGTAAAAAAAGAATTAGAAGAAAACGAATTTGAAAGTAGTAGTAATTTATTAAAGAAAATTTCGATGAGGTTAATTTCTCAAGTCGGTGGTGCTTCGGGTCCTCTGTATGGTACTGCTTTTTTAAAAGCTAGTCAGACAGTGGAAGAAGAATTATCCTTAGAAAATATGGTAGAAGTTGGAAAAGCAGTAATTGATGGAATACAGCAGCGGGGTAGTGCTGAATTAGAAGATAAAACTATGTTGGATGCTATTATTCCGGCTGTCAACAGCCTTGAAGAAAGTTATGAAGCGGGAGAAAATTTAGAAACTGCCCTGAAGAAATGCCAGCAGGCAGCTGAACAGGGAATGAAAAATACTATCCCCTTGGTAGCTAAAAAAGGACGAGCCAGTTATTTAGGAGATAGAAGTAAAGGCCATCAAGATCCGGGAGCTACTTCTAGTTATATTATAATTAAAACTATGATTGAGAAATTCCTACAGTAGATATGAATTAATCAAAGCAAGGAATAGTTTAAAGTATGAGTTCAGGGAAAAAGTAATAAAATCTTGAAAAATACTTGCTTTCTATAAAGAGATGTGTTACTATATAAATAGTTGAGAAAAGTAAATATTTAACCGTAGGGTAGAAATCAAGAGAACCCCTGCTTAATCTTAAATAGGCGTAATCCTATGGGCTGCGTTCTATGTATGTCCTAGTGGTGGATGTTAAGATTAAGCAGGGGTTTTTTGCGTCAAGTTATGAATGAATAATTTTTCCTAATATAACTAAAAAAATAAGTTGACTTTAAGAAAATAACAGTATAATATATAAATAATATAAAAGCAAAAGTTACTATAAGATTATAAGATTATAAGGACTTCCTTGTTTATAAGCAGTTGATTGTAGTTTAGCTGTAATCTTTACCAAAAGGGAGTCCTTTTTTTAGTTTGTTAAAAATAAAAATTATCTAAATTGTATCTTTATTCTGAAAATTAACCATTTATTCTAGCTAACTGCCTAAAAAGATATCCCTCAATAATTTTAGCAATTGAGTTAATGTAATTGGAGGAAAGTCAAGCATAAAGTTAGGCATGTAGTACAAATATAAAAGGAGGGATTCAAAGATGAAGAAAAAATTAATTAATGATCCTGAACAGGCAGTAAAAGAGATGGTGGAAGGTTTAGTAGCAGCAGAGCCGGATCGATACAAGCAGGTAGAAGGATTTAATGTGGTGGTTAGAAAGGATGCGCCCCAGAAAAAGGTTGCTTTGATTAGCGGCGGTGGTAGTGGACACGAACCAACTCATGCAGGATATGTGGGAGCAGGGATGTTGGACGGAGCTGTTTCTGGTGATGTATTTACTTCTCCTACCCCCGATGCAGTATACGAAGCTATTAAAGCGGTAGACGGAGGACAAGGAGTATTTTTAGTTATCAAAAACTATAGTGGCGATGTAATGAACTTTGAAATGGCTGAAGATATGGCAGAAGCAGATGGAATTGAAACTGCTCACGTAGTAGTCAATGATGACGTTGCTGTAGAAGATAGCCTATATACTGAAGGTAGAAGAGGCGTTTGCGGAACAATTTTTGTTCACAAGATTGCAGGAGCTTTGGCAGAGCAGGGAGCTGACTTAGACGAAGTTAAACGGGTAGCAGAAAAAGCAGTAGCAAATGTAAGATCTAAAGGAATGGCTTTATATCCCTGTCGAGTACCTTCGGCTGATGAATCTACTTTTCAGTTAGAAGAAGATGAAATGGAGTTAGGAATTGGTATTCATGGGGAGCCGGGAACTGAACGAACTAAAGTTAAACCGGTTGATGAAGTAGTAGATGATTTAGTAAATAGTGTGCTAACTGATCTACCTTTTGAAACAGACGATGAAGTAGCGGTTATTGTAAATGGAATGGGCGGTACTCCGCTGATGGAACTGTATATTGCTAATCGAAAAGTTAATCAGCTTTTAAGTAAAAAGAGTATAAATATCTATAAAACGTTTGTTGGTAATTATATGACTTCTCTAGAGATGGCGGGTATATCTGTAACTTTACTGAAATTAGATGATGAACTAAAGGAATTATTAGATGCTCCTACTAATGTTTCATTATTGAAGTAAAGCAGTTTGGCTGGGAAGAGGAGGGGGTAAAGTGACTGCTAAAACAGTTGAAGTATTTAAATTAGTTAGTGATAAAATTATTGAAAACAAAAAAAGATTAACTGAACTTGATTCTGCTATTGGTGACGGAGACCATGGAATTAATATGGCGCGTGGATTCAAAGAAGTAAAAAAAGAGTTAGAAAATTCTAAATTTAATTCCAATAGTGAAGTATTAAAGAAAATTTCTATGACTCTAATTTCTAATGTAGGGGGCGCTTCAGGTCCTTTGTATGGGACAGCCTTTTTAAAAGCTAGCCAAGTAATTGATGATGAACTTTCCTTTGCTAATGTGGTTGAGGTAGGGGAAGCAGTAATTGAAGGGGTTAAAGTGAGAGGAAAAGCTAAGTTACAAGATAAAACTATGTTAGATGTTATTATTCCTACAGTAAACTATCTAAAAGAATGTTATCAAGCAGATAAAGAACTAAAAACTGCTTTAAAGGAAGCAGTTAAGGTAGCAGAGGAAAGTGTAGAAAACACTATTCCGTTAGTAGCCAAGAAAGGCCGGGCGAGTTATTTAGGTGAGCGGAGTAAAGGCCACCAAGACCCTGGTGCTACTTCGAGTTGGTTAATTTTTAAAACTATAGTAGAAGAAGTTCTTTAGTGAAAGAGAGGTGCTATTATTGGTTGGAATTTTAGTAGTATCCCATAGTATAGAGATTGCTCAGGGTGTAGAGAAATTGGCCCGGCAGATGGTAGGCGATTCTTTTCCTCTACAGGTAGTAGGTGGAACTAAAGACGGGCAATTAGGAACGGAAGCTGATTCTATTCGGGAAGCTTTAGAGGATTTGGATCAGGGGGATGGAGTAATAGTGTTAGCAGATATGGGAAGTGCTGTTATGAATGTAGAGTTTGCTTTTGATTTATTTCCATCTGAGCAGCAGGACAGGTTTGCAATTGCTAATGCTCCAGTAGTAGAAGGAACTATTTCAGCAGCTTTACAGGCCAAAACCGGGAAAAAAATTAAAAAAATATTAACTTTTTTGGAAAAAGAAGAGGACTTTTGTAGTAAAGTATCTAAATAGTAATAATAGCAGTAATAATAGCATAGGAGCAATAAAAAATTAATATAAATAAAACTTTTTAAAGGAGGTGATTAAAAAATTAAGTAAATAAAAATATTTAAATTATTCATGGTATTATTGGAAAAAATAAGAAATAAAAAGCAAAGCTACATCATACTTGAAAGGGGAGAAAGTCATGAAAAAGTATTTAGGAACTATGGTTGGTGGAGCAATTGCAGGTGTTTTTGTATTTAATGTTTGGGGGATACTTGCTGGTACTGAGGCTCTTGGTGATGCTGGTGGTTGGCTTGGAGGTCTGTTGATAGTTGGTTTTATCTGGACTGTGAACCATTATATTGGAGCTTATCAGCTTCCTGAGGGAGCCGCCCCGGTTGATATGGCAGTTGCTATCGGAATGGCAGGAACAATGCAGGGGGTATTTAATCCGGAAGTAGCTAGTTTTACTACATCTTTACCAACGTTTTTCTGGGTAGCTATAGGGTCAATTTTAGGTGGAGTATTTGCAGGTATGGTGCAGGATTCTATTGCGGAAGCGGAAGAAGAATAAAATTATAATAATTGGGATATAATCAAGTAAATAATTAGCTAGATAATTTTAGTTGGATAATTAATAAATAATAAAAAGAGGGGGAAATATAATGGGGATAGAAGGAATTTTATCAACAATGTTCGGAGGTATGCTTTTCCCATTTTTAATCTTAATGGCTTGGGGTAAAGGAGCTGAAGAAAGAGGTATTTTTGGTGGACTTGTAATGGGCGGTTTTATTGTTGGAACAAGCTGGTTAGCTAATCATGGGGGTACTCCGCTAATAGTCCAGACTGGCGGACCTTGGATTGATATGGCTTGGGCAGCAGGAATTGGGCTTATGGCTTATGGAGTTTATAATGGTAAGAGTTTAGCTAAGTCTATACCTGCTATTGTATATTCTTTAATTGGGGGTACTATCGGCGGTTTAGTTTTATATTACGCTACGGTAGCTGCTTAATATTTGTAACATAGTGTTTAGTTAAATTTGAGTTAAAATATAGTTTATTAAAATATAGTTTTTTAGAGGAATCCTTATTTTTTAGTAAACATTATCATATTAAGTACAATTATATTCAACAAAAGGGATTCCTCTAAAAAACAAAAACACAAAAGGGGTTGAAAATATGGAAGAATACATTTTATCAATTGATCAGGGAACTACTAGTTCGCGAGCGATTATTTATAATCAGGAGGCTGAGACTGTCAGTGTAGCCCAGAAAGAATTTACTCAACACTATCCGCAGCCGGGCTGGGTAGAACACGATGCTGATGAAATCTGGGGTACTACTATTGGAGTAGTAGCGGATGCTTTAGCTAAAGCAGATATTCAAGCTCGACAGATTCAAGGAATTGGAATTACTAATCAGCGGGAAACTACTGTTGTCTGGGATGCGGAAACAGGCAAGCCGATCCATAATGCTATTGTCTGGCAGGATAGACGGACGGCTGAAATTTGTGATGATTTAAAAGAACAGGGGTTAGAAGATAAAATTCAGGAGAAAACGGGATTAGTAGTAGATGCTTATTTTTCCGGTACTAAAATCAAATGGTTATTGGATAATGTAGAGGGCGCTCGGGAAAAAGCAGAAGCTGGTAAGCTGCGTTTTGGTACCATTGATAGCTGGTTGATTTGGAAATTGACGGGCGGCAATGTTCATGTAACTGATTATACTAATGCTTCCCGAACTATGATTTTTAATATTCATGACTTAGACTGGGATGATGAAATGTTAGACATTTTGGATATCCCGAAGTCTATGCTGCCGGAAGCAAAATCAAGTAGTGAAGTATACGGTAATACAGTAGATTATCATTTCTTTGGTGAAGAAGTACCGATTGCTGGAATTGCTGGCGATCAGCAGGCAGCTTTATTTGGTCAGGGCTGCTTTGAAGAAGGAACTGCTAAGAATACTTACGGAACAGGCTGTTTCTTATTGATGAATACTGGTAAGGAAGCAGTTAAATCTGAAAATCAGCTGTTAACTACTGTAGCTGCTGGGGTTGATGGAGCTAAGTATGCTTTAGAAGGTAGTATTTTTGTTGCCGGAGCTGCTATTCAGTGGTTAAGAGATGAGTTGAATTTAATTAATGAATCACCTGATTCTGAATACTTTGCTGAGAAAGTAGATAGTACTGACGGAGTTTATGTAGTACCTGCTTTTACTGGATTGGGAGCTCCTTATTGGGATATGTATGCTCGAGGAACAATTGTAGGTTTAACTAGAGGAACTAACCGGAACCATATTATTCGAGCTACTTTAGAGTCTTTAGCTTATCAGACTCGAGATGTACTGGATGCTATGGAAGAAGATTCCGGTATTGAACTGAAAGAATTAGCTGTTGATGGGGGAGCAGTAGCAAACAACTTTTTAATGCAGTTCCAGTCTGATATTCTGAGAACTCCCGTAGAGAGGCCCGTTAATACAGAAACCACTGCTTTAGGAGCTGGATATTTAGCTGGCTTAGCAGTAGGTTACTGGGAAGATAAGCAGGAAGTATTGGATAAGCGGGATGTAGACCAGACATTTGAACCTGAGATGAGTGAAGAGGAAAAAGAAGAACTTTACTCCGGTTGGCAGAAAGCTGTCAAGCGAGCTCAGGGCTGGGTATCTGAAGAGTAAATATAATTTAGCGAAAGTTGAAACTAAATAATATAATTGAATAAAAGCAGTGGTTAGAGAAAATAAATAAACCACATCCAGGCAGCAGGGGACAACTAACTCTAGTTGGTATTGTCTGGGTGTGGTTATTTTGTTATAAATAAGGATTAATTTGGTATATTAAATACTATATTATTTTGTTAAGCAGAATTAAAATTAGAATTATGTATTTCTAGGGAGGGAATCAATTAATGAAAGAAACAGAAGTTTTAATTATTGGTGGAGGAGTTGTGGGTACTTTTATTGCCCGCGAGTTATCACAGTATAAGTTAGATATTACTTTAGTGGAAAAAGAGCTGGATGTTTGCACTGGAACTAGCAAGTCAAATACTGCTTTGCTGCACGCTGGATTTAATGCAGATGCTAATAAACTGAAAGGGCGGCTAAATGTTAGGGGGAATGAGCTTTATCGGGATCGGATTCAGCATGAATTGGATGTACCGATTGAATGGTTAGGAGCCATGGTAGTAGCGCAGGAAGAAGAAAGAATTGCTAAGCTAGAAGAAATATATGAGAACGGTAAGAAAAATGGGGTGCCTGATTTAGAAATTGTAAAGGGCGATAGATTATTTGAATTGGAACCTCATTTAAATCCGGATTCAGTGGCTGCTTTATATGCCCCGACTGCCGGAATAGTGAATCCGTTTGAATTAACAGTAGCTTTAGCTAATAATGCAGTGGAAAATGGAGCTCAAGTTTTGTTGGAGGCAGAAGTATTTGATATTGAGGACCACGGTGATTATAAAATAGTAGATACTGCTCAAGGAGATATTAAAGCTGATTTAGTAATTAATGCGGCTGGGATTTATGCTGATAAAATTGCTAATATGGTGGGGATTGATAAATTTAAGATTACGCCCCGCCGCGGTGAGTATTATTTGTTTGATAAAAAGATGGATTTAAATGTAGATACTACTATTTTTCCAGTACCCACAGAAGTTAGTAAGGGAATTGTAGTGACGCCTACTGATGAGGGGAATTTATTAATTGGCCCTAATGCCGAAGAAATTGGTGATAAAGAAGATATATCTACTACTAGACATGGCTTGGATAAGGTGTTTAAAGGAGCCCAAAAAACAGTTCCGGAGTTAGAAAAGCGGGATGTAATCAAAGAGTTTGCTGGGCTGCGGCCGGCGATTAAGGAAACAGGTGACTTTTTGATTGAAGCTAGTGAGGAAGTACCTGGATTTATCAATGTAGCCGGGATTCAATCCCCAGGTTTGGCCTCTTCACCGGCAATAGCAGAAATGGTAGTCGGCATTGTGGAGGACGAATTAGGCGGTATGGAAGAAGACCCTGAATTTGATCCTAATTATGAAGCAATACCTAAATATAGACATATGAGTCATGAAGAACAGGCTGAGATGATTGCTGAAAATCCTGATTTTGGGCAGATAATCTGCCGTTGTGAAACAGTTACTAAAGCTGAAATTTTGGCAGCTATCCGCGAACCAGTAGGGGCGCGAACAGTCAATGCGGTTAAAAGAAGGGTTCGCCCAGGAGCTGGCCGCTGTCAGGGTGGTTTCTGTCAGCCGCGGGTGGTCGAACTGTTGGCGCAAGAATTAGGAGTTGACAGAGAAGAAGTGCGGTTAGAAAATGATGGTTCGGAACTGTTAGTTGATGATATCAAAGACCCGTTATTAAAAAGAGGTGAGCAATAATGAATAAACAAGACTATGAATTAGCGGTTGTTGGTGGTGGTCCGGCAGGACTAGCAGCTGCCCAAGCTGCTTATGATGAAGGAGTTAGAGATATAGTAATTATAGAACGTGATTTTGAATTAGGCGGTATTTTGCAGCAGTGTATTCATAATGGATTTGGTTTACATTATTTTGGAGAAGAACTGACAGGTCCTGAGTATGCTCAGGAGTTTATAGAGAATGTTCGCGAACGGGGAATTGATATTAAGTTAGATACAATGGTGTTAGAAGTAACTGATGATAAAATGGTTTATGCTGTAAATTCTGAAGATGGAATGTTAGAGATTGATGCGGAAGCAGTAATTTTAGCTATGGGCTGCCGCGAAAGAACTAGAGATGCTATTGATGTACCCGGCTATCGACCGGCGGGGGTATATACGGCCGGAACTGCCCAGCGGTATATCAATATGGAAGGCAAAATTCCCGGCGAAAAGGTTGTTATTCTGGGTTCGGGAGATATCGGCTTAATTATGGCGCGGCGGATGCATTTAGAAGGTGCTGAAGTAGAAGCAGTTTTAGAATTGTTACCTTTTTCTGGAGGGCTAACCAGAAATATTGTCCAGTGTTTAGATGATTTTGATATTCCTTTGCGGATGGAGCAGACAATAACTAGAATTCACGGTAAAGACAGGCTAGAAGCAGTTACAGTAGCGGAAGTAGATGAGAATTTACAGCCGATTCCAGAAACAGAATATAAAATTGAATGTGATACCTTACTATTATCAGTCGGCTTGATTCCTGAAAATGAATTGTCTACAGAAGCGGGAGTAGAACTACATCCTACTACTGGCGGACCGATTGTGGATGAAGGACGAGAAACTAATGTAGAAGGCATTTATGCCTGTGGTAATGTGCTGCATGTTCATGATTTAGTAGATTGGGTAACTGAAGAAAGTATAATAGCTGGGAAAACAGCAGCTAAGCAGCTACAGGGTGAAGTTGAAAAGCGTGAGCAAGAAATTGAAGTCAATCCGGGAGAAAATGTGGGGTATGTAGTTCCTCAGACAATAGCTAATAAAGATGAAGAGCGTAAGCGAGTAGATCTATATATGCGGGTTAAGCAGCCGATGAAGCATGTTAAAATCAATTTGATGGACGGCAATAAGAAATTATTTGATAAAAAGGAGCGGCGAGTAGAACCGGGAGAAATGATTACTTTTCCTGTACCTGAACAGATGTTAGCTGCTTTAGAGAATGACAGTATTCACCTTGATGTTGAGAAGGAGGGAGAATAAATGAGTGAACAAGTAACGATTACCTGTATTAGCTGTCCGATGGGTTGTGATGTTGATCTAGAAATAGTAGATGGAGAAATTGAAAGTATGGATGGAGCTAGCTGTAAAGCTGGGGAAGAATACGTAAGAGAGGAGTACTATAATCCAACTCGAATGCTACCTACTACTGCTAAAGTTAAAGGCGGAGTTCTCCCCCAGGTACCTGTAATAACTAGTAAGCCTATGCCTAAGGGGAAACTTGAAGAGACTATGGAGGTAATAGCTAAAGTAGAAGTGGAAGCTCCTGTAAAATTAGGCGATGTAATTGTAGAAGATATATTAGATACGGGAGTCAATATAGTAGCAAGTCGGGATTTGCCCGAAGCTTAATAATGTAAAAATATATAAGATCCTTCCTCTTAAATTTAAGAGGAAGGATCTTATTTAATTATGTCGAATTAAATAAAAAGGGTATAATTTTATTTTGGGTAGGGGGGGTATATTTAATTATGGAGAAAAAATTTAAAAGATATCTTATAATTTCTTGGTTATATTTGATTGCTGGTGTTCTGCTAGACCCTAGATTAGGAACTTTGGGTTATAAAGTCTTTTGGGGTGTAGGGGCAACTGCTGTATTGTTTTACAGTATTCAGTACTGGCGAGCTAGCAAGCAAGGTGGAGAAGAAGATTTACTTGATTTATCGGAAGAGGTGTCCTTTAAAGCACAGCAGCTTATCTGGTTAATTGAGGAAAATAATACTGAAATGGATAATTTAGTTGATTCTTTTGCAGAGGTTACTTCTGCTACTCAAGATAATGCAGCTAGTGTAGAAGAGATTTCAGCTGGGATTGAAGAACTGTCAACTTCTTCGGAAGCAATTAATGAAAAAACTAAAGAGATAGCTGAAGTTTGTGAAGAAGCACTAACCACTTCGGAAGAAAATAAGACCTGGATTAATGAAGCTGGAAATACGTTATTAGAAGTTTCTACTACGATTAATGATTCGCAAGAGTCGATTACTAAATTAGCTGAAGTTTCGCATAATATTGATAGATTACTAGAGGAAATTCATGATATTACTGATCAGATAAATTTATTAGCTTTAAATGCTTCTATTGAAGCGGCTAGAGCTGGGGAAGCTGGTCAAGGGTTTACAGTAGTAGCTGAAGAAATTAAAAGTCTATCGGAACAAACAGATAAATTAACTGGTGAAATTCAATCTACGTTAGAAGAATTCCAGACAGAAATAAAAAATACAGAAGAGATTATTGAGGAAGGAACAGAAGAGATTGCTAATGTAGAAAAAGTATCTAATAAATCGGTTAAATCCTTTAATAAAATTATTGATAATTTACAAGAAATTAGAGAATTTATTTTTGATTTAGTGGATAATACTGCCTCTCAGGTCAGTGCTACGCAAGAGTCAAGTGAAGCAGTAGAATCTATTACTCAGGAAACAATGGTTATTTCAGAAAAAATACAGGAAATGGATGAAATAATTAAAAATCAAAGTGAGAACAGTGATCAAATTTCTGATTATTCTAAGAATTTGAATGAAATAGGATATAATTTACATCAAAGATCAGTAGCTGAAAAAGACAGCAATACTTTAGTATTTGGGGTTAATCCATTTACTAGACCGGATAGAGTTAAAGAGTTGTATATACCAATTATTGATGAAGTTAGCCGACGGGCTAAAAAGAAAGCAAAGACAATTATTGTGGCTGATTATGAAGAGTTAATCCAATATATTAAAGATGGGTTAATTGATGTTGGCTGGTTTTCTCCTATGGCTTATGTAGAAGCTAAAAAACAATCTGATATTATGCCGTTAGTAACACCGGTAATTAACGGCCAACCTAGTTATAAGGGTTATATATTTACTAGAAATGATGGCAAATGTGATCACTTGTCAGAAGTGGCAGGAACTGCTTTTGGATTTGTAGATCCTCTGTCTGCTTCCGGTTATATCTATCCGAAAAAGTTACTCCAGGAAGCTAAAATTGATATAGATGAAGATTTAAAAGATAAATATTTCTTAGGTAGTCATGATAAAGTAATTGATGCTGTTTTAAATTGTAAAGTAGAACTAGGAGCTACTTATAATGAAGCCTGGGAGCGGGCTCAAGAAGCTGGTAAACCAATGGATAAATTAAAGATAATTAAAGAAACAGAACCAATACCAAAAGATGTAATTGCTGCCCGAGCTAAATTATCGTACCGCTTAGGTAAAAAGCTGCAAAAACAGTTTATGAATTTAGATAATGATAAAACAGGTCAGGAAAAACTAGCAGGCTCTAATATTGATGATTTTGTACAGGCAAAAGATGAAAATTTTGATGTGATTCGGAAATATAGAGCAGATTAGGTAATTTAAATTTCCCTCTATTTTAAATCTTTTTCCAATTGGTGATGAAATTCACTCAGGAATCTGTTACAATAACTAATAAGAAGATAAGTCTGGGTTAATAAAAGGAGGGAATGTTAAAATGGTTGGTATTGTACTTGTTTCTCACAGCAAAAAAGTAGCCGAAGGAATAGAAGAGTTGGCTCGGGAAATGGTTCCCCGAGAGATTCCCCTAATTTCAATCGGCGGCGATGAAGATGATCGGATTGGAACTGATATAGATGAAATTATAGACGCAGTAGAAAGTGTATATAATGAAGACGGGGTAATGATTATTGGAGATGTAGGGAGTTCCCTGGTGAACTCTAAGGAAGCACTTAATATTTTAGAGTTGGAAGGCTATAAGAATGTGGCAGTTAGTAATGCTCCCCTGGTTGAAGGTGGAATTATTGCTGCTGTAGAAGCTAATTTAGGAAAAGATTTACAGCAAATCAAATATAAAGTAGAGAGCAAACGGATTATTGACTGGATTTAAAGGATGGTAAATTTAATATGATGATTAGGAAAGTGGCTTATCGATTTTATTTTCGGTAAGCCGCTTTTTCGATATAAATAGATTTGACACTGAAACTGATCTGATTTATAATTATATTAGAAAATACTAATATATTAATTTATTTCTTTTTTGTTTAAGTTTGCCGGAGTTAGTAATTTGATTAGGAATGTCCTTTACATATAAAGTTAATCTTAATAATGAGGTGATAAAAATGGCAGAAGAGAGTTATGATTTGGTAATTGTTGGGGGAGGTCCAGCCGGGTTGTCCGCGGCAATTAATGCCCGGGCTCGAGATAAAAGTGTAGCTATTTTTGAAAGTGCTGAGTTAGCGAAAAAGATTGACTGGGCACCCGAAGTTAATAATTATTTAGGCTTTAGTAATGTATCAGGCCCGGAGTTAGCTGATAAGTTTATAGAGCACGTTCGTGATTTGGGAGTTCCTATAATTCAGCAAAAAGTAGTTAAAGCTTATTCGATGGGTGACCGAGTAATGCTGACTACTAATCGAGAAAATTACGAGGCTAAAAAATTGATTCTGGCAATTGGAGTACTGCAAGAAGCTGAACTTGATGGAGAAGAAGAATTTGTAGGTCAAGGCGTAAGCTATTGTGCTACTTGTGATGGGAAATTATATGAAAATGATGATGTAATGGTAATTAGTGATAGTGTCCATCATGAAGAAGAAGCTAATTTTCTGGCTGGACTTTGTGCAAATATATATTATATTGCTCAGTATGAAGAAACAGAAAATTTAGATGAAAGAATTGAGGTTATTGACGGAGAACCAGAAGCAATTAAGGGAGAAGAGACAGCAGAAAAAGTAGTTTTAAATAATGGTGAATATGAAGTAGATGGAGTCTTTATTCTGCGGGAAACTGTGCCTCCAACAGAAATTGTGCCTGGTTTGGAGTTGGACGGGAATTATGTTCAGGTGGATGAAGATTTGCAAACAAATGTAGATGGGGTTTATGCTGCTGGAGACTGTATAGGGGAGCCATTGCAGATTTCGAAAGCAGTTGGAGAAGGACAAATTGCTGCTTTGAATGCGGCAGAAGAAATTGACTAAAGAGAATAAATAAAAAGATAGCACCTAAAACAGGTGCTATCTTTTTTTATTTGTGGTATAATAATAAGAAGAAGTTGCTGAATAGGTTGCAGGCGATTAAAAAACTCTTTTAAAGTAGTAATATTCTTCACTCTTCTCTAAATATTGCTCTTAAATCAATGAATAAAATTATTTTATTTTAAAATACTTATAATAAGAGTAAGGAGTTTATAATTTTATCAAGTTTATAGCCAATCTCCTTAAAATTTATAGATAGTAGGTGATGCAAATGAATAAACTGGCAATAGTAGGAATTGGTGATGTACGACGCCGGGATAAAGGGGTTACAATCTATCTATTAGATAAATTACAGCAGATGTTATCTAAAGTGGATATTTCTTTTATTCACATTAAATCATCTGGTCAAGAATTATCAGATTTGCTAACAACTATTCAGGCGGATAAAGTGCTAATTTTGGATACTGACTGTGAAGTAGTAGAATCAGGAAACCTAAATTATTTGAAACTAACAGTAACTGGTGATAAAAGTTTTGAAGAGTTATTAGTAGTTACAATTGGAATTTTAAGTGATGAGTGGGGGAAGAAATTGTCAGGAACTATTAGTAAAAATTTTTTTGAAATCTTACAGAAAGTATTTGATTTGGCCTGTAGTTTATTGAATTAAGAAGTGAGCTAGGAATGGATAAATTAAATGCAACTATTGAGTAGCGACTTGATATATCAAGTCGCTACTCTTTTTATAAGAATATTTTTGTTTCCAACTTAGTTTAGTTTGAGTTGAGATTAAGCAAAGGGAATTGTTTTTTTAATCTGGTTGACTTAAAATCAATCTCAGTCTCAAGCTAAGTTGTTTCAACTAGAATAAGGGAAGAAAGTTGACAGTGCCTGGGAATGTAATGTATAATTAAAATAAATTCTGAACTTAGTGGGTGAGATAATTATGAAGGAAGAAATTGAACAGTTGAAAAAAATGTTGGCAGCAGAAAATTATAAACTGACGTCACAGCGGGAACAGATTTTAAAGATACTTCTCGATAAGGAAGGAGAACATCTCAGTGCTGAAGAGGTATATAATATATTACAGGAGAAAAAATTGGGGATTGGGTTGGCTACTGTTTACAGAACTTTGGAATTGTTTTGTGAATTAGGGATTGTCCAACAGCTTGATTTTGATGAAGATAGGCGCCGTTATGAGTTAAGGCAGGGCGATAGTATTCATCACCATCATTTAGTTTGTTTTAAGTGCGGGCGGGTAATTGAATTTAATGATCAGATTTTAGAAGATTTTGAAGAAAATCTACAGGATAAGTATAATTTCGAAGTAGAAGAGCACCAGATAAAGTTTTACGGATACTGCGAGGAATGTAAAAAAGAATAACCTTTGGTTTAGAGATTCCAGGCAGCTGGAGTCTTTTTCTGTAATTTAAGGGTATTTTTTAAGTAAGTAAGGTGATAATAACTATGGAAAAAATATCAATAATTAATAAATCATTGAATCGGATTAGCACTTCTGGATACTTAGTGGGCGGTTTTGTCAGGGACTTATTACTAGAGAAATCAGCAGCAGATATTGATTTAGTGATTGACGAGGAGGTAAAAGAAATAGCAGTTGAATTTGCCCGCCGGACTGACGGCAATTTTGTAGTCTTGGATGAAAAAAGGAAGAATTATCGAGTGGTAGTTGATGAAGAAATTTATGATTTTTCTCTGCTGCAGGGCAGGTCAATCAGTGAAGACCTGTTAAGGCGAGATTTTACTATTAATGCTTGTGCCTTGCCGCTGACTAAAAAAGTAGTAGATGAATTAATAGCAGAGAACTGCCCAGAAGCAGAAATAATAGCTTTGGAATCAAGTCGCAAGGATTTAGAACAGGGAAAAATTCGAGCAACTAATCAAAATACATTTACAGATGATCCGCTGCGTCTGCTGCGAGCAGTCAGATTTAAGGCAGAATTAGGCTATGAAATAGTGGCTGAGACTGAGCGAAAGATGCAGCAGGCGGCAGGAAAATTAGTTACAGCGGCAGCTGAGCGCATTAAAGATGAATTAATGAAAATTTTCCAGGCTCCTCAGGCCGCGTTTAATACAGCATACTTAGAGGAGAAATTTGGAGTATTTTCGCTGCTAATTTCTGATGTCAGTGAATTGAAAAAGAGAGGACAATGCAAATACCATCAAGAAGATATCTGGACTCATTCAGTATATGCAGTAGAAAAATTAGAACAGTTGGCAGCAGATGAATTTTGGGCTCAGCGAATAAAAAAGGATAATTGGCCGCTGCTTAAATTAGGGGGAGTAGTACATGATATAGGAAAGTTATTGACCGAAGAGGTGGTAGAGGGAAAAACTTGTTTTTACGGTCATCAAAAAGAAGGAGCCCCTTATGTGGCATCTATCTTAGAACAATTAGCTTTTAGCAGACGGGAAATCAAATATATGAAGACTCTAGTTAGGTATCATATGCGGCCGCTAAATCTATATTCAGCCGAAGATTTAACCTTTAAGGGGAAGTACCGCCTGTTCAGGGCTATAGAAGATTGGACGCCGGATGTCTGTCTGTTAGCAGCAGCGGATATGTTGAGTACAGTAAATTTGAATGGTGGGGGAGCGGCAGCAGGTAGCCGCCAGTTTTTGCGGGACTTAGTGCGGGAGCGGGAAGAACAAACAGCTAAAACTGAACCACAATTAGTTTCTGGGAATGATATTATGGATACTTTTTCGGTGCCCGAAGGTCCGAGAGTGGGAGAACTGCTAGCGGTAGTAAAAGAAGCTCAAGCAGCAGGAAAAATTAATACTAGGGAGGAAGCCCTCAATTATTTACAGGAAATAATTGACAATCAGGGCTAGCTAGTTTACAATGGAAGTAAAAGAGTTGGAGTAGGCAAGGAGGAATAAGAGTGAAGTTGACTGTGTTGGGTAATCGATCTCCCTATCCTATTCAAGGCGCCGGGGGATCGGGGTATTTACTGCAGACAGCAGGACAAAATATTTTACTGGATGTTGGCCCGGGGACACTACATAATTTGGACTGCTTAATTGATTATCATCAGTTAGATGCAGTTATTATTTCTCATTTACATGAGGATCACTGGCTTGATCTGTATCCTTTGCATTATGCAATTAAACGGAGTTTGCAGCAGGGACAGCGTAAAGATGCTTTAGCAGTTTATTTGCCTTTTAGCGAAGGGATAGAAGCTGAATATTTACAGCAGAAATTAGGGCAGGAGTATCACCTACAGCCAATTGGAGAGGATAAAGAAATTAAGTTAAAGGATGTAAGAATTACATTTAGGCAGACGCAGCATTCGAAAGAGTGTTATGCTTTGCGGGTTGAACAGTTTGGACGGGCTTTAGGTTATACAGCCGATACAGCTTGGGATCCCAGTTTGGCTGAATTTCTGGCAGATGTAGATTTAATGTTAGCAGAAGCTACTTTGTTAAATGAAGATCAGGATGGTACTTTGCCGCATTTAACTGTTCAGGAGGCAGTAGAGTTGGGGCATTTGGCCCGGGCAGATAAGACTATTTTAACTCATTTAGGCTCAGAATATGATAAAGAAGAAATAATCCGCCAGATTCCGACGTCTGCTTTTGATATTGAAGTTAGCAAGGTGCTTAAGAGTTACTATATACTTTTTTAAATAAAAAATATACTGTATAATTGCAGAACTAAATTTAGTGAGGTGGGAAACTATGAAATTATTTTTAGCTACTGGCAATCAGCATAAAGTAAAAGAGATGAAAAAGTTACTGTCGGATACTGATGTAGAGCTATTATCACAGGCTGATTATAATCAACTACCAGAAGTAATTGAAGATAGAGAAACTTTTTGCGGCAATGCCCTCAAGAAAGCGCAAGAAATAGGAACTTATGTTAACTTGCCAGCAATTGCTGATGATTCAGGACTAGTAGTAGAGGCTTTGAATGGTAAACCAGGAGTCTATTCGGCGCGGTTTGCAGGTCCCCAGGCTACAGATGAAGATAATAATCAGAAATTGCTTAAGTTGTTGGCAGAGGTACCTACTGGAGAGCGTCAGGCTCGTTTTACTTGTGCTATGGCATTCGTCAGTCCAGAGGGGGAGGAGGAAATAGTAGTTGGTAACTGCCCAGGTGAAATTGCCCGTCAGCCGCAGGGAAAGACAGGTTTTGGTTATGATCCTTTATTTGTTCCGGAAGGCTATAGTCAAAGTTTTGCTCAATTAGGAGCAGAAGTAAAAAATAAAATCAGCCACCGAGCTAAGGCACTACAGAAGATGAAACGGGTATTAAAGCAGAAAGATTTGGTATAGATGAAGGCAAAAGCTTATCTTTTTCTTATCTGTTTGATTTTACTTACTTATAGTTTGACAGTTAATGCTGTCGAAATTGGCGGTCAATTTAAAACTGTTTTTGATAAAGCCTATTATGGTGATCATAATGAATTGACGGCCGCTGTCTGGGCTGCTGATGATATTCTGGATTTGAATTTGTATAATAAGCAGGGAGCTACTATTGAGGATATTTTGGAATTGCCGATGAATGAAGAGTTTAAGCAGGAATACCTTTTTAATATTAGCGGAAAAGTAAAAGAAAATATTGATTTTAACTTTGATCTGGAAGCTGAGAAGCATTTTATTGAGAACAAGCGGAAAGTAGGCGATGAATCGCGCTGGGATCCAGGGAGAGAACTGCAGCTTGATAGAGCATTATTAGAAGTTCTAGGAACTAACTATCAGCTTAAATTAGGTGATTTGGATGATTTTAGGGCGGAAGATTATTTTTTAGCCGAGAAGGATATAGATGGGTTTTTATTTCAAAATGATAATTTGTTTGTATTTGGCGGCGGTTATAATCCGGACTATCTTAACCCAAAAGATTTCAATTACCAAAAAGATTATGTAGGACTGGTTCTCAATAAAAAAGTAGGAGCCTATAAAATTAAAGGTAAGTATTATCTAATTAATGATAGAGAAGTAGATAATTTGGCGCTGGAAGTAGAACGATATTTCAAGCATGATTTGCAAGCAGATGTAGAAGTGGTAGCTAATACATCTAATCAACAATACAATCAGGAAAGAAAAAAAAAGGGGCTGCTGTTGAACTTAACAGCTGCGGGTCAACTAAGCCAGTTTGATTTTAGCTCTGAACTAGAAAGTGTCAGTCAAGATTTCCAGCCTGTTTGTACTGACCAGGTAGAAACGGGAACTACTAAGGCTAGTTTTGCAGGCAAGACTAACTTTAACAGGTTCAAACCAGGTTTTAAAGTGGAAGTTAATAATGAAAAAAAGCAAAGAGAAGAGTACAAGATTAAAGTCGGAAGTGATTATAGTTTAACTGCAGCTAATGAAGTTAAAGCGTATTATACCTTGACCACTGATGATTTTGATAGTTTAGATTCTAATTTAATTGTAAGTACTAGGCTTACTAATAAGTTGAATGATAAAATTTCTTTAAGTGGTAAGCTGCTGGGGCAGGTAGAGCAAGAACTCAGTTATATTTTAGGAGAAATTGGATATACGCAGAATATAGCTTCTAATATTAAGTGGCTAATAAAAGCAAATTATTTATATGGTGAAACTGAAACTAAAAATAGTTTAGGGAATAGATTATATAGTAAATATATAATTAAATTTTAAGGAGGGCCCTTGATGAAGGAGAAAAAAATTTGCTTGGGTTTAGTTGTTTTACTTTTTATTTTTACTTTGCCTGTAGAAGCTGGGGTTGAAAAAGAAGTTAGAGAAATTATTTTAAAAACTGATAGAGGATGGGTAGATGATTCAATGGGAGTTATTACTCATTTGGGAGATAAGGAAGTCATTGTGCCTGCTATGTTAGTATCTCCGGCTGAATTAAGACGGGATGCAGTGTTCGGATTTGCAGTTAGCCAGTTAATAACCGAAGGGTTAAAATATTCTATTGGGAAAACCCGTCCTAATACAGGTAGGAGAGATTTTGAACCTTTTTCTGGGCATAAATCATTTCCTTCCGGTCATGCTGCGGGTTCCTTTGCTTTTGCAACTGCTATAGCAGAACATTATCCTGACTATAAACTTGTTGCCTATACTACGGCTACCTTGATAGCAGCTAGTAGGCTATATGAAGATAAACACTGGGTGTCGGATGTAGTAGTTGGTTCAGCAATTGGTCATTATACTACGAAATGTATGATTCGTACCTGGGAATGGTAATTAAATTATAAAATTATTTTAAGGGAATTTTATATTATTGAAGTGAGGTGTTACAATGAAGATTGCAGTATTTAGCGATTCGCACGGGCCAATAGATGGAATTCGGCAGGGATTAAAAGAGTTACCAGAAGTAGATCAGTTGTTATTTGCTGGTGACGGGATTAGAAATTTAGTTGATAGTAATCTTGCCCGCGAGCTTAAAATTGCGGCGGTAAAGGGAAATCGAGACCAAGGAATTGAATTTCCAGAAGAAAAAGTAGTTGAACTGGCCGGGAGAAAGTTTTTAGTTACTCATGGAGATGATTATGGGGTTCAGTGGGGATTAGATAAACTTGATTATCGAGCGCGAGAGTTGGGGGTGGAGGTAGTAATTTTCGGTCATACTCACCGCCGCTATGCTAACCAAAAGAATGGAATCTTGTTTTTTAATCCGGGAAGTATTACTTCACCCCGCGACCAGCTGCCGCCTAGTTATGGTTTGATTGAGATTAAGGAGGGGAAAATGAATTATACTCACTATGAAGTGAATGTTTGATTTAGTATTCGAGAGAATAAAGTAATATATAGAGCTATACTGTAGTAAACTAAAGATAAACGAGTTAAACTAACATTATTTTCTTTTGACCTTATTTTTATTTTAAGTTATACTAATAACTGCTATTTGAAAATGGGGAAAACCGTGTTAGATAGTAAGCTGCAAATGGTGATTAGTTAATCTTGAAGGCGGGCAATAAGCTTTTTTGAATGAGTACCTCGGAGGTTCCGAGGCGTTATTTTTATTACATAATCTTAAAAATAATTAGAAGTAAAAATTAGGTTGAAGATGCATAATATAGAGTAAGGAGGAAATAGGAATGAAAGTAAAGACAGAAAAAACGACTGAGAATCAAGTTAAATTAGAAATTGAAGTAGATGTTGAACAGGTAGATGAAGCATTAGATCAGGCTTATCAAAAAGTGGTTCAAGATGTTGAGTTACCTGGTTTTAGAAAGGGGAAGGTGCCGCGGAAAATATTAGAACAAAAATATGGAGAAGAGGTTTTACATAAAGATGCGCTTAATGTTTTATACTCAGAAGTTTATCCGGAGGCAGTAGAAGAAGCTGATTTGAATCCCATTGATCAGCCTGAGCTGTTAGATTTTGATTTAAAACAAGGTGAACCGGCTGAACTTGTTTTTGAAGTAGAAGTAGAGCCGGAAGTTGAATTAGGAGATTATACAGATTTAGAAGTAGAAAAAGAAGAAGCAGAGGTAACGGAGGAAGAAATAGAGCAGGAATTAGAAGCTAGAAGGCAGAGAAATGCTCAATTAGCGGCTGTAGACCGCGAACGGGTAGAAGATGGCGATTTTGTAACTATTGATTTTGAAGGTACTATTGATGGGGAACCTTTTGAAGGTGGTTCAGCGGAAGATTATAATTTAGAAATTGGTTCTGAACAGTTTATTCCGGGGTTTGAAGATCAGTTAGTAGGGACTCAAGTTGATCAAACCGTAACGGTAGAAGCCACTTTTCCGGATGGTTATCAAAAGCAAGAGATAGCTGGGGAAGAAGCAGTATTTGAAGTGACCATTAAGGAAATAAAAGAAAAAGAGGTACCGGAATTAGATGATGAATTTGCCAAGGATTTAGGCTTTGATTCTCTGGAAGAGATGGAAGCTGATATTAGAGAAGATATAGCAGACAGAAAGCAGCAGCAAGTAGAAAGAGAATATGAAAACAAACTGGTTGAAGGAGTAGTAGATAACGTGGAAGTTACTGTTCCGGAAACAATGGTGGACAGTCAAATTGACAGTATGATGCAGCAGATGAAGATGCAGGCGCAGCAGCAGGGAATTGATTTTGATGACTATATGGAAATGACGGGCATGGATGAGTCATCTTTACGCGACCAGCATTGGGAAGAAGCTGAAAACCGAGTAAAATCTAATTTGGCTCTTGATGCAATTGCCGAAGAAGAGGAATTGGAAGTTAGTGAGGAAGAACTTGATGAGAAGCTGACAGAAATTGCAGAAGCTCAGGACCAAGATAAGGAACAGGTGAAGGCTTTCTTGCAGATGCAGGGCCAATTAGAAATGTTAAAAGAGAATTTAAAACGAGAAAAAGCGATTGATTTTTTAAAGGAAAATAATTAAAATTAGGATTATCCGAGTGTAAAATCACTGTAAGTTGGATATAATTAATTATTGAGGAGGTTGAGACTATGAATTTAATTCCACGGGTAGTTGAACAAACAGATCGAGGTGAGCGAGCTTACGATATTTATTCTCGCTTATTAGAAGATAGAATTGTTTTCTTGGGTAGTCAAATTAATGATGAAGTAGCGAATACGATAATTGCCCAGCTGTTATTTCTAGAGGCAGAGGATCCCGATAAAGATATTTACATATATATTAATAGTCCCGGTGGTTCGGTAACTGCAGCACTGGCAATTTATGATACGATGCAGTATATCAAACCGGATGTATCTACTATTTGTATGGGACTAGGTGCCAGTGCTGGTGCTTTACTGCTGGCTGGTGGTGCAGATGACAAGCGGCATGCTCTGCCGTACTCGCGAATTATGATCCATCAGCCGATGGGTGGAGCTGAAGGTCGGGCTTCTGATATTGAAATTCAGGCTAATGAAATTATGGAACTTAAGACCATAATTAAGGAAATTTTAGCCGACCATACTGGACAGCCTATGGATAGAATTTCAGATGATATAGATCGAGATTATTTTATGTCAGCTGAAGAAGCTAAAGAATATGGTATTATTGATGAGGTTATTACTCGGGAAGAAGAGGTAAATGATGGGGAGTAGTACTTCTAAAGAGGTGATAATTCATGTTTAAATTTGGAGAAGAACAGGGCCAGTTGAAGTGTTCATTTTGTGGTAAAGTTCAGGATCAAGTGCAGAAGTTAGTGGCCGGTCCTGGGGTGTATATCTGTGATGAATGTATAGAGTTATGTAATGAAATTATGGAAGAAGAATTAGAAGAAGAAACCGAAATGAATTTAGACAGTGTTCCGGAGCCCAAGGAAATTCGTGATTTTCTTGATCAGTATGTGATTGGTCAAGATAGAGCTAAAAAAGCTTTGGCAGTAGCTGTTTATAATCATTATAAACGGGTTAATTCTGGGATGCGGATTGATGATGTGGAACTGGAAAAGAGTAATATCTGCTTAATTGGACCGACTGGGTCAGGAAAGACTTTGTTAGCTCGGACGCTGGCGCGGATGTTGGATGTTCCGTTTGCTATTGCAGATGCTACTTCCCTAACAGAAGCAGGATATGTAGGGGAGGATGTAGAGAATATTCTGCTGAAATTGATTCAAGCAGCGGATTACGATATTGAGGAAGCAGAAAAAGGCATTATTTACATTGATGAGATAGATAAAGTAGCTCGTAAATCAGAGAATCCTTCAATCACCCGCGATGTTTCTGGGGAAGGAGTTCAGCAGGCTCTGCTTAAGATTTTAGAAGGTACAGAAGCAAGTGTGCCTCCGCAGGGGGGAAGAAAGCATCCTCACCAGGAATTTATCCAGATTGACACTTCTAATATTTTATTTATTTGTGGTGGTGCCTTTGACGGGTTAGAAAAGGTAGTTAAATCACGAATAGGAAATAAAGTATTAGGTTTTGGGGCAGATGTAAAGAGTGAAAAAGAGGAGAATATCGGAGAAATTTTAAAACATGTTATGTCCCAGGATTTACTTCAGTATGGTTTAATTCCTGAATTTGTCGGTCGGATTCCAGTAGTAGTAACCTTAGATAAGCTTGATGAAGATGCTCTGGTGGAAATTTTAACTCAGCCCCGCAATGCTTTAGTAAAACAGTATACCAAGTTCTTTGAATTGGATAATATTGAATTAGAATTCACAGAAGGGGCTTTAGCAGCAATTGCCCGCAAAACGTTGGATTTGGGCACTGGAGCTCGAGGATTACGTTCGGTGGTAGAAGAATCAATTCTGGATATAATGTACGATATTCCTTCTTACGATAATATTGCCAAATGTGTGATTACGCAGGAGGTAGTGGAGGAAAATGAAGCGCCTCAGTTAGTAAAAGTAGATGAACAACGAGAAGAAACTGCTTAATTTTAAGCAGTTTCTTCTTTATTTACATAAATATTTAGGATAAAATCTCTCCTTTAGGTTAATACTATTATTGATGTTTGAATATACCTAAGGGGGAGATATTATGAACTTCTTTATGACTTTTTTAACTATTGTCCAGTTTGTGTTTATGGTGGTAATAGGGGTTTACTTTTGGACTCAACTGCGCAGTCAGCGGAGCAATAAAAAGGCTATCAAAAAGAAGTCCAAAAAAGAACTAAAAAAGCTACATAAATTACGTAATAAGTCGTTAACGAAGCCGTTAGCAGAAAAAATTAGGCCG
The DNA here is from genome assembly GCA_964346395.1 of uncultured Halobacteroidaceae bacterium. Classification (GTDB taxonomy): domain Bacteria; phylum Bacillota; class Halanaerobiia; order Halobacteroidales; family Halobacteroidaceae; genus CAYFUT01. Next base: position 65,522 of record CAYFUT010000006.1, read on the forward strand.
ACTGATTTTTCGGAAATAGTTGGGCAAAAAGACGGTATTAAAGCATTAAAGGCTGCTTTGTGCGGTCCTAACCCGCAGCATGTAATCATCTATGGTCCGCCGGGAACGGGGAAAACGGCGGCAGCAAGACTTGTGTTAGAAGAAGCTAGACAAAATCCTGACTCTCCTTTTGACCAGGATTCTGATTTTGAAGAGTTAGATGCTACTACTGCTCGTTTTGATGAACGGGGGATTGCTGATCCATTAATTGGTTCTGTACACGATCCGATTTATCAGGGAGCAGGAGCTATGGGCTCGGCCGGAATTCCTCAGCCCAAGCCGGGAGCTGTAACCAAGGCCCACGGTGGAATTTTATTTTTAGATGAAATCGGCGAACTTCATTCGATTCAGATGAATAAGCTATTAAAGGTACTGGAAGATAGAAAAGTCTGGTTAGAAAGTGCTTATTATTATGAGGAAGATAAAAGTATTCCGCGCCATATTCATGAAATTTTTCAGAATGGTCTGCCGGCTGATTTTCGGTTGATTGGAGCTACTACTAAGCGTCCAGACCAGATTCCGCCTGCTATTCGCTCGCGATGTTTAGAAATTTTCTTCAATCCTTTAACTCCGGCTGATATTGCGGATATTGTCAATACAGCGGGCGCTAAGTTAGATTTAAAAATGGCGGAAGAAGTAGTAAAGATAATAAAAAAATATGCTGTAAATGGGCGGGAAGCGGTAAATATGGTCCAGACAGCAAGTGGGATTGCGGCAGCTGAAAATAGAAATTTGGTGCAGAAAAAAGATATAGAACGGGTAATAGTTAATGGCCAGTATACTCCGCGTGATCTTGACCGAGTTCCGACTCAACCGCAGATAGGGGTAGTGAATGGATTGGCAGTAATTAAGGCCAATCAAGGTACAGTTGATCAGCTGGAGGTTTCGGTTACTAAAGTTAATTCTGGTCGGGGAGAATTGAATATTACAGGGGTAGCCCAAGAAGCAGAACAGGGAACGCAGTATCGAAAGATTAAGCGCAAGAGTATGGTTCGTGATTCAGCTGAAAATGTGCTGACAGTAATTAAAAAGATGTTAAATATTAATCTGGATAATTATGATATTCATATTGATTTTACTAGTGATGCCGTAGTGGACGGCCCATCAGCGGGAATAAGTATGGCGGTGGCTTTATATTCAGCCTTTACTGAAAAACCGGTTGATAATTTAATAGCAATGACCGGTAAGTTATCGGTAAACGGTCAGGTAAGGCCAATTGGCGGCGTGGTTCCTAAAGTTAGAGCCGCTATTCGAGCTGGAGCTGAAAGAGTATTAATTCCAGCTGAAAATTGGCAGCAGATATTTACTAGTCAAGAATTTGCGGAGATAGAAATTATTAAAGTCAATCATTTAAAGGAAGCACTGCAGAAAGCAGTTCAAGATAAGCCGTTGACTGCTAATGAAGAGATTGATTTCAATATAGATTTTGATTCGCTGTCAGCATCAGTAATTTAAATTTATGGTATAAGAAGTTATGGGGGTGTAGATATGGATAAAATTATGGAAGAAGATACCCAGGAACTAGCCCTGAATAGTGAAGAGATATTACAGACAGAAGATGATAAAATGCCGCTAGTAGCTCTGCGGGGATTAGTGGTATTTCCGAATATGATTACGCCGTTATTGGTAGGTAGAGATAAATCAGTAGCTGCGCTAGAAGAAGCGATGGTTAATAATCGGGAAATCTTATTAGCTGCTCAGAAAGATGAAACAGTTGAAGAACCTGATCCTGAAGATATTTATCAAGTAGGTACTATTGCCCAGGTTAAGCAGTTGATGCGGCTGCCGGACGGAAAAATAAAGATTTTGGTAGAAGGGATTAAACGAGTTAGGGTAGAGGAATTTTTACAGACTGAGCCTTATTTTCAGGTAGAGTTTGAAGTAGTAGAAACGGAACCAAAAACTGATGAAACTAGATTAGAAGCTTTAATGAGGAGCGTAACCAATAAGTTTGAAGATTATGTTAAACAGGGTGAGGATTTACCGCCGGAAACGATGATGACGATTAATAATATTGAAGAGCCCGGTCAATTGGTGGATGTAATTGCTTCTCATATGTCACTTAAAATCAAACAACAGCAGGAAATATTAGAAGCAATATCCCCTCAGGCTCGTCTGGAAAAGATGTATAATATTTTAGATAAGGAATTAGAAATTTTAGAGGTTAAGAATAAAATTAATAGTGAAGTCCGCAAACAAGTGGAAAAGCGGCAGAAGGAATATTATTTAAAAGAGCAGATGAAGGCAATTAAAAAAGAGTTGGGCGATGAAGAAGGTGGCGATGAAACAACTGAGTATGAAGAAGCTATTGCAGAAGCGGATTTGCCGGAGGAAGTAGAAGAGAAAGCGTTGGATGAAGTGGATAAACTTCGGAAGATGCCGCCGAATGCTAATGAAGCGGTAGTTATTAGAAAATATTTAGACTGTATATTGGATTTGCCGTGGAATGATTATAGTGAAGATGAATTAGTAATTCAGGAAGTAGAGGATAAATTAAATCAAGACCACTATGATTTAGAGGATGTTAAAGAGCGGATTCTAGAATATTTATCAGTCAAAAAACTAAGTGAAAAGATGGAAACGCCTATTTTATGTTTAGTTGGCCCGCCGGGAGTAGGGAAGACATCACTAGGCAAGTCAGTAGCAGAAGCAATTAATAGAGAATTTGTCCGCTTATCCTTAGGTGGATTAAGTGATGAATCTGAAATTAGAGGACATAGGAGAACTTATGTAGGAGCTAGACCGGGTAGAATAATTAATGCTATGCGGGATGCAGGAACTAAAAATCCGGTCTTTTTGCTGGATGAAATTGATAAAGTACATAGTGATTTTCGCGGCGATCCGGCAGCAGCGTTGTTAGAAGTCTTAGATCCGGAGCAGAATGACGAGTTTACTGATGATTATATGGAAGTTCCTTTTGATTTGTCGGATGTAATGTTTATTACGACAGCTAATACAACAGATACTATTCCGCGGCCGCTACTGGATCGGATGGAAGTAATTGAAATTTCTGGTTATACAGAAGAGGAAAAGCTACAGATTGCCCGCCGGCATTTGATGGATAAACAGCTTGACAACCACGGGTTAAGTGAAGAACAGCTGAAAATCTCTGATAATGCACTGCAGAAGATAATCTGCAATCATACGCGGGAAGCAGGGGTTAGAACTTTAGAGCGGAAAATAGCTACTATCTGCCGGAAGGCAGCTAAACAGGTAGTAGAAGGAAAAGAGCGGGGTACTAGAGTTGATGTCAGAAATTTGGAAAAATATCTCGGCATTCCTAAATACAAATACGGTCAGATGGAAGAAGAAGACCGAGTGGGAGTAGTCACCGGTCTCGGCTGGAGTCCGGCGGGAGGAAATATCCTCCATATTGAAGTTTCGGTTGTGCCCGGGGAAGGAGAGCTGATTTTAACCGGAAAACTGGGTGATGTAATGAAAGAGTCGGCCCAGACGGCTCTAAGTTATGTTCGGACGAAGGCAGATGAATTCGAGATTGAAGATGACTTTTATAAAAAATATGACCTCCATGTCCATGTGCCGGAAGGAGCTGTGCCCAAGGACGGTCCCTCAGCTGGAATTACTCTAACTACTGCTATTTTGTCAGCTCTGGCTAATAAGCCGGTAAGCGGAAAAATAGCTATGACGGGAGAAGTGACTCTCCGTGGTCGAGTCTTACCGGTTGGCGGGATTAAGAGTAAAGTGCTGGCCGCTCACCGAGCCGGAATTGAAAAAATTATTTTATGTCAGGAGAATAAAAAGAATTTAGAAGATGTGCCGGATAATATTAAGCAGAATTTAGAATTTATCTTTGTAGAAGAAATGGATGAGGTGTTGGAGGAAATATTAGTAGAAGAAGGAGATACGGATGAAGATTAATAATCCAGAATTTAAAACAAGTGCCCGGGAACCAGAAGACTATCCGTTTCACCATTTGCCGGAAGTAGCTCTGGCCGGGCGGTCGAATGTCGGCAAATCAGCTCTGATTAATCAGATTGTCAACCGCAAGAAGTTGGCCCGGACTAGTTCACGACCGGGGAAAACGCAGACGATTAATTTTTATCGAGTGGATAATTACTTTTATTTTGTTGATCTGCCGGGGTACGGGTTTGCTAAAGTATCGAAACAAGAGAAAGAAAAATGGGGCGCAATGATTGAAACTTATCTGTTTAACCGCTACAATTTAGCGGGAGTAATCTTGATAGTAGATGCTCGCCATCAGCCGACAGATGATGATTTGATGATGTATGATTGGCTGCTGGAGATGCAGGTTCCTTTTTTAGTAGCAGCTACCAAGGTAGATAAATTAAAGCGGAGTGAGCGGAAGCCGCAGCGAAAATTAATCAAAGAAACTCTACAATTAGCGCCTTCAACGCCGTTTACTTTCTTTTCGGCTGAAACGGGAGAAGGTAAGAAAGAAGTGATGAAGTTTATTGGTCAGTTTGTTGATTAAACTATAAGTTGTTGATTGAACTATAAGCTGAATTTTTTAACGTTAACCCAGGAGGAAAAAACCTCCTGGGTTAGCTATTTAGCTGTTTAAATTTCACGTTGGATTTCTGTCTCTAAAATAAAAGTTTTATTTTGTAATAATTTGAATTAGATAGTAAATACTAAGTAACGGTAGGTTAATAGCCTATCGTTATTTTGATTTATAAGCGAAAATAGGAGGATTCAGTGATGAAAAAATGGGAAGTATGGTTGACAGCACTACAGCCCTTTACGTTTACTACTTCTTTAATTTCTATAGGATTAGCAAACTGTCTGGCAGTAAAAATGGGAGAATTCAGTTGGGGATTATTAATTTTAACTTTAAGCGGAGTTTTGTTATTACACAGCGGAACTAATTTAATAAATAATTATTATGATTATCAGACGGGAGTAGATACTGAGGAGGAGCATGGTTCTAGTGGTGTATTACCGGCAGGATTATTGGATCCCAAGTTAGTTAAGAACTGTGGAATAGCTTGTTTTTTATTAGTAATACCTATAATTAGTTATTTAACATATCTACGCGGACCTATAGTTTTGTTATTAACTATAATTGGCGGTCTGGGCGGCTACTTTTATACGGCGCGTCCAATTAGCTATAAATATTATGCCTTGGGAGTGCCGTTAGTATTTCTTTTGTTGGGCCCGTTATTAACAGAGGGCAGTTATTATGTCCAGACGGGAAATTTTAATTATCAAGTTTTATTAGCTTCAATTCCAGTGGGATTATTAATTAGTGCTATTTTGCATGGAAATGATTTTCGGGATCTTGACCATGATGCCCGGGTGAAAATTAAGACGTTGGCTCTTCTGCTGGGGAGGAAGTTAGCTGGCCGGGTATATTTAATATTAGTATTATTACCCTATCTGCTTGTGCTGGGGTTAGTAATCGGTAGGATAGTTACTCCCTGGGCATTATTTACGCTGGGGACGCTGCCTTATGCGGTAGAAAATATTAAGTTGGTGAGGCGGGCAGTTGTTAATCCGCAGTGTAGTGTGCAGAAAATTGATTTAAAAACTGCTCAGCTACACTTTAAGTTTGGGACTATTTTATTGCTAGCTATTTTGGGAGCTAATATTATTTAATTCCCTTTGGCAGTTAATACAATTTGTGGTTGACAAGCCGGTAAATTAATTATAAAATCATAAGTGACAATTAAAAACGGCAAAAGTGGGGAAGGAGAGTAGTAAATTAACAGTTGGCCCGAGAGAGAGGAATACCCACAGGCTGAGAGGTATTCCCGGGAACCAGTTAATTGAAGTCGCTCTGGAGCTGTTAGGCTGAAATAAAGTAGGTTTAACCGGCTGCCGGCCGATAAGCAGGCTGAGAGTGCTAACTTAGAATTAAGGTGGTACCGCGGAAGATAATTCCTCTTTCGTCCTTAACCAGGATGGGAGAGGGTTTTTTTAATTTACAATTAGCAATGGACAATTGACAATTAAAATCAAAATATAGACTAAAAAATTAATTTACCTGCAAGAATAAGTTCTATAGAATTATGCAATATTAGAGAAAATAGTTTTAGGAATTAATTGTCAATTGTAAATTTTAAATTGTCAATTATAAGATAGGAGGAGATTAAAAATGAGTGAAACTGAATTATCAACTACGTATGATCCTGATCAAGTAGAAGACAAATGGTATGACTATTGGTTAGAGAATGATTTATTTAAGGCGGAGCCTAATGAAGATAAGGAATCGTTTACGATTATGATGCCGCCGCCGAATGTAACCGGCCAACTGCATATCGGCCATGCGCTGGATATGACTTTCCAGGATATTTTGACCCGGTGGAAGCGGATGCAGGGTTTTGAAGCGCTATGGCTGCCGGGGACGGATCACGCCAGTATTGCTACCGAAGTTAAAGTAGTGAATAAAATGCGGGAGGAAGAAGGATTAAGTAAGGAAGATGTGGGCCGCGAAGGATTTATGGAGCGGGCCTGGGACTGGAAAGAAGAATACGGTAATACTATCACTAACCAATTGACTAAATTAGGGGTTTCCTGTGATTGGGATCGCGAGAAGTTTACCATGGATGAAGATCTTAATAAAGCAGTTCGGGAAGCTTTTGTTGAATTGTATAACCAGGGATTAATTTATCAAGGTGATTATATTATTAACTGGTGTCCGGACTGTGAGACTACTTTATCGGATATTGAGGTAGAACACGAAGAGACAGAAGGTAAGCTGTATCATATTCGGTATAATTATAAGGATAAAGATGATTATATTGTAGTAGCTACTACCCGTCCAGAGACAATGCTGGGTGACACAGCTATTGCTGTTAACCCTGATGATGAACGGTATCAAGATTTAATTGGAGAAAAGGTAGTAGTGCCGATTGTTGACCGCGAGATAGAGATTATTGCTGATGAATACGTTGATTCTGACTTTGGAACAGGAATGGTCAAGGTAACTCCGGCTCATGATCCAAATGACTTTGAAATGGGCCAACGGAATGATTTAGAGCAGATAAAGGTAATTGACGATCAAGCGGTAATGACCGAACATGCCGGCAAGTACGAGGGAATGGATCGCTATGAGTGCCGCCAGCAGCTAGTTGAAGATTTGAAATCGGCCGGATTGCTGGAGGAGACTGAAGAACATGAACATTCTGTCGGCCAGTGTTATCGGTGTGATACAGTTGTAGAACCGCTGGTTTCTAAGCAGTGGTTTGTAGCGATGGATGAACTGGCTGAGCCGGCAATTGAAGCAGTGAAAGAAGATGAAATTAACTTTGTTCCCGATAGATTTGATAAAGTTTATTTCAATTGGATGGAGAATATCCGCGATTGGTGTATTTCTCGTCAGTTATGGTGGGGTCACCAGATTCCTGTCTGGTACTGTCAGGACTGTGATGAAACAATTGTCCGCCGTGAAGAGCCGACTGAATGTCCGGAGTGCGGCAGCGAAGACTTAAAGCAGGATGAAGATGTTTTAGATACTTGGTTCAGTTCTGGGCTCTGGCCGTTCTCTACTTTAGGTTGGCCGGATGATACTGATGATTATGATTTCTTTTATCCGACGGATGTACTGGTTACCGGCCGCGATATTATCTTTTTCTGGGTAGCACGGATGATTTTCATGGGATTGGAGTTTACTGATGAAAATCCATTTGAAGATATCTATATTCACGGGTTAGTTCGCGATGCTCAAGGTCGAAAGATGAGTAAGTCGCTCGGCAATGGAGTAGATCCGATTGAAGTTGTTGATGAATACGGCGCAGACACGCTGCGGTTTACGTTAATTACTGGTAATACGCCGGGCAGTGATATCCGCTATCGCCAGGAGCGAGTAGAGGCCAGCCGCAATTTTGCCAATAAGCTCTGGAATGCGTCCCGGTTTGCGCTGATGAACTTAGAAAACTTTGATCTGGATCAAATCGATTACGGTAGTTTGCAGTATACTTTAGCTGACCAGTGGATGCTAAGCCGATTGAACAAGAAAATCCACCAGGTAACTGAAGATTTAGAAGACTATCAGTTCGGGCGAGTAGCTGAAGATTTATATGACTTCATCTGGAAAGAGTTCTGCGACTGGTATATTGAACTGGCCAAGCCGAGACTGTATCAGGAAGAAGATGAAGCAGCTCG
>CAYFUT010000007.1:0-19948 GCA_964346395.1 uncultured Halobacteroidaceae bacterium
TCCATTCTCCATTCTCCATTTTCCATTCTCCATTTATAATATAAGCATCCCGTCGCCAAAACTATAAAATCTATAACCTTTTTCTTTGGCTGTTTCGTAAGCATTAAATATTTGTTCTTTGCCGGCAAAAGCTGCTACCATCATAATCAGCGTTGATTCCGGTAAATGAAAATTAGTAATCAACCCATCAATAGCTTTGAACTGATATCCAGGGTAAATAAATATATCTGTCCATCCCTTATCGGAAGTTATTTTCCCCTGCTTGTCAGCTACCGTTTCCAGCGTCCGAGTAGTAGTTGTTCCTACAGCAATAACCTTCTTCCCTGCTTTCTTTGTTTTCTCAATCATCTGAGCTGTTTCAGCAGGTACTTCATAGTACTCAGAATGCATTTCGTGCTCTTCTACTTCCTCTACCCGCACCGGGCGAAAAGTACCAAGACCTACATGCAGGGTAATATCGGCAATTTTAACTCCTTGTTCCTTTAGCTGAGTCAACAACCGTTCTGTAAAGTGTAAACCCGCTGTGGGAGCCGCTGCTGCCCCTCTTTTTTCAGCATATACAGTCTGATATTTATCTGGTTCTTCTAATTCTTCGGTAATATAAGGCGGTAACGGCATATTACCCAACTGGTCTAAAATTTCTTCAAATACTCCCTCATACTCAAATTCAACTTCCCGCCCCCCAAAATCAGTTACTGATTTTACCTCAGCAGCTAATAAGCCATCCCCAAATACAATTTCGGTACCCACCTTTACTTTTCCATTCGCACTAACTAAAACTTCCCAGCAGTCCAACTCTTTTTGGTTTAACAGTAAAACTTCAACTTTCCCGCCGGTTTCTTTTTTAGTCCCAAATAGTCGGGCCGGTATTACTTCCGTATTATTGCGAACTAATAAATCTCCAGGTCCCAGATAATCAATTATATCTTTAAACCGCCGGTGTTCAAGTTGATCTTGCTTCCGATTAACTACCATTAATCTTGATTCATCGCGCGGTTCAGCAGGTTTCTGCGCAATCATTTCTTCCGGTAGTTCAAAGTCAAATTCTTCTACTTGCATGCAATCACCTCAATTTATAACTTTACAATGAAATTTAGTAGGAAGAAAAGGTAGCGACATGATATATCATGTCGCTACCCTTGTATTGTCCACTAATCTAGAAAAAATATTATTACAGCAAACCTCAGTTTAAACTTTCAACTCCATTTTCATTTTAATAACCATAAGATAAACGATAAAACCACACTAATTAAAATCGAAGTAGTAATTGGAAAATAAAATCCAAAATTATCACCTTGAATTCGTATATCCCCCGGCAATCTACCCAAGGGCAGTCCTAATTTAAAGGCTAACCCACCCACAATTAATATTATTCCTCCTATAATCAGCAGGTTAGAAAAGTCTTTCATCTTCTGCCCCCTCAACATCAAAATGCTGATAGGCTGACCGCGTTGCTTTCCGACCCTGCGAAGTCCGCTCTAAATATCCAATTTGCAGCAAATAAGGCTCATACACGTCTTCGATTGTCTCCCGCTCTTCATTAATTGCTGCTGACAAAGTAGATAAACCAACGGGACCTCCATCAAATTTTTCGATAATAGTCAATAAAATTTTGCGGTCTAACCTATCTAGTCCCTTTTCATCTACTTCCAATCGGGATAAAGCTTGTCTAGCTATTCCTTTCGTAATTATTCCATCGCCTTCTACCTGGGCAAAATCACGCACCCGTTTTAAAAATCGATTAGCAATCCGGGGCGTACCCCGAGAGCGGCGGGCAATTTCATAGGCTCCATCTGATTCGATCTGCACTTCCAATACTTGTGCTGCCCGCTTTACAATCCGGGCCAACTCTTCTTCAGAATAAAACTTAAGCCGGCTCATTACTCCAAACCGATCGCGCAGGGGAGAAGTTAAATTACCAGAACGGGTAGTAGCTCCTACCAAGGTAAATGGGGGTAAATCCAGCCGCACTGACCGAGCATTAGGGCCATTGCCCACTACTATATCAAGAGCATACTCTTCCATAGCCGGATATAAAATTTCCTCAATCATCCGGTTTAAACGGTGAATTTCATCAATAAAAAAGACATCATGAGCAGTTAAATTAGTTAGCACCGCCGCCAGATCCCCCGGCTTTTCAATAGCAGGCCCAGAAGTAACTTTAATATCTACTCCCAGTTCATTGGCAATGATATTAGCTAAAGTTGTCTTCCCTAAACCCGGCGGACCCGCCAGCAAAACATGATCCAGAGCTTCCCCCCGCTGTTTAGTAGCCTCAATAAACACTTTCAGATTATCCGTGATTTTCTTCTGCCCAATATACTCACTAAAAGTCTGCGGCCGCAGACTTTGATCCAGATCATTTTCCTGCTGCGCCCGAGATACGAATCTATCTTCCATCACAAACTCCTCCCCGCTTAATCATAAACAGATATGTTATTTATTAAGGTAATTAAGCCCTTTCCGAATTACTTTTTCTACCGCTAAATCCTGATTATCAGCCAGCACCTTCGATACAGCTTCCCGCGCCTGCGATTGAGAATAGCCCAAGTTTACCAAACCCTGCACTGCTTCTTTAACTTTACTATCATCCACCTGCTGCTCACTACCGCTTACTTCTACTTCCTCTAGTTCTAGCTTTTCCTGCAGTTCAAGAATTAACCGCTTAGCTGTTTTTTTTCCAATTCCTTTCACCTGTTTTAACTGTTTTACATCACCATTCATGACTGCCATTTTAAACTCCTGAACCGGCATAGTTCCTAACACTCCTAAAGCTACCTTCGGGCCGATGCGGGAAACTCCTAACATCTGTTCAAAAACCTCCAAGGAAGCTAAATCAGCAAAGCCATAAAGTTTCAAAGCATCTTCCCGCACATACGTATAAATATGTAATTCTACTTCTTCTTCCGTTGTTAATCCCTGCTGTACGCGGGCAGGAACGTAAACTTTATAGCCCACCCCATCTACATTGATTACAATATAATCTACTCCCTGCCGCTGCATTACCCCGTCTAAATAAGCTATCATTTCTGCTGCCTCCCAGGTAAAACTTGCCTGATTATGTAAATCATAAAGCAACAGCCTCTCGGCTGCTGCCGGCCGAAATTTATTCTCCTGTTAAAGCTTAAATTTCGTCTTGAATTTCCGCCATTACATCTTCGGGAATAGTAAAGTTAGCATACACATCCTGCACATCATCATGATCTTCTAATTCATTCATTACCCGCAGTACTTGTTTAGCATCTTTAGGGTCGGTTAGCGGAACTTCATTATTCGGGATCATCACTAAATCTCCCGAGTCAAATTTATAACCCATTTCTTCCATCTCTTTTCGGACCGCCTGTAACTCTTCGTCTTCGGTAATAATCTCTACACTTTCTTCAGAATAATCTATATCTTCAGCTCCTGCTTCGATAGCATCCATCATTACCTCTTCTTCATCATCAACGTTATATTCACTACGATCAATAACCAGCTGACCTTTTCTTTCAAACATCCAAGCCACGCAGCCGTCTTCTCCTAAGTTGCCGCCGTGTTCCGACAGTAAATGGCGCAATTCAGAAACAGTTCGATTCCGATTATCACTCATAACATCAATATACAGAGCTACTCCCGCCGGGGCATAGCCTTCATATACCATCGGTTCATAATCTACACCTTCTAACTCTCCCGTACCGCGTTTAATAGCCCGTTCGATATTTTCCTTCGGCATATTCGCGTCTTTAGCCTTTTGAATTGCCAAATCCAAATCATTGTTTACCTCAGGGTCTCCACCGCCCTCCCGAGCAGCAACAGTAATCTTCTTAACTAACTTAGAAAATAATTTAGCCCGGCGCCGGTCTTCTTTCTTCTTTTGATGCTTAATATTATGCCATTTGGAATGTCCTGCCATATAATAACCCCTCCCTTAAAGGCACTCTTAAGTTATTATTTTAACATATAAAGAATTTTTTATCAATTATTCCTCCGCTAATACTTCTTCCATCATAGTTGAGCGGGGATAAGAGCCCAACAGTTTACACCAGGCTGTTTTAGTCTTTACAGCAGTTAACACTTCATTAATTAATTCTTGCTCATAGTGGCCCACAAAATCAATAAAGAATATATAATCCCCCAGTAATTTTTTAGCCGGTCTCGATTCAATTCTGGTTAGATTGATCTCTCGGACAGCAAATTCCTGTAAAATTTCATACAAAGCACCGGGATGATCTTCAACCGGAGAACAAATAATAGAAGTTTTATCCTGACCTGTCGGCTCACTATCTTCCTCCGCTAAGACTATAAATCGCGTCCAATTCGCTTCATTATCTTGAATTCCGTCAGCTATAACCTGTCGGTGGTATTGCTCCGCTGCTTTTGTAGTTCCAATTGCAGCCCAGTTAACCCCTTTCTGTAGCAGTTCACTAACTGCTCCTGCTGTACTATCCGCTGTATGAGTCTGATGCTCTCCTAACTCTTCTACTAAAAACTGTCGGCACTGAGCTAAAGCATGCGGGTGGGAAATAACATGTTCAATATCAGTTAGAGCCGCTTGTTGATTAGCAATTAAATTATGTTCGACGGGAATTACCACCTCAGCTCTTATTTTCAAATCAAACTCAACCAATAAATCAAGAGTTAAGTTGACCGCTCCCTCCAGAGAATTTTCAATCGGTACAATTGCTTTATCTATCGTACCTTTCCTAACTCCGTCAACTAAGCTGGTGATATCTTGATAAGAAAGATATTCAGCTACCTGTCCGTCAAACTTTCGGGCTGCTAACTCACAAAAACTACCTTCTGGTCCTAAAAAACCTAACTTTGCCACTGGTTTCACTCCTTATAAATTATATTAGCTACCGATTATGAAAATTTATGTGCATAGTAAGATAGCGGCATGATATATCATGCCGCTATCTTTAAATTATATAAAATAAGACATCCCAAAAAAGGATGTCTTAAATAGTAGTTCGCGGGCAATAAGCAGGTCTGTAAGCCGAGTTCTGTATCCTCACGGATAGATAGTCATCTATCTCGGGCGGCAGTTACCTACCTCCTCAAGCAGCTTACCCGGAAAGATGGGCGGGCAGCCCTTATCCTTTCCCTATTCAGCCTTGCTCCGGATGGGGTTTACCTAGCGAAACCTGTTACCAGGCTCCCTGGTGCGCTCTTACCGCACCCTTTCACTCTTACCGGTAAAAAACTACCGGCGACATACTTTCTGTGGCACTTGCCCGCAGGTTACCCTGGCTGGGGGTTATCCAGCATCCTGCCCTCTGGAGCTCGGACTTTCCTCAAGTACAGCCTCTACTGTACCTGCGACCATCCGACCTACTTATTGCCCTTATTAAATTCCAAATCAAATTGTAACATTAAAATAACGGTTTGTCAATATAATTTTCTATTCAGCCCAGTATAAAATTCTACCACACTGCTCACAAGTTACTACTTCTCCACTATTTTTTACTTTTTTAACTAAATTCAGCGATAAACTCATTCTACAGCCCATACAGAAACCATCTTCCAATTTTACTACCGCTCGCCCCTGTTTTTCTTCATATAAATGATTATACATCTCTATTAATTCCTCACCTAATTCTTCTTCTAAGCCTTCTCTTTCCGCCTGCAGATCAGCTAGTTCCTCTTCTAACTGCTGTTGTTGTTCTTCTTTTGCAGTTTTTAACTCTTCTACTTCATCTTTTTTAGCGGATAAATCACGGTAAAGTGCTTCTATTTCTTCCTCTAGCTCTTCTTCTTCCACCATCAGATCTAGCAGTTCTTCCTCTAATTCTTCTTTCTGCTCACCTAGTTTATCTAATTTTTCATTTAATTGATTCAGCTCTTTAGGATTAGAATTTTCTCCACTATACAGCTGATCCTCATAATCTTCTTCTTGTCTTTCAAGGCGGGAATCTTCAAATTCTTTATCTTTAATTTTCTTCTGTAATGTTTCTAACTTATTTTCCCGATCAGTAATTTTATCTTTTACCTCTCCAATTTCTGCTTTCACTTCAGCAATTTTTGCATTTAATTCTTCCGTCTCCTGTTCCTCTTTTCTTGCCTCCATTTCTTGATCAATATTCTGTAAGCGCCATAAAAACTCTATATCAGTTATCAAATCTTATCCCTCCTGTAACTAATTAATTTATAATCCAATAGAAAAAAGGTAGGTTCAATGGACAACCTACCTACATTAATTCCCAGGGTTTAGTATTAGTCTGCGAAGTTATAACCTCAATCTCCAACTCTTCCGCTTCTGCTTTAGTCTGTAAATAATCTGTTACTCCTGCCTGCATAATCTTTTCCGTTCCATAATGACCAGCATCAATTACCGCTAATCCTTCTGCTTCTGCCGCCTGGGCTTCGTGAAATTTCAAATCGCCAGTTATCAGGAGATCAGCTCCTTTAGCTGCCGCTGGTTTGATAAAATCAGCGCCGCTTCCACTACATAGGGCTACCTTCTCCACTTTCTGATCTAATTTCCCAACTACCTTAACAGTTTTTAAACTTAACTTCTTTTTTACCAGTCGGCTGTATTCTTCTAAACTTCTTGCTTCTATCCGGCCAATTCTTCCTATCCCGACTACTTCTCCTTGATTATCAAGAGGATAAACATCATACGCTACTTCCTCATACGGGTGAGCCTCAAGGACAGCTTCCAGAACAGAAGCAAGTTTTCCCTCCGGGACAATAGTTTCAATTCTCTTTTCAGCTACTTCACTAACTTCGCCCTGAGTTCCTAAATAAGGATCAGTTCCGGCTAACGGCTTAAACGTACCCTGCCCCGACTGCTGAAAAGTACAGTGGCTGTAATTTCCAATCCACCCCGCTCCGGCAGCGCCCAGAGCAGACCTCACTTCTTCTACAGCTTCCTCAGGCACAAATACTACTAACTTTTTTAACTGCTGTTCGCTAGTTATCTGCAGTACCTGAGTATTTTCTACCTCTAACTTATCAGCCAGTAAATCATTCAAACCGCCGGGAGCAATATCATAGTTGCTGTGCATAGCATAAATAGCAATTTCATTCTGGACAGCTTTTTTAATCAGTTGGCCCTGGGGGGAATCAAAGTTAATAGCTGCTAATTCCGTAAAAATAAAAGGATGATGGCTAATAATCAAATCTACATCAGCAGCTACTGCTTCTTCTAATACTTGCCTGTTCACATCCAGAGTAACCAGTACTGAATCAACCTGCTGGTGATAACTCCCTACTTGCAGTCCTACCTTATCCCACTCTCTAGCCAAACTTTGCGGAGCTAAATCTTCAATTATCTCTACTACCCGGCTTAATTCTTCAGACATCTTTTTACCTCCTGGAGCCTATTTAATTTATATTGTATCTGCTTTAATTTATCACTTTCCGGCCGGTGCTGAACAAGTTGTTTTTCGATTTTCTCCCACTTTGCTTCCAGCCAGTCCAAAAATTCCGGCAGCAGCGGATCATTTTCCGCAATTAATTTGGGGCCTGCTGCCAGCAAAAACGGATCTTCTAACTCCATCTTCCCCGTCTGTACTGCCATAACTTGGTAAAATTTGTCTCCTTCTCTAGCCAACTTTTCCCCTGTGATTTGAAAGTGATTAGCTGCTAGCCACTGACGCAGTTCAGAAATTGCACTCATTGGCTGTAAAACCAAATTTTCTACTTCCCGGGCTACAGGAAGTTGGCCCGTAATAATTTTTCGGATTGTAGCCCCCCCCAGACCGGCAATTACAATCTCTTCTACTTCTCCTTTCTTCAACACCTTTAGACCATCTCCCTGTCTCACTTCTATTGAGCCGGCTACACCTGCTTTTTTTATTTGTTCCTGCGCTGTCTGATACGGCGGAGTTGTATATTCAGTAGCAATCACCCAAATACATCCCATTTCCTTAATTAAATAAATCGGTAAATAAGCATGATCGGTACCAATATCAGCCACTATCCCCTCTAGATTAAGCATGGACGCTACCGCCTGTAAACGAGGTGATAAATTCATATTCTAATTTCCTTTCAAAAATATATTCAAACTCAGACTAATTTATAGTATAATGGTAATAGGATTTCTACAAATCAATACAGCTAACTTTAAGAAAGGAGATCTTAATGCTAGAAACAAACCAGATCGCTAACTACTTTGGCCCACTACCAACTAATCAACACTCTTACATTGATCTACACATTCATACCCAGGCTTCTGATGGTTTCCTTGATCTAGATTTCTTAACTAACTTCGTAGCTGATAAATCACACTTAATTGCTGTTACCGATCACAATGAAATCAGCAGCAGCGTCAAGTTATATCAGGAAACCAATATTAACATTGTTCCCGGGATTGAAGTAGGCTGTAAAGACGGTTTTGAACTATTAATCTACTTTGACAAATTAAAGACCTTGCAAAATTTTTATCATTATAAAGTAAAACCGCACAAAAATGATTACGAAATTGCCCGTACAGAGAAAGATTATACCTATTATTTAGAAGCAGTAAAAGATTATAATTGCTTTTTGTCTATTCCTCATATTTCTGGAATAGCCCATAAAAATTACCTTAAGAAAAAACCGTATATCAACCAGGTTTTACAGCAAGTAGATGCTGTAGAAACCTATAATCATTCTCTAACTCGAAAACGAAACCGCACTGCGCAAAAAGTAAGAAAACTTAATGGTAAATTTGCTACTATTGGCAGTGACGCTCATTTAAAACAAGCAGTTCGTTCTTTTTATAAACTTCAAAATACTAAATTTTCTCAATTTGCCTACTGGAAAAATAACGTTTATAATATTTTATCAGTAATTGCTTTATTTGGCAAGCATTTGCACACTCTAATTAATTAAAATAAAAACCCCATCTATTTAACAGATGGAGTTCCTCAATATGCTTAGCTTAAATAGTCTTTTAACATCTTGCTGCGGCTGGGGTGGCGTAATTTCCGTAAAGCTTTAGCCTCAATCTGTCTAATTCGCTCTCTAGTCACCCCAAATTCTTTTCCTACCTCTTCTAATGTCCGCGAACGGCCATCCTCAATTCCAAATCTCAACTCCAAAACTCTTTTCTCCCGATCCGTCAAACTCTCCATTACTTCATCCAGCTGCTCCTGCAGTAACATCTTAGATGCTGCTGCTGCGGGTTCAGGAGAATTTTCATCTTCTACAAAATCCCCCAGATAGCTGTCTTCTTCCTCCCCAATTGGAGTTTCTAGGGAAACGGGCTCTTGCGCTATCTTTTTTATTTCTTCCACTTTATCCGGATCTAAATCCATTTCTTCAGCAATTTCTTCATTAGTCGGTTCTCTCCCTAATTCCTGAACTAAATGGCGGGTAACCCGAATTAACTTATTAATAGTTTCTACCATATGCACAGGAACCCGAATTGTACGAGCCTGATCAGCAATTGATCTAGTAATAGCTTGTCTAATCCACCAAGTAGCATAAGTACTAAACTTATATCCTTTGGTATAATCAAATTTTTTCACTGCTTTAATTAGGCCTAAATTTCCTTCTTGAATCAGATCAAGAAACAGCATTCCCCGCCCTACATACTTTTTAGCAATACTAACTACTAATCGTAAATTAGCAGCAGCCAACTTTTGCTTTGCTTCTCTATCTCCGGCATCTTTTCGGCGGGCCAACTCCTGTTCTTCCTCTTTATCCAACAGTGGGATTTTCCCAATCTCTTTTAGATACATTTTTACCGGATCATCAATCCCAGCTGCATCCGGTACCCCTAAATCTATATCACTAAAATCAAACTCTTCATCTGCTTCTCCCTTTTCCTCTTTCAGTTCTTCTACTTTATCAAAAATATTATTTAAGACCTGCGAAGCCTCTTCCTCATCTACTTTCTCTTCCTCCTCCCCCGCTAATTCTGAACTAGCTTCTTCTGTCGGGGAAGCAGTTTCTTTTTCTACAACTTCAATTCCTTCACTAGCAAAAATATCATAAACCTCTTCTAACTGATCTTCCTCGAGCTCAATATCAGCAAAAGCCTCTTCAATATCTGCTTCTTCTATTTGTCCTTGATTGCGGCCTTCATCTAATAATTTACCTACTTTTTTCTGTATTGCTTCCATATCGGCTGTCATATTAGTTTCCCTCCTTTCTCAACTGGTTTTGATATTGGCTGTAATCCTGGAGTAACTCTCTAAGCTGCTCATTATCTCCTTCTGCTTCTGCTTGTTTAATTTTTGTTTCTAAATCTTCCAGTTTCATTTTTAATTGATACTCCTTTATTCTATTGATAGAATCAGCTAGTTCCCGATCTAAATCATCACTTACTACTCCTTCAACAGATAACTTAACCACTAATTCTTCCACCTCTTCACTTTTTATTGCCGTTAACAACCTATCTACCTCAATTTTTTTATCTTGTTCATAAAAATCACAGAGTAGAGAAAACAACCGCTTATATTTTTCCTGTTTAAAATCTTCAATTAATAATGATTCCCTAATTTGAGGAATATACCTAGGTTGATCAATAATTATCTTAATCACCGCTTCTACCGCTCTTTTATAAGCCAATTGCGAACTGCTTAACTCTTCTTTCAAGTTGTTATTATTTCCCCAATCATTCTTATTATCCTGATTATTATTAGATTTTTGCCTCTGGTTTCTTTTATAGCGGTTGACTTCTTTCTGTAACGAAGTTATACTTTCTTTTTTGATACCTAGTTTTTCAGCCACATACTGTAAATATTCTCCCCGTTCTACTTCATCTTCTACTTGACTTAAAACAGGCACTGTTTTACGAAAAGCATTTATCTTACTATCTACATCAACAAACTCATTATTGTCCGGTAAAACACTATTAATTTTAAACTCAAGTAAAGGTACTGCCTCGCTCATTAGTGTTTTAAACCCTTCTTTTCCTTCTTGCTGGAGGAAATCATCTGGATCTTGTTCCTGCGGTAATTCAATCACTTCAACCTGGAGACCAGCTTGCCGTAAAATATTCAACCCCCGCCAGGTAGCCTGTTCTCCAGCTGCATCAGCATCATAAGCAATATATACTTTATCAGCATACCTGGCCAATAAATTAGCCTGTCTAGTAGTCAAAGAAGTACCCAAAGAAGCTACTACATTCTTAACCCCCATCTGGTAAGCAGTAATTACATCCGTATACCCCTCCATCATAATTGCTATTTCTTGCTCGCGGATAAAAGACTTCGTTAAGTGAAGTCCATATAACGTCTGGCTTTTATCAAAGATCATTGTTTCCGGAGAATTTAAATATTTTGGTTCCTCATCCGCCGCTAAAACTCGCCCCCCAAAACCAATCGGTTGGCCGCGATGATTAAAAATAGAAAACATCACTCGATTGCGAAAGCGGTCATAATAACCCGAAGCATTGTTTCTAGCAATCACTAATCCGGATTTAGATAAAATTTGATCAGAATAATCCTTTTTCTTTAAAAATTTATATAATTGCTCCCAGCGGTCAGGAGCAAAACCTAACTTAAACTTGTGAATTACTTCTGAGGAAAATCCTCTTTCTTGTAAATATTGATACCCCTGATCCCCTAGATTGCTCTCTGTTAACAAATAAACATAAAAGCGAGTAGCTAATTTATGAATTTCATATAACTTTTGTTTTTCACTTCGCTTTTTTCTCTCTTCAGCTGACAGATTACGATTCGGCAAATCAAGATGAGCCCGATCAGCTAAATATTTAATCGCTTCTACAAAGGTTAATCCTTCAATTTCCATGATGAAATTGAAAATATTACCTCCCGCTCCACAGCCAAAGCAATAGTACAACTGCTTATCCGGATCCACACTAAAAGAAGGAGTATCTTCTTGATGAAAAGGACATAACCCCATATAATTTTTTCCCCGTTTTTTTAACTCAGTATACTCCCCTGCAAGATCTAACAAATCATTATTATGCTTTACCTGATCCACAAATTCTTCCTTATAATAGTAATCATCACTCACTAATAGTCACCCTCTAAAAAACAGTTATTGCCTTTAAAGCTCTTCAAGACATTACTATAAATTCCTGCCTTACTATTAAAATTAATTGTAATTTAATCTCTATCGTCTATTTACCAGGTATCTTACACTATATATTATATTGCACATCTCCAATTAAAATTCCTCCTTTAAATTTTTATTCATCAAGTACCAAAAAACTAACCGCTTCTCCAGCTCCCAAATAGAAAAAAAGCCGCTCCCAGCGGCTTTTTACATAAATAGTATTTAATTGTAGATTATATACTAGCAGTCAAGTATTTAACTTATTTGCTACTTGAAAAATACGTTGGCCCAAATTTTCAGCTTCCTGCTGAGCAGTTTCATCTTCTGCTGCTTCCTGTTGTCCGCAGGCTCCTTGATGGCCTACACTTTCTCCTTGAGCTCCATCACCTACAATAGTCATCCCCTGCACTAACATCATATCCTGCAAAGCTCTAATAGTCGTTTCTTGCCCTCCAAAGCGGGAGCCTCCTACAGCAATAGCGCCTCCTACAGTATTAAATAACGCCTCTTCAGTTCTCAATGCCCTCGTCATATCCCAAAAAGATTTCAACTGAGCACTAACAGTTCCAAAATAAACCGGACTAGCTAAAATTATACCATCAGTTTCAGCCATTAAATCAAAATATTCTGCAAGCAAAGTTCCCTGATAACAACTTTGATTACAAGGACTTGAACAGTGAACACAAAAAGGAGAATCTAATTCAGCCAGCGGCTTTTTTATATGTAAAATCTGCGTCTCTACATCTTTTCCTTTCATCACATCTAACGCCTTATTCAATAAAAAAGTAGTATTCCCTTCTTCATGAGGACTCCCATTAATTCCTATAATCTTCATTCTCTTATTTCCTCCCCTCAAAACTATATAAGATTTTTACATAAGCGTTAACTTAAACCAAATTTTGTTAATTTAAAAGTTTAAAGTAAAATATTAACAAGTATTATGATCATATGGGCAAATGGTTTTTATTACGGAGAGTTTCTGTGAAACTCGTAGGATGGGCGGTAGGCTACAAGCAAAACCATAAAATAAAAAACCACCTCTAAAAACCTTTATTCTATGGTTTTGATTTGGCTCACAGCTCCCAGCCTATAGCTAATAATACACTAGTTCAATAAAAACAAATCAATTAACAAAATATACCTTAAGTTAACGCGTATGATTTTCTATTAACTACCTTATGCAGAAAAAATCAAAATATGCAGGACTATCATCTAACATCTGTTAAAATTTCAGCAGCTATTTCTTCAATCGCAGTATGGGATATATCTATTATTCTACACCCTAACTGCTCCATTATTTCTTCAGCGTAAGTAAGTTCCTCTTGAATTCGTTCCAACTTACCATACCCACTCTGCGCACTAAACCGCATTGACTTTAACCGCTCTTGCCTAATTTTTTGTAAAAGCTCCGGCTCAATTGTTAATCCGAATATTTTTTCCGGCGGCAGCTCATAAATCTCTTCCGGCGGCAGTACTTCTGGAGATAAAGAAACATTAGCTACTTTATAATTTTCATAGGCTAAATAGCGGCTAATTGGTGTTTTAGAAGTTCGAGAAACTCCTAATAAAATTATATCAGCCGATTTTAACTTATTAATATTTTTCCCATCATCACATCGCACCGCAAACTCAAGACAGCTTAATTTATTAAAGGACTTCTTATCATGTTGATAACTTAGGCCTACCTCCAACTGCGGCTGCTTATTCAAAATTTGAGAAAATTGCGTTAAAAATGGTCCCAAAATATCCAGCGCTGGAATCCCCACCTGTTCAGCTTCTGCTTCTAAATACTCGCATAACTCCGGCAGCACAAGAGTATAAGCAATCACTACATTCTCTTCGTTTTGAGCCTGAGCAATAATCTCTGTTAACCGGTCAATGCTATTCACATCGGAAAAATTTCTAATATCAAGTTCCTCAATATCAAATTGAATAGCTACCGAATCAATTACTGTTTTTGCCGTTTTACCAGTAGAATCAGAAATTAAAAATACAGTCAAATTGCTATCGCCCACTTTCCTAGTCTCCCCCCTAAGTAAAAAGTTTTTACTTATCTAAACTAAAATCTACAAAATATCTAACTAAACTAGTCTTGTTAACTTTACCTACTACTTTTAATTTATGTTCGCGCGAATTAGATTCCGGTTCCATCTCTTCTACTACTGGTACACAGTCCACTTCATACTCTACTAATTTCTCCATAGCTTCAAAAATAGTATCGGTATTCTGCACAGTAATAACGTGAGGCATTCTTGTCATTGCTACACTAACCGGAATTTCTTTAACACCTGTCTCCCCCATTGTTACTTTCAACAAATCTTTCTCAGAAACTACTCCTACCAACGTTTCCAATTCATCAATTACAAACAGCGTATCAACATCCTCTAGAAAAAGAGTTACAATCGCATCATAAACTGAATTTTCTTCCTCTTTAATAACTATCGGTACTGATTTAATTTCTTTTATCTGCTTACCATATAAATCATCCAGCTCTTTTAAATAAGTACTTTCTCCCGAATAAAAATAACCTACCTTCGGTTTAGCTTCCAGTATATTAGCCATCGTCAATACTGAAAGGTCAGAGCGTAGAGCTCCCCGAGTTAAATCTAACCGTTCAGCTATTTCTTTACTGGGAATAGGGCCTTCCTCTTTAACTATTTCAATTATTGTTTTCTGCCGGTCACTTAAATTAATTTCTACCACTCCCTTCCCCACAAAGCTATTAACTATCTTATCTGACTTCATTATAGCAAATAATAGCCAATTTCCAAAGTAAAAAATAAAAACCTACTTCTCAGTAGGTTGCAATTAGTCTGCTGTAGTTTTTATTCTAAATGAA
Organism: uncultured Halobacteroidaceae bacterium; assembly: GCA_964346395.1. Taxonomy (GTDB): domain Bacteria; phylum Bacillota; class Halanaerobiia; order Halobacteroidales; family Halobacteroidaceae; genus CAYFUT01. The sequence goes on from CAYFUT010000007.1 coordinate 14,774, forward strand.
TTCCCGAAGGAAGGATAACTTATCTCCTTTTCCGGTTGCTGATAATTATCAATTTTAACCGGCTTAACTCCCCTAACTAACTTTTCGATCAACAGAATAGTTAGTAGTCAACTCTCTACTTCGCATCGAATCCTTAAATTTTTGCAATAGTAAAGAATTAGTTCGTCCTTGTTTAACTCCGGCTAGTAATTCCCCATCTGTAACTCCGGTCAGAGAAAATATGATTTCTTCTCCAGCTACTAACTGATTAATACCAAATATTTGATTAATATCAGAAACTCCGAGGCCTGTAATCTTATCCATCTCCGTTTGATTACGGGGCATCAATTGAGCTTCCATATCTCCGCCTAATACTTTAACAGCCGCAGCAGTCAGAATTCCTTCCGGAGCACCGCCGATTCCGACTGCCACATCAACCTCCTCTTCAGGTAAAGCAGCTGCTAGCCCTGCTACTATATCTACTCCGCTAATCAACTTTAAATTTGCTCCCAGCCCATAAACTTCCTTAATTAATTCTCGATGGCGGGGCCGGTCAAGGACTACCACCGTCAAGTCAGAAACTGATTTATCTAAAGCTTCAGCTACCGCTGCTAAATTATCCGCCGGCTTAGCCTGCAGGTCTATTGTTCCTTTAGCCTGCGGGCCAACTACAATCTTATTCATATAAATATCAGGTACCGACAACAAATTACCGCGAGGCACAGCAGCTATCACCGCTAATGAATTAGGAGCTTCAGCGGCCGCAAATTCAGTACCTTCAATCGGATCAACTGCAATATCTAATTCACACTTTGCTCCCCCACCTATCTGTTCCCCATAGTCAAGTTTAGGAGCTTTATCTTTTTCTCCTTCTCCGACTACAATTTCTCCTTTGCTAGGTAACTTAACAGCCGTTTCTCGGATTGCTTCTACCGCTCTTCTATCTACTATTTCTTTATCCCCCTGCCCAACAACCGGCGCCACTGACAGAGCAGCCTGTTCAGTAATCTCTAAAAACCCAAATGCTAAATTCCGTTTCATTTATTTTCAACCCCTTTTAGATTACTGCTGGTTTCAAGTAACTTTATTTTTAGTTACAAATTTAAACTACGTTATATTTGCTTTCTTATCTACTCCCCGGGGCTGCTCTAAAAACGCCAACAATTGACTATCATACTTTTCAGCCAAAGACAACGGGGTAGCTCCCTGACCATCTTCTATTTGTAAAGCTGCTCCTGCTTCCAATAAAGTCTGCAAAGCATCACTACTACCATTATTTTTAACTGCCCAGAGGACAGGAGTATTATTCACCCTATCTCTAATCTGTAAATCAGCTCCGGCTCGTAAAAGAGAACCGACAACTTCGGGATGGCTTTTATTTTCCGTAGCATACATTAAAGGCGTTCTCCCCATCCCTTCCCGAGTATTAACTTCCGCTCCGGCAGCCAACAAAATATCCACTACTGTCTGCGAACTGTATTTAGCTGCATACATCAAAGGAGTTTTGCCCAGAGAATTCCGAACATTAACCCAAGCCCCAGCATTAATTAAAGTTTTCATAGCTTCTACTCCTGCTCCATGTAAAATAGCTAACATTAAAGCAGTGGTTCCCGTTCTATTACGAGCATTTACATCTACTCCCTCGGCAACCAACTGCTTAATTGCTTCTAAATTATTAGAATCTGTTACTGCTTCTAAAAGTCTTTCTTCCTTTTTTCCTTTTCTCCGCTTTTTCACCTGTGGTTTAGCTTGTAATTCCACTGTATTCCCCCCTAAGGAATAATTATCTTTTATTTTTATTCAAACTATATTTTAGTATTTCCCTCTTTTCTATACATTAATTATAACAAATAATTTTAAAAGTGCAACACATTTTTCTAAAAAGTGTACCATATTAGGTGGAAAAATTAAATTAATTGCTTCTTTTCCTCTCAATAAAGGGCTTAAAGCTGGTTTTAAAAGTAAAAATCAATTTATAAGTAGTTGAGAAACAGGAGCTTAGCCCGGATTAACCATAAATACACACCATATACCGTCAATATTATCAACAATAGTATACACTATTAATTTAATTAAAACTCATAGGCATTAATTTGAGCTGAATTTTAGTAATTTGGAGGTTTAAAAAGGATTAACAAGCTGCCCACAGCTAATAATACACGATTGCGATAAAAAAAGCCCCTCCAGTTTAACTGAAGGGACTCCCCATTAATCAATTACTATTTTAGTTAAGTCAGCTATTTGTGATAGTAAGTCAGATACTCGAGCTAATAAATTAAGCCGATTTTCTTTAACTTCTTCATCTTCTGCCATCACCCGAACTGAATTAAACAATTGATCAATAGGGGCTTTTAACTTAGTTACTTCCTGCAGAGCCACTAAATAATCTTCCTGGGCTACTAAATTATCTACTTTGCTTTTAACCTCTTGATAAGTGGAATACAGTTCTTCCTCAGCCTCCGAAGTAAATAACTGAGCATCAATTTCTTCTTCAGAAGCAGCCGCTTTTTCAGCTAAATTACTAGCCCGCTTAAAACCAGTAATTAGGGCTTCAAAATCATCATCCTGCCTAAATTTCATCACTGCTTCTGCTCGCGAAAGAATATCAGGCACAGCAAAACTATCAATAGCTAAAACAGCATCAATCACATCATATCTGATTCCTTCTGCTTCCAGTAAGGTTTCTAACCGACCGCTAAAGAAAGCAAGCACATCACTTCTAACCTCTTCTCTACTCCGCTGTAATTTATCTGCTAACAGCTCTAGAGCATTATCCACAATCTGGTCTAAGGTCAGATCCAGTTCAGCAGTCAATAGAATCTTAACTACTCCCTGAGCCTGCCGCCGCAGCGCATACGGATCCTCCGAACCAGTAGGGATTAAACCAACCCCAAAACAGCCGACTATATTATCTATCTTCTCCGTAATGCTTACAACCTGCCCCAGTTTACTTACCGGCAGATCATCATCAGCCTGGCGCGGCAGATAATGTTCAAAAATAGCTATGGCTACTGCCTCTGGTTCACCGTCTAACAAAGCATATTCCCGACCCATAATTCCCTGTAATTTAGGAAATTCATTCACCATTTCGGTGACCAGATCAGCTTTAGCTAACTTAGCCGCTCGACAAGCCTGGTTAATTTTCGTTTCCGAAAGTTCTAACTGACGGGCCAACTTCTCAGCTCCGGCCATCAGCCGCTCTACTTTTTCATAAATAGTACCTAAATCTTCCTGAAAAATAATATCTTTTAGCCGATCTACTTTAGTCTCTAAACTCTCCTGCTGATCCTCTTCATAAAAGAATTTAGCATCAGCCAGTCTAGCCCGCAGCACTTTCTCATTACCCGCTCTAACCGTATCTAAATGTTCCTGATTACCATTTCTAACTGTAACAAACATATTCTCTAAATTACCGCTGCCGTCTTCAACTGGAAAGTACCACTGATGTTCTCGCATAGAAGTAATGAGCACTTCTTCCGGCAGCTCCAAAAACTCCGCTTCAAACCTACCGGCTAGGGCAGTAGGATATTCAATTAAAAAGTTTACCTCCGTCAGCAGTTCATCTTCTACAATTACTTCTACCTCTTTCTCTGCTTCAATAGCTTCAATCTGATCCACAATCATCTCCCGCCGCTGATGATGATCAGCCACTACAAATTCATCCTCTAAGACAGCAAAGTACTCCTCAGGATTAGCAATTTCTATTTTTCCTTCACTTAAAAATCTATGCCCGCGGCTGCAATTACTGGCTTCTATACCAGCTAGAGAAAAGTGGATCACTTGGCTGCCATATAAACTTAACAGCCACTGAATAGGACGGATAAATTCCAGGTCCTTATCAGCCCAGCGCATAGATTGAGAAAAATCAAGCCGCGTAATAATCTCCGGCAGAATATCAGGTAATAATTCTTCTGTATCGACTCCTTCTTCGGTAGTACAAGCAAATACATATTCCCCATCTTCAGTATCTCTAATTTCCAATTCTTCCGGAGTTAAACCCTGTCCGCGGGCAAAACCTTCTCCTGCCTGCGTGGGATTACCATCCTCATCAAAGGCAATAGATTTAGCAGGTCCGCGGATTTCTTTATGTAAATCTTCCTGCTCTTCTGCTGCTTCTTCCACATAAAGCACCAGCCGCCGGGGAGTACCGGTTACTTTCACTGTCCCCACATTCAATCTATAATCTGTAAATACATCAGCCGCTACTTCCTCTAAATTGCTCAGAATATCTGTCATTAGGCCAGCAGGAATTTCTTCTGTTCCGATTTCTAGTAATAAATCTTTACTCATTAGCCTGTTCCCCCTCCAACAATGGATGTCCCATTTCGGCTCGCTGTTCGACATAAGCTGCTGCACACTTTCTAGCTAAATTCCTCACGCGGCCGATATAACTCGTCCGCTCCGTAACAGAAATTGCTCCGCGCGCATCAAGTAAATTAAAAGTATGAGAACACTTCAACACATAGTCATAAGCCGGTAGAACCAAACCCTGGTCAATAATCGACTCTGCTTCTTCCTCATATAAATCAAATAATGTAACCAATTTATCTATATCAGCTTCTTCAAAATTATATGTAGAGTGTTCTACCTCACCTTGATGATGAACATTACCATAATTAACTCCTTCTACCCACTGAATATCATAAACACTATCTACATCCTGCAGATACATAGCAATTCTTTCTAAACCATAAGTAATCTCCACCGAAACCGGCTTACACTCAATTCCACCTACCTGTTGGAAGTAAGTAAACTGGGTAATCTCCATACCATCTAACCAGACTTCCCAGCCTAAACCCCAGGCTCCCAGAGTAGGTGATTCCCAATTATCTTCTACAAAGCGAATATCATGCTTCTGGGGATCAATCCCTAAAGCCTCTAAACTAGCTAAGTATATTTCCTGAATATCCTGCGGTGAAGGCTTCATAATCACTTGGTATTGATAATAATGCTGCAGCCGATTAGGATTTTCCCCATAACGTCCATCAGTTGGCCGCCGGCACGGTTCTACATAGCCTACATTCCACGGTTCGGGACCTAAAGACCGCAAAAAAGTAGACGGATTAAAAGTTCCAGCTCCCACTTCTACATCGTACGGCTGCCGGATGATACAGTTCTGGTCTGACCAAAATTGATTTAAAGTATTAATAATTTCCTGAAAGTCCACTCCAAATTCCCCCTCTGTTCTAATTTACA
>CAYFUT010000007.1:20048-69160 GCA_964346395.1 uncultured Halobacteroidaceae bacterium
TATACAGTTACTAGTTGATAATTTGCAATTGCTAATTGGTAGTTGAAAGTTATGATTTCTAGAGCTAAACTTGGTTTTTTAACCTATTTTTCAATTCTTTAAATTTAAATTTTTAACTGTACACTGTCAACTGTTTACTAATAACAAGCCCCCTCCCCAATAGTAAAGTCACTACTGGGGACGAGGCCTAACCTACATTTGCAGTTTGAATTTTGCACTCAATATATCAAACTTCCTGCTGCTTGTCAATTATCCCTGTTTCCGGACTAGATTGTTGTTCAGCCCGCTCTACCTCTATACTGCATTTGGTTACCATGGCCGCTAAGGCTCCTGCTGCCGCCAGATAAGGCGAAATAACCGTCCCAATTACGCCGGCAGCTACTGGAATATCAAGCATGGTTCTGTTCCCTTGCTTGATTTTTAATCTAGTAACACCGCTCTGTTTAATTAATTCTCTGACTTTTTCTTTCAACTGCTCTCCTTTAACCTCAAATTCTTCTCTGGTTCTAAATCCCTCTTTAGCTGTAAATTCTTCCCGCTTCTGCTGTCGATCTCCAATGGCAGAAATAGCAGCTTCCAAGTCGCCTTCTGCCTGCTTAAAAGCTTTCACCGCCTGCTCATAGTTGGCTTCTGTCCGGGCTACAATTTCCTCTACTTTGTCTAACTGTTCCATCTTAACCCTCCTCAAAGGTTTGTAAGCTGGTTAAAAAAGTAGTTGTTTTTAAGGGTTTCTCAATAATTGACTCTATATAAGACGGAATGATTGTAAACAGCTCCTGATTAGCATAATCAGCAAATCTTAAATTTAATAAATCTTGATAGTCAAGCTGTAGTAACCGCTGCATAAACTTAACTGTTCCCGGACTAATTTTTTTGTCAACTGAGCGCGCATGTTGGGAGCAAACAACCCCTCCTTCCTCTAAATTAAATTTAATCCTCTGGTCAAGAGCTCCCCCACACTTAACACAGGAGTCTAAATGCGGCCGATAACCAAGCAAAGCTAATAATTTTAATTCAAAAGCACGTAAAATCAAATCTAATTCAGCAAACTCATTTAATAACTTTAACGTCAAAACTAGTAAGCTAAATACCTGCGGTTGAGCCTGTTGACCAGTCGTCAATTCATTGATTAATTCAGTGACATAAGAAGCATACCCCATCTTATTTACATCACTGCGCAAATTACTAAAACTTTCCTCAATTTCGCACTGACTAATGCGGCCTAAATCAGATTTTCCCTGATAAACTAAGACATGATTATGCGTAAATACCTCCAGAGCAGCAGCCAAAGTGCTTTTAGTTTTCCGCACTCCCTTAGCTACTGCCCTAATTTTCCCGCGCTGCTGACTAAATAATACAATAATCTTATCTGCCTCACCCAATTCATAATGCCGCAAAACTACAGCATCCGTATCAAAAAGCCCCATACCTAATCAATCCCTTAACCTTGTGCAGTTTTAGATTAAAACCAATCTTCTGCATGGGGAACTTTTATTCTAAGATTTAGTATCCCCAATTCAGAAAATAATATATTGGTTTATTCTTCCTCACTAGTAACTACTTCAATTGCATAACTAGTTCCAATTCTATTCGCTCCTGCATCCAGCATGTTAATCGCATCCTCAAAATCTTTCACGCCACCATAAGTCTCTACTCCAATCCCCCGACCTACTATCTTCCTGATTAAACCGATATCTTCTGTACTCGGTTCTGGTTCCGAACTAAAACCGGTTCCTACTTTGATAAAATCAAGGCCTATATCTTTTATTAGCTCTGTTATTTGTTCGATTTCTTGCTCTTCTAAGTAGTAAGTTTCTAATACTGCTTTAGTAATAATATCTTTAGTAATTCCTGATACTTTAGTAGCCTCTAAAACTGGGCGTAAATTTTCTTCTATTCGCCCCCACTCTTGATCCTTAATTAACCCGGTACTGACTACCACTTCTAACTCCTCAGCTCCATTTTTTAAAGCATCTTTAGTTTCATACGCTTTAGTTTCAGCTGTATTAGCTCCTAATGGATAGCCGATCAAAGTAGCTACTTTAACCGAAGAATTTTTTAATAATTCGACAGCCATCGGTACAAAACAAGGGTTGACACAGACTGCTACCAAATCATGTTCCCGCGCCCGTTCGCAAACTTCTTTCACATCATACACAGTAGAAGTCGGATCTAAAATTGTATAATCAACCACTTTCACCATATCCTTAGGTTTAATCGCCATCTTTATCAACTCCTTTGCATCTATAATAAATAATCTAAAAGCAGCTTTGCCAAGCTAAAATAAATAAACAAACCGGAAACATCTACCAGCGTAGTAATAAACGGACCAGCCGCTACTGCAGGATCAGCACCAAAATAATTAATCACAAACGGAATGGTAGTCCCCAGCAAAGTAGCTACTACAATAGTAAAAAACATCGCTATCCCTACTACTACTCCCAACATATATCCTCCCTGCCAGAAGAAAGCTACACAGCCAATAATAATTCCACAGATCAAAGCAGTTAAAGCTCCTATCCGAATTTCATTCCACAAATGATAGCCTAAATCGCCAGGAGTTAGATCTTCCGTTGCTAATCCGCGGACTACTACGGCCAGCGACTGCGTCCCAGCATTTCCTCCGGTACCTGTTAAAGTAGGAATGAAAAATGATAAAGCTACCACCGAAGACAAAGTTTCTGAAAAACCTCCAATCACCGTTCCCGAAAGCATACTGGCAAACAACAAAATAGTCAACCAAGGCAGCCGCTTAAATGCTCCTTTCACAATCGGTCTGGTATCCAAATCAACTTCCGGAGTAGCAGAAAATTTATAAATATCCTCAGTAGCCTCTTCTTCAATAACATCAATAATATCATCAACAGTGACTATCCCTAATAACTGACCGCTGTTATTCACTACCGGCATAGCCAATAAATCATACTTAGAGATCATTCTGGCTACTACTTCTTGGTCTCGATCCAGCGACACATTAATTGCTTTGCGGTGCATCAACTTATCTAATTTTGCTGCCGGAGGAGCAGTAATTAACTCCCGCATAGAAAGAACGCCCACTAAAGTCTGAGTTTTATCCACAATATAAATATAATAAATCATTTCTGCGTCCGTAGCAATTTCTCTAATCTTTTCCAGCGCCTGCTGAGCCGTCCGTTCCTGCCGAATTGCAATATATTCAGTAGTCATAATTCCGCCGGCGCTTTCTTCCTCATAACCGAGCAGGCTTTGAATCTGTTCCGCTTCTTCCCGGCGCATTAAATTAAGCAGTTCTTTACTCTGCCCGATTGATAAACTACCTAATAAATCAGCAATATCATCAGCATACATATTATTCAAAACAACTTTTAACTGCTTAGTATCCAAAAATTTCAACAATAATTCACGGGAAGAAAATTCCAACTCTTGTATAGATAAAGCTATCTTTTTCAGCGGTAAACAGGGGACTACTACCTGCAGTTCTTCCCCCGTTAGCTCATCAAGCAATTCAGCAATATCAGCCGGATACAAATCAGCTAGGAATTTTTCAACCTCTGCTTGCTGGTTGGCTGTAATATAAGTTTTCAGTTTATCTAATAATTGTTGATTTTTATTCTCCATCTTACTGCACCTCATACCCCAATTTTTCTAATTTTTCTTCCTTCTCCCGCCAATCTTTTTCTACCTTGACCCAGAGATCAAGAAATACTTGCTGATCTAGAAATTCTTCTATCTGCTGGCGGGCAGCACTACCTATCTGCTTGATCATCTGCCCATTGTGTCCAATAATAATCCCTTTTTGTGATTTCCGTTCTACATAAATATTAGCTCTAATTTCTACTAATTCTTTATCCTTTCGCTCAGTAAACTCAATAATTTCCACTACCGCTGAATGCGGCACCTCTTCATGCGTATAATTCAACACCTGTTCCCGAATTAAATTGGCGATTATAAACTGTTCAATTTGATCCGTAATCATATCTTCGGGATAGTACTGCGGACCAGTCGGCAGTCGCTCTTCTATAAGTTCCACTAAGTAATCCAGATTAGTTCCCTTGCGAGCCGAAATAGCAATTGTCTCCGCAAATTGAGTTAATTTTTCGTATTCCTGGATTCTATCAGCTAATTCTTGTTTATCAATTAGATCTACTTTATTAATTACCAATAGCAGAGGAACACCTAAATCAGCTATTTGATTAATAATCTGCCTGTCGTCTTGATTGGGAGGATAACAAGCATTGACCATAAACAAGACCACATCAATATCCTGTAGGGTTTTATAAGCCAATTTATTGAGATAATCCCCCATTTTATCCTGCGCCTTATGAACCCCCGGAGTATCTATAAATATCATCTGCGCCTGATCGCGAGTTAGCACACACTGAATCTTATTCCGCGTAGTCTGGGCTTTCCGCGATGTAATTGCAATTTTTTCTCCAATTAAATTATTTATTAAAGTAGATTTTCCTACATTAGGTTGTCCAACCACCGTAATAAACCCCGACTTAAAATCTTCATTTGCCGTCAAATCTCCCATATCGAACCTCCTTTGCTTCTTTATAATTCCCGAACCATAACCAATCTATCCTCACCAGCACCATATTCATCTTTACGCTGCTCAATTTTCTCAAAGCCAAATTTACGGTATAAAGTGCAGGCTCGCTTATTAGCCGGATCTACCGTCAACTCAACCTGCTTAATTCCCTTTTCTTTAATCTCCTGTAGGGATTCTGCCAATAACTGTTTGCCCCATCCCTGTCCTCGATATTCTTTGGCTACTGCTAGCCCGTACAAATAAGCCGTATTTTCTTCTTCCATATCCCGCATGTATTCAGCTATCCCCGCGGGGTTGTTATCTGCTTCTATTATATAGACTGCCCCGTGGTAAATCAAAGGTGGTAAACCCCATTCATTAAGGCCGCCGCGGCCAAATGCTTCTTCTTCAATAGCTACTAATTCTTTAACTAAAGTGAGGTTGTTTTCTACTACCTGTCTTACTTCCGCCGCCATTATTTTGCCCCCCAATAATTATTCACTATCTTCTTCCTCTTCAGCTGCTTCTGAAACTACTAGCTTTTTGACTCTAACTTTAGAAATCCGCCGCTGAATAACTTCTTCTACTATAATTTCCAAATCCTCAAGCATTATCTTCTCTCCTGCCTGCGGAACATACCCCAGCATACTCAATACAAAACCACTAATGGTTTCATAATTCTCCTCCGGGAGCGACAGGTCAAGCACTTTATTAAGTTTATCGATATCCACTCGGCCATCTACCACTGCTTCTTCCTCATTTTCCCTTTTGATCATCTTTTCTTCTTCATCATATTCATCATGAATTTCTCCCACAATTTCCTCTAGCAGATCTTCAATAGTTACTAATCCGGCAGTCCCTCCGTATTCATCTAATATAACCGCCATGTGTATCTGTTTATTCTTTAATTCACTCAATAAATTATCTACCTTTTTCGTTTCCGGGACATAGTAAGCCGGCCGCATAATCTTTTGGATATCCATCGCCGGGGTATTATCTTTTAATAACGGCAGTAAATCTTTAGCATAGACAATTCCTACAATATGGTCCACTGTATCATTATAAACCGGAATCCGGGATAATCCCTTTTCAATTACAAGATCTTTTAATTTATCCAGCGAATCATTTACTTCTACACAAACCATATCAATTCGGGGCACCATAATCTCTTTAACTATAGTATCATCAAATTCAAAAATACTATTAATCATCCGTTTTTCATCACTCTCAATAACGCCTTCTTCTTCCCCGACAGAAACGTATCTGCGGATTCTTTCTTCACTAATAAACGGCTTATTATGATAGTTTTCATCTTCCCCGCTAACCATCTGCGTCAATAAATTCAAAGTAACCACTATCGGATAAAACAAATAATAACAAATCTCTATCGGCCGCGCAACAGCCATTGAAAACTTCCTTGCTTTATTATTAGCAATTGATTTGGGGGTAATTTCTCCAAAAACCAGCAGCAACAAAGTAACTACTCCGGTAGCAATTCCTACTCCTTTTGACCCAAACATTTCCGTGGCAATTTTAGTAGCTACTGCTGAAGCGCCTACATTAACTAAATTATTCCCTACCAAAATAGTAACTAACAACCGGTCTGAACGGTCAAGCAGTCTATCTACAATTTTTGCTTTTACATTTCCTTCTTGCTTTAAATGCCTAATTTCAACCTTGTTCACTGACATTAAAGCAATTTCAGAACCAGAAAAAAAGCCTGACAATAATAATAATATTATCATCCCTAATGGTTCAACCAGCCCTTCTGCTCCCATAATATCTATTCCTCCCTAAAAACTTTACTTATAACTGCAGCAACTGAAAAATCAACAAGCCCACTAGTCCCCCAATTAAACCGCCAACCACTACTTCCCAAAGACTATGGATATTGCCTTCTATCCGACTTTCAGCTACTAACAAAGCCAAGATTAATACTAAAGTAGCAATTAACGGATTTTCAGTTAAAATCGAAATAATAATTACTAAACAAAAAGCTACTGCTGTATGACCACTTGGCATTCCCCCTTGAAAAAAGGTACCTGACTTAAAATAAGCTTTGCTAACAATCACTACTAAAAAAACCAACACTAAAGAAATAAATGTCAAATGAATTGGGGTCTGACTAATCATATGTAATAATTCCCAGGTCAAGGGCTGTAAATTATCAAAAAAGATAATATAGCCTACCACCGCTGCATTTAGGGCAGTAATTAATACTGCCCCCGCTGTAACATCTTTGACTAGCTCTATTTTAGGATGATACTTAAGCGTTATTAAGTCACTAACCTCTTCAAGAGCAGTATTAATCATTTCCGCAAATATAACTAATGTAATTGTTAAAAACAGGATTAACAGTTCTACTTTAGTAACATCGAGCAGTAGGCTGCCTAATAAAACACAAATTGCAATCCCAAAATGAATTTTCATATTTAACTCTTTTTTTAAGACTTTAATAATTCCTTTTACAGCATAATTAAAGCTATTAATTAACTGGTGAATTAACTTCATCTTTACCGCTCTAACCCGGCCTTAGCTAATATCTCTTCTTCTTTTTGCCGCATAACCTCTCGTTTGGCTTCCTGCTTGTGATTATAGCCTAATAAATGCAACAAACCATGGATAGTCAAAAACCCAACTTCCCGGGCCAACTGATGCCCATATTCCCGGGCTTGTTCAGCAGCAGTTTCTAAAGAAATAATCACATCCCCCAGCAGTTGAGTTTCATCCTGTGGGAAAGACAAGACATCCGTTGCTTCATCGCAATCTCGAAACTCAGCATTCAGTTGCTGAATATAAGCATCATCCACCAGTGCAATGCTAATTTCCACTTCCTCACCTACTTCTAGTTCCTGTTGGCCTATCTGCAGCACCTTATTTATTATTTCTGTTACCTGTTCAATCTCTTCTTTTTCATCCTGTAAATTATTAATCGCTATTTTCATCTTTCTCTGCCCCCTCTTTAAACTGCTGAGCAATATTATCCGGATACTCAATTCGATTATGAAAAATCCCTTTTAAAATGTTTACAAAAGAAGTAATAATTTTATTTATCTCATTTAAAGTTAACTCAGAACGGTCTAATTGCCCATCATTTAATTTCTTCTTGACCAGATCGCGAACAAACTTTTCTAATTTATCCGGATCACTCTGCACCGATACATTAGATCTAACAGCTGCTTCTACCATATCTGCTAACATTACCAGAGCTGCCTCTTTAGTGGTCGGTTTCGGTCCATCATACCTAAACTCTTCTTCATCTACCGTTTTATATTTATCATCATAAACAGCCTCTTGATAGAAGAAAGAAACCAGGCTTGTTCCGTGGTGCTGCTTTATAATATCGATAACTACTTCCGGCAATTTATATTCCTGCCCCATCTCTACTCCATCCTTCACATGGGAAGTAATAATCAAAGTGCTCAAGCTCGGCGATAATTTATCATGGGGGTTTTCAGCTCCAATTTGATTTTCATTAAAGAAATAAGAACGTTTTATCTTTCCAATATCATGATAATAGGCTCCTACCCGAGCCAATAGAGAATCAGCGCCTACTTCATCAGCTGCTGCTTCCGCTAAATTGCCTACAATAATACTGTGGTGATAAGTCCCCGGCGCTTCAACTAATACCCGCTTTAACAGCGGATGGTTAGGATTGGATAATTCCAATAACTTGACAGGCGAAGTAATCCCAAAAATATTCTCTACATAAGGCAGCAGACCATTAGTTACCACTGCTACTATCACCCCGTTAATTAATCCTAGAGGAACTATCCGCAGTACAGACATCCAGTCTACTGCCGTAGGTCCGGTTAGCATAAAGCTAAAAATCGTCAGTGAACTAGCCCCGCCCACAATAAAGCCGGCGCGCACTAGATCACCGCGCTGACTCAGTTTATTGACACTATAAATACCAGCTAAACTACTAACTACAGCTACCCCCATATCTATAATACTCTCATCACTCACTAAAGCTACTAAAAAAGAGATAGCCGCCGTAACTACAATTGCTAAATTAATATCAATTAAAACAGCAATTAAAATAGCAGCTGCTGCCACCGGCACCACAAAGGAAGGATAAGCAATCGGTAAATACTGAACTATTTTTGCTAAAGATAAAATAATAATCGGCAGTAAACCCAACAAAGCTAATTCTCCCATATCTTCTAGAACATAATAATGGTACTGGAAAATATAAATCACAGTCACCGCTACAATAATTAATACTACCAGCAGATACCCAATAATATTCAAGTAATTTATCTTGGGCTCTCTCAGTCCAAGCACCTCTAGTTTATGGATATCCTCTTCCGTAACTACCTTGCCGTGTCTAATAATAATTTCGCCCTTGCGAATTGTTTGCATTCGCGGCTCCACATTCCGGCGCGCTTCCGCTCGCTTTTCTTCTGTTAGCTCGGATTTATAAATTAAATTAGGCTGCACCCACTGTTGGGTTAGCTTTTGTACCAACCCACTGTATTCTTGCTCTCGCTGTAATTGGCTCACTTCAGCTGCCATCTGCTGTTTGACATTCTCTAAGTCATCACTTTTAATCCCCCGATTTAGATACTTAATTAATATATTGAGAACATCTTCCTGCAGGTGACCTACCTTTTCCGAAGAAATAGTCAACAAATATTCTATTTCCTGCGGCGTTAACTTCAATTCTGTTTGCTTTTGTAATTTTTCTATCTTCTCCTGCAGACTATCTTCTTTTAGCTCCTTCGATTGAATAGCTTCCTGCTGCTCATTCTTTTGGTTCTCCTGTTGGTCAGAGTCAACAGCTTGCTTTCGCATCTTTTCTACTAATGCAAAAAAATCATTTATTTTCTGTTTAGTATTAGAAACTACAGTTACCTTTTCTTCATAAACCTTAGAAACTGCATCAGCAGCTTTCTGTTTCGCTTTTTCCGTGGCCTCTTCATCTACAAATTTAACTGTCTTCGGCGCTTCAATATCACGAGTACTTACTTCTCCTTCCTCTAAATTAACCTGATTAAAATCAACAGTCACTAAGGCAGCCAGAACCATAAATACTAATACTCCCCAGGCCACTCGCTGAAAGTTCTTATTATTTAAAAATTTAAAATTGAAGTCTTCCTTTAATTGCTGCCAAAATTCCATAATATCCTCTCCTAATGTGATTCTAGAATGCTCTTTTAAAATCTAGCTGATTACTCTTCCTGGTCATAAGCCTCAATAATATCCCTAACTAATCGATGGCGTACTACATCCCGATTAGTTAGATAAACAAAACTAATCCCCTCTATCTTACTCAAAAATTTTTCCGCCTCTACTAACCCAGAAGTATGGCGGTTTGGTAAATCTATTTGGGTAATATCTCCATTAATTACTGCTTTAGAATTAGGACCTAAGCGGGTTAAAAACATCTTCATCTGCTCGCTTTTAGTATTTTGCGCTTCATCCAAAATTACAAATGAATTTTTTAAAGTTCTCCCCCGCATATAAGCTAAAGGCGCAATCTCAATAATTTCTTTTTCTAATAGCTGATTAACTTTTCCAGTCCCTAATATATCATATAATGAATCATATAAAGGACGTAAATAAGGATCAACTTTCTCCTGCAAATCACCAGGTAAAAAACCTAAATTTTCCCCCGCTTCAATAGCAGGCCTAGTTAAAATAATCCGCTTCACTTGTTCACTCATCAGCGCATTAACTGCCATTACCACTGCTAAGAATGTCTTCCCGGTTCCCGCCGGGCCAACACCAAATACAATATCCTTATCCCGCAGGGCATCAATATATATTTTCTGTCCTATCGTTTTGGGTCTGATTTTTTCCCCAGAAGCAGTTACCTGGACTACATCCGAATATATATCCTGTAGTGAAAAATCTTCTTCCTGAGCCAATTCAATAGCATACTCTAACTCTTGAGTAGTTAAACTGCCTTTTTCTTTTATTATTTCATCTAACTGTTTAATTAAATTAATTACCTTCTTCACTTCTGATTCTTGACCACTAACTTTAATTAAATTCCCGCGCGCTATAATTTCTACCTCAAATTCTTTTTCTATCCAGTTTATATTCTGATTATGCTGTCCAACAATACTCACAGCAGAATGGTTATTATTTAGCTCCAACTTTTTAGTTATTACTGACAACTACTTATTCCCTCCTAACGGCAATATCTTCTTTGAGTTCTATAATACCTTTCGTCCTTACAATTTTATCATTTTTATTTGTATTTATTAGTTTAAATTCACTATTTAATATTATAGGCTTTTTTGTTAGTCGTTGCAAGATATTATCCAGAGCCCTTTTTCGACTCAACTGCTTAGCCTGCTTAAAACTCCTCTTTTCTCTAAATTCTTTCAGTTGAACATATCGTCTTGTAATTAATTCTACAGGTAAACTATAATTCCTCCATTCAGGTAAAGATTTTACCTCTTCTTTAACTTGAAAATTAGTATACGGAGGAGTTTTAGGGCCGCTAATGACCACTTCTTTATCTTCATACTTTGCAATTAAACTGGTCTCCACATTTCCCGTCGGCTGTTGGTAATACTCTACCAATTTAGCTTCTCCATATCCTTCATACCAGACCCGGGCCTTAGCTATTCCCTCCGCTTTAACTTCTCGATATTCTTTTATTTCTTCCGTTTCTTTTTTATCCTCAGCTTCATCCTTATTCTTATCTTTATATACCGGCGTATAGCGGCTAATTAAAACGTCTCCCTTGTTTACTGTCATTCCTTCCTCTACTTTAGGGGTTCCCTTTAAAACAATCAAATCAGTAATCAGCCCTGCTTTAGCAGCTACTACATCACAAGATTCCATCTTTTCTACTAATTCTTTTTCTTCAACTTCTACTATCAACTTAACTCCTTGAAAATATAAGTGTACCCAACTGAACTGCTGTTCTTTCTGCATCAATAGTTTTTCCAATTTTTCTAAAGCAATACTTGATTTCAAGACTCCAGGCTTAACACCTTGGTTTCCTAGTATCTTTTTTACCTGTTCAGTCCTAACTTCCTCAGTTCCTGTTACCTCTATAAACAAAACAAAGTTAGCTAAGCCCCAAATGGCAATCAATAAAAAAACAACTCCCACCACCAAAAACCGCCTTCTAAATAACTTACTTGCTAAAAAAGGAATTCCTCGTTGCTCAATTACAGTTACCGTGCAGTTCATTTCTTCCCTTAGCGGCTGAACTTGGGCAAAAACTCCTGCTCTTATATTTATATAATAAGCTTTATCCTTCTGAGTCAGCCCCCACAAGTCAACTCCTTCCTCGACTAAGCGGTTAATTAACCGCTCCTTCTGCCCGCCAGTTATCTTTAACTGTAGATAGCCGCAGCAAAAGAAATACAGCTTTCTTAACATAATATCCTCCTTAAAATAACTTAAAACTTAAGTTATCTATCTTCCCTATTATCACTAGTTTCTCTTCATTAATGTGGTCAACTTTTAACTGCCGCCCCTGAATGATAAGTTGGCCCCGCTTAATTCTGATCTCAACTAATTTGGGGGTATACTTTATAATCCCGCGGTGATTCTCTACCTTCAAATTTAAATTACCAACTATTGAAATTAAAGGTAAATCAAAAATTACTTCCTGAGGTAAATCAAATATCTCAGTCAACCGCTGCCGAAAATCAGACTCCCTACCCATTACTAATACCCCCTCATTAATCAGAAAAACAGTCCTCAACAAAGATATTAGCTCCGCTTTGCTCGCGTTCCGGCTAAAATCAGCCCTTCAACTCGAGAGGCTGATTGCCCTTACTCCTTTTGCTTACCCCCAGCCTTAGTCCTTAACCCCTCAGAAAAACTATCCAACTCCCTGGTTTAAATACTATGTTAACTATTATCTATTAATTACAATAAAAGCCGCCTGCCGGCGACTTAAATTGAGTCTGAGGTTAAGATTGAGTCAGTCATAAAAGAAAACAAACCAATCTTCAGAGCTAAACTTTAAATTAATTCATGATAAAATCTTTTCCACCTTATCCTCAGCCTTAAACTAAACCTATTCACCTGAATAAACTTAATCTAAAAAGTTATCTGCAATTTCAAAAAAAGTATGATTTCTTTAATAATAAAAAAACCCGGCGGAAATCCGCCAGGTTCTCTGCTCTACTGTAATCTTTCGCGCACCATTTGATTTACTTGACTGCCGTCCGCTTTACCTTTGATCTTAGGCATAATAGCGCCCATCACTTGCCCCATATCACTCATATCCTGGGCTCCTACTTCAGCAATAGTTTCCTCTACAAGTTCTTCTAATTCTTCCTCACCTAACTGTTCCGGTAAGTACTCCTGTAAAATCTCAATTTCCCGCTCTGCCTCAGCAATTCGTTCTTCATCGCCTGCTTTCTCATACTCTTCTAGCGATTCCTTCGCCTGTTTAACTAATTTCGATAATACCTCAATTACGTCTTCATCCGATAAATCTCCTTGATTATCAATTTCAGCATCCTTAATCGCTGCTCGAGTCATTCTAATCACTGATAATCTTTCTTTCTCTTGATTACGCATAGCCTCTTTCATATCTGCTACTAATTGCTCTTGAATTGATGACATATTTCTCCCCCTCGTTTATTTTATCCTGGTGGCCACTGCAGGTCACGTCCGCCTAATAAGTGGTAGTGAATATGGAATACAGTCTGGCCGCCAGCTTCTTTACAATTACTAACCAGCCGAAAACCTTCTTCGGCTATCCCTGTTTCTTCGGCCAATTGATTGGCTACCTGGTAAATATGACCGATTAATTCTTTATGTTCTTCCTCCAGATCTAATAAAGTAGGAATATGTTCTTTAGGTACAATTAGTAGATGTACAGGAGCCTGTGGTTCAATATCTTTAAAAGCAATCACCTGCTCATCTTCATACACAATATCACTATCAATTTCTCCGTCTGCTATTTTACAGAATAAACAGTCATCAGCCATTCTCTCCACCTCCCTCTTGTAAGTTAATTTAGCTCTCTTATACTCCTTTTTACTTTCCGTTATGTATTAGATTCTAACTCCCCGATTAATTTTCCTTCGTTGATTTTTAATTTGACGGGAACTAATTCTCCTGCTAGCTCATCAGCTCCCTTAACTGCTACGCGCAGGTAATTATCAGTCAAACCAGTTAATAAACCAGTAGCACGATCTCTGTTTTCCTCGACCAATACTTTCATCTTCCGGCCGATAAATTGCTGTCTATAATCCTCTTTCAGTTTAGCTCCAATTTCCCGCAGCTGCTTACTGCGTTTCTTTTTCACTCGGGAATGAACTTGCTCAGGAAAATCAGCTGCCGGCGTCCCCTCCCGGGGAGAATACTGAAACACATGCAGGTCGCTAAATTTAAGTTCTTCTACTAACTCATAGGTAGCCTTAAAGTCAGTTTCTTCTTCGCCGGGGAAACCGACAATTACATCCGTAGTAACCGCAATTTCCGGAATCTTATCTTTAATTTTATAAACCATCTCTTTAAATTTTGCTCTGCTATAAGGCCGATTCATCGCTTCCAATACTTTATCAGAACCGCTCTGGAGAGGTAAATGTAAATGGCGGCATAACTTGTTTGACTCAGCAATTAAATTAATTAATTCACCACTTACTTCCGTTCCTTCAATTGAACTTAGCCGAATCCGCTGAACCCCATCAATTTTAATCAACTCAGTTAACAGTTGTTCTAGACTTAAATCCGATTTATCTTTTCCGTATTCTCCTAAGTGAATACCGGTTAAAACAATTTCTTTAAATTCTTCGGCGGCTAACTTTTTAACTTCGGTTACTACTTCAGTTAACCCCCGACTGCGGACTCTACCCCGAGCATAAGGAATAATACAGTAAGAACAAAACTGATCACAGCCTTCCTGGATTTTAATCGTCGCTCTCGTTCTATCCTTAAAATCAGCTACTTCTACCTCTTCAAACTCATCTTCTTCGTCGACTGGCTGCACAAAATTAAGCGGGGCATCTGCCCGCAGTGCTTGTTCTACAAATTCTACTATTTTACTACGCCCCGTAGTACCTACCACTAAATCAATCTCTGCACTCGCTAACACTTCCTCAGCATCCACTTGCGGATAACAGCCTACTACTGCAATTAAAGCATCTGTTTCCCTCCGGCGCACCTTTCGAGTTATCTTTCGGGATTTTCGGGCTCCGCCGTGGGTAACAGTACAGGTATTAACCACATAAATATCAGCCGATTCCTTAAAATCTACAATTTCATAACCTGCTTGCTTAAATTGATTCCGCATCGCTTCTGTATCATAGTGATTTACCTTACAGCCTAAAGTATAAAAAGCAACTTTCCTCATTACCGATTATCCTCCTAAGTCACCTGCTTCATAGAGCGCCATCGTGACACTGGCAATCCCGGCCGTTTCCGCCCGTAAAATTCTGGGGCCTAAACTAACCGGCTCCACTCCCCAACCTCGAGCCTGTTCGATTTCCTGGGGAGTAAAACCGCCTTCCGGGCCAACTACTACAGAAATAGATTGCGGCTGCCCATCATTAATTACCTGCCGCCAGCTATAACTTGTTTCTTCCGCCCAGGGAATCAAAGCTAAATCTGCTTGCAACGTTTCTGCTGCTTCCAATTGACTAAATTCCTTTACCGGCTTTACCTCTGGAATCCGACTCCGCTGGCACTGTTTGGCTGCTTCCCGAGCTATCTTCTGCCACCGTTCTTGCCGGCGTTCAGCTTTATCAGCAGTTAACTTAACTACTGTCCGTTCGGTTAACAACGGAACAATCCGACTAACACCCAGTTCGGTAGATTTTTGCACAATCAAGTCCATCTTCTTCTTCCGTTTAGGCAGCCCCTGAACTAAAGTAACTTCTAAATCAGGTTCTACTTTTCGCTCCAGCTCATTAATAATGTCACCCTCTACTACTTTTTCATCCGTATGCTGGATTTCCACTAAATATGTAGTTCCCGCTCCATCAGCTACTGTAATCTGATCACCACTGCCTAACCGCAGCGACCGCGTAATATGCTGTACATCATCTCCTCTGATTATTACCCGGCCCCGATCAATATCCTTCGGCTCTACAAAAAAATGATGCATATTATTCACTCCTACTTCCAGCTATGGTAACCCATTCTCCATTATGGATTGTTGTTTCTAACTCAAAATTATACGACTGTAATTTATTTTTAATTTTCTCTTCTTTCTCGTCAATAATACCTGATAAAATGAAAGTTCCTTCCCCAGCCACTACCTCATCAAGGTCAGGAATCAAATCCAAAATAATATGGGGCAAAATATTAGCCGCTACCAATTGATATTTAGCATTAACTTGATTTACTAAATCTCCCTGCTTGAAATCAATTTTCTCTGCTACCTGATTTAATTGAGCATTTTCACGGGCTACTTCTACAGCCTGGGGATCAATATCCACCCCAGTGACAGTTCCCGCTCCTAACTTGGCAGCTGCTATTGATAAAATTCCAGTTCCACTGCCGACATCAAGAAAGCTCATTCCCGGCTGTAGATAATCCTCAATCAACTGCAGACTATTTTCAGTAGTAGCATGATAACCGGTTCCAAAAGCTTGCCCGGGATCAATTTCGATCACAATCTCTTCCGGATTAGCTGGATAGGCTTCCCAAGTAGGCTTGATAACAATCTTATCGGTCAACCGAATCGGATGGAAATTTTCTTTCCATTGATTAGCCCAATCTTCTTTTTGAACTTGATTTACCTTTATTTTACCACTACCCACCTCTAAATTATACTGCTGAAGAGAAAAAATATCTTCCTGTAGTTGATCAATTGCCGCCTCCAGTTTTTCGGAGTCAACATTCAAATAAGCTTTAATTACTAGTTCATCTTCTTCTGCCGCGCACTCTTCCTTACTAATTCCAGCTACCTGCAGTTCTTCTAATAAATTAGCAATTGCCGGATAAGCCTGGTGAGTAGTTTTAATTTCAATTTCTTTCCAATCCACCTTAGTCACCTCAATTATTAGTCAAATAATCCTTTTATTTTCTGCCAAAAACCTTTCTGCTCGGGATTGATCTCATCGCCGCTCATTTCAGCAAACTCTGTTAATAGCTCTTTTTGTTCTTTATCGAGTTCCTCCGGAATTATTACTTTGGCCTTAATTATCTGATCTCCCCGTCCCCGGCTATTTAAATGGGGAATTCCTTTGTCTTTTAAGCGGAATGAATCTCCCGGCTGGGTTCCTTCTGGAATTTCAAACTGTACCTTACCATCTAGCGTAGGAACAGTAATCTTATCCCCTAAAGTCGCCTGCACAAAACTAATCGGTACTTCGCAAATAATATTATCTCTATCCCGTTCAAACACTTCATGTTCCTGCACATTAACTACCACATAGAGATCGCCAGCAGGACCGCCGTTCTTCCCAGCTTCTCCTTCACCTCTAATCCGCAGCTTAGAACCATCGCGTACACCAGCCGGAATATTAACTGATACTTTCCGGCGCCGTTTAACCTGCCCCTGACCATTACATTCTGGACAAGGTTCAGTAACAAACTTACCAGTTCCATTACACCGATCACAAGTTTTAGTCTGGACCATCTGACCAAAAGGAGTATTCTGTTTAAATTGAATCTTACCTTTTCCATTACATTTAGCACAAGTTTCTACATCCTCCGGTGATTCAGCCCCTGTTCCGTTACAGGCTGGACATTCTTCCGTCCGGGGAATAGTAATCTCTTTTTCAGCTCCAAAAGCAGCTTCTTCAAAAGAAACTTCCATCCGATAACGAAGGTCGTTACCTTTCTGCGCTCTACTTTCTCTGCGGCTTCTCCTGCCGCCGCGTCGGCGGTCGCCAAAGAAAATATCAAAAATATCGTCAAAACTACCAAAGTCGCCGCCAAAACCACCGGCTTGCCGTTGGCCGCCGCCAAATCCACCAGCTTGATCACCAACACCAGCATGACCGTATTTATCATATTTGGCCCGCTGTTGTTCATCACTTAATACTTCATAAGCTTCTGTAATTTCTTTAAACCTTTCTTCCGCATTCTCTTCATCACTGATATCCGGATGATACTTTTTTGATAATTTTCGATACGCCTTCTTAATTTCTTCTTGGCTCGCATCTCTGTCTACCCCTAATATATCATAATAATCTTTCTTCTTTGCCATGCTAATCACCACCTCTTAGCTACCATAATTTTGAAAACAAAAGTAGAAGTATAAAAACAGAGTCAAAGCCATATGGCTTTGACTCTGTCCCTAAAACCTTTCTATTTACAGAACTATTCTCTACTCTTCGTCTTCCTCATCTACTTCTTCATAATCAACATCTACTACATCTTCTTCCTCTTCAGCCTCTGCTCCGGCAGCTCCCTGTTGGGCCTGCTGCTGAGCTTCTGCCTGTTGATAAGCCTGCTGGCTTAATTCATGCAGCTGCTGGTTTAAAGCTTCCTTTTTACTTTCAATCTCATCTGTATCTAACTCATCAGGATCTATATTGTGAATATCAACTTCATCTAATACCTCTTCTAGTTCTTCTTTGGCAGCTTCAATTTCACTAATCAAGCTGTCGTCAACTTGCTCGCCCATCTCTTCAATAGTCTTTTCCGTCTGGCGGACAAGACTATCAGCTTCAGTGACTGTTTCTACTGCTTCCCGCTTTTTCTTGTCTTCTTCCTCATGTTTTTCAGCTTCATTTACCATCTGCTCAATTTCCTCTTCAGATAGTCCGGTATCAGCTTCAATTGTAATATCTTCCTGCTTACCGGAACCTTTATCTTCAGCAGAAACATGTACAATACCATCTTTATCAATCTTGAAGGTTACTTCAATCTGCGGTACTCCCCGCGGTGCTGGAGGAATTCCTGTCAGCTGGAAGCGGCCTAAAGTCTCATTATCTTTGGCCATTTCCCGTTCACCCTGCAGCACATGAATATCAACTGTCGTCTGATTATCTTCAGCAGTAGAGAATACTTTGCTCTTCTCTGTCGGAATAGTGGTATTACGCTCAATTAACTTGGTGAATACTCCACCTAAAGTTTCAATTCCTAGCGATAAAGGAGTTACATCTAACAGAACTACATCATCAACTTCATCATTAATAATTCCCGCCTGAATAGCTGCTCCTAAAGCCACACATTCATCAGGATTAATTCCTTTATTAGGTTCTACTCCAATTTCATTTTCAATTGCTTCCTGAACAGCAGGAATTCGCGTAGAACCTCCTACCAACAGTACCTGATCAATATCGGATTTAGTCATATCTGCATCAGCTAGAGCATTGTCCGTAGCATCCATCGTCTGGTCAATATAATCAGCAATCATATCTTCAAACTCCGACCGAGAAATATCTATATCTAAATGAACTGGACCGTCTTCAGTCTGCGTAATAAACGGCAGATTAACATTAGTAGTTGCCACATTGGACAGCTCAATCTTCGCTTCTTCCGCTGCATCTCTTAACCGCTGCAGCGCCATTTTGTCATTGCGAAGATCGATCCCGTGCTGACCTTCAAATTTATCAGCTAAATAATCTACAATTTCCTCATCAAAATCATCTCCGCCGAGCTGATTATCTCCATGAGTAGCAACAACTTCAAATACTCCATCTCCCAGATCAAGAATAGAGACATCAAAAGTTCCGCCGCCTAAATCATAAACTAATACTGTCTGGTCTGCATCATCATCAAGCCCATAGGCAAGAGAAGCTGCTGTCGGCTCATTAATAATTCGTTTAACATCCAGACCAGCAATCTTACCAGCATCTTTTGTTGCCTGCCGCTGAGCATCCGTAAAGTAAGCAGGAACTGTAATTACTGCTTCTTCAACTTCTTCTCCTACATAATCTTCAGCATAGGTTTTAATTTCCTGTAAAATCATCGCTGAAATTTCTTCGGGAGTTCTAGCTTCGCCTCCCAATTCAACCTCGTAATCTCTTTCTCCCATGTGACGTTTGATCGAACGAACAGTTTGATCAGGATTTTTAATAAACTGTCGTTTGGCAGGTTCCCCGACTAACCGTTCTTCTTTATCATTATATCCAACTACCGAAGGAGTTGTTCGATTACCCTGTCTATTCGGAATAACAGTAGGATCGCCACCTTCCATTACTGCTGCACAAGAATTTGTAGTTCCCAGATCAATACCAATAACTTTACCCATAACTATCATCCTCCTCATTAAAATTTTATATTAGAGATTTCTCACTTCAACTTAACTAAGGATAGTCTTACTTAAGCTCAAACTTAACCTTACACTCAAATAACATTACTCCGCAATTTTAACCATTGCTGGCCTAATTACCAGATTATCTAATTTATAACCCGGCTGCATTTCTTCGATGATTACACCAGATTCATACTCTTCACTTTCTTCAGTCATTGCTGCTTCGTGAAAATTAGGATCGAATTCTTCACCTACCGTTGCAATTTCTTCTACACCTTTTTTATGTAATAAATCTACCAACTGCTTATAAATCATCTCTACTCCCTTAAGAACATCTGCCGCTTCTTCGCTATCTTGAGAAGTGTTTAAAGCCCGTTCAAAATTATCTATAATCGGGAGTAGATCTTCTACTAGTTCTTTAATGGCCTGCTGATTAGCTCGTTTCTTTTCCTTTTCGATCCGCTTTTTATAATTAGAAAAGTCAGCCTGCAGTCTCTGCAGCCGATTCACGTACTTTTCTTTTTCTTCTTTTTCAGCTGCCAACTCTTCCTCTAACTCACCAATCTGCTCTTCAAACTGCTGAGCTGCAGTTAAGCCTTCTTTTAATTTGTTTAATCTCTCTTCAATTAAACCTACCTCAGTTTCCAATTCCACCTCCACTTCTTCTTCTAACTTCATAATTTCTGCTTCTAACTCTTCTAACTCACTAGCCGTTTCTAATTCTTCTTCAACTGCTTCTACAGTTTCAGAAGAACTACCCTCTTCTGCAGCATCAGCCGCTGCCTGCTCTTCATTTTTTTTCTCTGTCATTACTATCACCTACCTACATTCTACTGATTAGTTAAATACTTGCTTAAGAAATTCGACATGAACTTAACCGAACTTACTACTTTCGAATAATCCATGCGGGTCGGTCCTAACACTCCAATTTTCCCCACCGGACGACCTTTAAAACTATAAGTGGCAATTACTATACTGCAGTCCTTAATTTCTTCGCGGGTGTTTTCATCTCCAATTAAAACTTCTACCCCTTGATTACTTTCTATTTCATCTAATATCTCCTGGACTAAATCTTGATGTTCTAGCACTTTAAGTACATCTTTTACTTTAGTAATATCATTGAACTCAGGTTGGTCTAAAATATAAGTAGTCCCATCTAAGTATATTTTCCCAACTGACGAAGATTTATCCGTAAATAGTCCTTGAGTTAAAAAAGCTAAATCTTCAAACGAAACACTCAACCGCTTGACTAAGTCTCGGGCCAACTCAGTTAGTAGGTCATTATCAATCTCCTGCAGAGCCATGCCATGCAGCCTTTGGTTTAAAAACCGAGTCATCTCCGTCAATTCTTCTTCACTCAGATGAGAAGAAAGTTCCACTACTTTATCCTGCACCAGCCCGGTATCAGTTACTAGCACAATCAATATCTTATTTTCAGCCACGGGAACTAACTTCAACCGCTGAAAAATACTCTTCTGTACTCGGGGGCTAGAAGCTAAAGAAGTATACCGCGTCAAATCGGATAACATCTGCGAAGTATACTGGATTAATTCCTGAATCTCCTGCTGCCGTGAATCATTATATTCCCTCTTTACAGCCTCAATTTCCTGTGCTGACAGCCCATCATAATCCATCAATGAATCGACAAAAAATCGGTAGCCCTTATCTGAAGGTATCCGCCCTGCCGACCGATGAGGCTGCTCTAAGTAGCCAGCTTCTTCTAAATCAGCCATTTCATTTCTGATAGTAGCGGAACTAACACCAAAATTATACCTCCGCGCTAGGGTTCTGGAGCCCACCGGTTTAGCTGTCATTACATACTCTTGAATTACTGTCTTCAAAATTTTCTTTTTCCGGCTTGTAATCTCCATAATGATAACCCCACCCCTCTTCTATTAGCACTCGAAAGCGTCGAGTGCTAATAACTTGCTATAATAAAAATATCATTTCCTTCCGCATTTGTCAAATAGAATTTTTCTTAACTTAGTAAAAATTTAGCCAATACCCGATTAGCCACCATTTTTCCCCGCTGCGTTAAAAATAATCTATTCTGTTTTTGCTTGATCAAATTTTTTCGGCTTAAATCAGCAATTTCTGATTGATAAATATCAGCAACTGAACAGTCATAGCGTTCCTCAAAATCAGCTAAAGAAATTCCTTTTTCCAACCGCAAGCCCAACATCATTGTTTCTTCCACTTTTTCCTGCCAACTTAACTTATTATACTCTTTAATCGGCAGGTTGTCTACCTCCAAAGCTTGAAAATATCTATTCAAATCAGCATAATTATAACCGCGCCCTGCTCCATCATAAAAATGAGCTCCCGGACCAACTGCTAAATAGGGCTGATTCAGCCAATAAATCCGATTATGCCGGCATTCAAATCCAGGCTGCGCAAAATTGGAAATCTCATACTGCTGATAACCTGCATCCGCCAGTAATTCCTGCGCCAGATGGTACATAGCTAAATCCTGTTCTTCAGTAGCTAAATCAAGTTCCCCCTGCTGCGCCCAGTTATGCATTCTAGTTCCCGGTTCCAACTTTAGATTATAACAAGAAAGATGTTCCGGCTTCAACCGGCAAACCTGCTCTAAAGTCCGGCGCCAGTCCGCCGGAAGTTGGCCCGGAAGAGCAAACATCAAATCAAGATTCAGATTGCTATATCCCAATCTCCGCGCCAAATAATAGCTATCAACTGCTCTACTTACGGTATGGCAGCGGCCTAGCTTAGTCAAAGAAAAATTATTTAAAGCCTGAACTCCAAAACTTAACCTATTGACCCCTGCCTCTTTAAGCACCTTTAGTTTCTTTTCCGTCACCGTCTCCGGATTTGCTTCCACAGTTATTTCCGCTTTCGAAACCAAATTAAACTCCTGCCGACACTGATTAATTAAAGAAGCTATCTGTCGACCAGAAAAAACAGTAGGAGTTCCGCCACCTAAAAAGAGAGTCTTCAGATTTACTGAATATTCTTCAGCTAACAGCCTTAGTTCTTTTTTTACCGCTGATAAAAATTTAGTTCCCTGAGGCTGCTGCCAGGGAACAGAATTGAAATCACAATAATGGCATTTCTGATTGCAGAACGGAACATGCAAGTATAAGCCAACTTCTTTCATTATTATACTCCTCAACTCTTAATTTTAATCATTATATTTCCTATTCATCAATAGTTAATACAGCCATAAAGGCTTCCTGAGGAATATCTACACTGCCGACTTGTTTCATCCTTTTCTTTCCTTCTTTTTGTTCTTCTAACAACTTCTTCTTGCGGGAAACATCACCGCCGTAACACTTCTGGAGAACATCCTTCTTTTTAGCCCGCACTGTTTCTCGCGCAATCACCTCATTCCCAATTGCAGCTTGAATCGGCACTTCAAACATCTGTTCTGGAATATATTCTTTTAATTTCTTAGCTAATTCTCGGCCTATATTATAAGCAAAGTCGCGGTGGACAATACAGGATAAAGCATCAACCGAATCTTTATTAACCAAAATATTAAGCTTTACTAGGTCAGCTTCTGCATAGCCTTCAAACTCATAATCAAAGGTAGCATAGCCCTGAGTTTTTGATTTTAGCTTATCAAAGAAATCAAGTACAATCTCACTCAGCGGTAATTTATAAATTATCCGGACTCTCATTTCATCAAGATACTCCATGGTTACAAACTCGCCCCTCTTTTCCTGGGCTAATTCCATTACTGGCCCTACATATTCATCAGGAACCATAATGCTGGCTTCTACTATAGGTTCTTCCATTTTTTCAATGTGATGTTTCTCCGGCATTTTAGCCGGGTTCTCAATTTCCAGCACCTTTCCATCTGTCTTATGGACTTTATACACAACACTAGGGGCAGTAGTTACTAAATCAAGATCAAATTCCCTTTCCAATCGTTCCTGAATAATCTCCATATGCAGCAGCCCCAGAAAGCCGCACCGATAGCCAAAACCTAATGCTTCTGAAGTTTCCGGCTCAAACGTCAGAGAAGCATCATTTAGCTGCAGCTTTTCTAAAGCATCTCTCAGCAGTTCATAATCATTATTATCTACCGGATATAACCCGCAGAAAACCATCGGCTTTGCCGGCTGATAGCCTGGCAGCGGCTCCGAAACAGGATTCTCCGCTGCAGTGATAGTATCTCCTACCTGGGCATTCTTTACATTCTTTATATTAGCCATAACATACCCAACTTCTCCGGCCGTAATTTCGTCTGCTTCCTTCATTTGAGGACTAAAGACGCCTACTTCATCAACCTCATAACTTTTATCAGTAGCCATCATCTTAATCTTCATCCCTGGTTTAATACTGCCGTCAAAAACGCGGTAATAAGAAATTACTCCGCGGTAAGAATCATATTTGGAATCAAAAATTAAAGCCTTTAACGGCTTGTCCTGCTCTCCAGCCGGGGGAGGAACCCGGTTAATAATTGCTTCCATAACTTCCTCCGTCCCGATCCCTTCTTTAGCACTAGTCAAAATAGCCTCATCAGGATCCCAACCTAATTCAATTAATTCTTCCTTTACTCGATCCGGATCAGCACTAGGTAGATCAATCTTATTAATCACAGGAATAATTTCTAAATCATTCTCTAAAGCAAGATAAATATTGGCAATCGTTTGGGCTTCCACCCCTTGAGCAGCATCAATCACCAATAATGCTCCTTCACAGGCAGCTAAACTCCGCGATACTTCATAAGAAAAATCAACATGCCCCGGCGTATCAATCAAATTCAACTTATATCTATCACCATCTTGCGCCTGATAATTCATTTGCACTGACTGTGCTTTAATCGTAATTCCGCGCTCTCGCTCTAAGTCCATTGTATCCAGCATCTGTTCTTCCATATCTCGATCAGCAATTGTATCTGTAAATTCCAGTAATCTATCCGCCAGCGTAGACTTACCGTGGTCTACATGAGCAATAATTGAAAAGTTCCTGATATTTTTCTGTTTAATGGTGCTCATCTTCCGCCTCCTTTACCGAGGTTTACGGCTATAATTATAACACAGTTTTTAATTTATTCAAATTCTGATTGCATAAGCTCCGCTATTACATTTCCTAACAGCCGAATCGATCGTTTAGCTTCCTGTAAGCTATTTTTAGCCCCTCCTACTTCCAATAACAAAGCCCGCTGATGAACATGTAAATTATACCGCCGATTATTAATCATTTCTACCCTTCTCAGCAGTCCCGGATACATCTGTTCCATTTTTTTGGCCAACCGCTTAGCAAAAGTTAAATTTTTTCTCCAGTGGGGATTAGATAAATAATCATTGCCCGTAACTACAATCATAATCCGGGCTACCCGCTGACCATTAATAGTAGTTGTAATCAAATCTTCTTCTGCTTCGCCAATTGCATCCCGATGAATATCAAACATCATTTTTAAATTAGGATTATCCTGTACTACCCGCTGAGAAGTTTGTAAAGATTCTAAATACGACTGAGAATAAGTTTCATCATGTACCCGCGGCGAATGAGCAGTTTCAATTCCATATTCTTTTTGTAAGTAATTAGCCAAATAGTCTCCTACTTTTACTACATCCCCTTTCTCCCCGGCCTCGGCATGACTTTGATAACCTTTATTCCCATAATTCTCCGAAGTATGAGAATGATAAATACCTACTAGCGCCCCTTCTGAATCTAATCTATCAGATAAACTTTCTTTCTGCGGCGGTTTTAACTGCTCACGTGGATCAGGTTTGACAGTTGATTGGTGGTCAGAACCTGTTTCTGTCTGCCAAAAATCAAGTTTAACTCTTCTTTTATCCTCATTTTCGTGAGTTCCTTCGGCTCTTATTTTCTTCTTTGTCTGCTGGTCTAATTGACCGCGAAATCTACTCGTTACTTCTTTAATTTCCCGTTTAGAATCAAGCCGAAAGAAAGAAGGCGGCAGGTCAGTCATGAATTCACAGGTGAAGTTAACTGCCGGAGAAAAATTATTGTTCTGCCTTGTTAATTCATCTGGTTTAACTCTAACCACCGGCAGTCCCTGCTGTAATATTAGCTGAGAATGTATCTTATCCAAATAAATAAAATTAATTAAATAATCGAAAATTTTGTTTTTGCTAAACACATTTCCCGTTAATTTATAGTTTTCATCACCAAATAATACAGGAGAAACCATAGATAAATAAATCATGATTAACAATAATAAAAAAATTATTTCTTTTCTATCCACCTTCATCACTTCCCAATAAGTTGCTGCTGAAATATCTTCCCTGTCTAAAATTTATGTAATTCCAGCCCAATATATACCTAAAAGAAAAACTCTAATCGGGGGAAGATTAGAGCTTACTGTAAATATAATGATACTTCTTCAGGATTAATATCAGGATGCAAAGCTACATTAATCCCGCCCCCAATTATCCTACCAGTATCTCTAATTATCCGGTCAATTCCTTTGGGAGCGACTATTAAATCTCCCATATACGGCTTGAGAACTTCTTTTATTATCTGCTGTTGAGGTTTTTGCCGGTTGAAGTTAATTCCCGCTCTAGTTTCCAACTGATTCATAGTATCTTTTACAATATTAACGGAATTAATTACCGTCGGCATGCCCACAGCAACCACGGGAACCCCCATATCCTCTTCGGTGATTCCAATCCGATGTTTTCCAATTCCCGAACCAGGATAAATTCCAGTATCACTAAGCTGAATAGTAGAAGCCAAACGATTACTATCCCGGGCAGCAAGGGCATCTACAGCAATAATCAAATCGGGATTTACCCGCTCTACTACCCCTTTTATTATTTCGGCAGTTTCAATCCCTGTTAATCCTAACACCCCCGGCGCCAAAGCACAAACTGGTCGAATCCCCTGTTGCCGGTCAGCAGACGGATCATCATCATACAAATGCCGAGTAACCAATAAATGATGAACCACACCGGGGCCTAAAGCATCGGGAGTAGCATTCCAATTGCCTAATCCAATTGCTAATATAGTCGGTTCAGCAGTGTTATCTGCTAACGCAGCATAGTCTATTAAATTATTTAATTCCTGAGCTAACAGACCACTTAACTGCTCATGTATCTGCCGATTAGTAGTTCTTAGTTGCTCAGACGTAATGGTTATATATCTGCCAACTGGCTTCCCTATTCGCTGGGCAGCAGCTTCATTTGAGACTTCAATCCGGGATACTTGAGCATAATCGGTCTCATCTTCTTCTACAGCTACTCCTGATATTTCTCCACCAGTTCTTTCTACTGCTAAATCACGAGCTTCAACTGCCAGATCAGTTAAATTAGCTAAATCATTAAAATTATCCATTATATCACTCCTATCTTAACTCCGTCGGGACAAACATATCAACTAACCCAATGGCTATCGCTGCTAATCCAGCTCCAATCAGTGAAACTTCCATCCCCCCTACTAAATACTGGGTAGTATAAATAACAACTGCTGAAGTGAGAAATCCAATTAATCCGCGCCCCTGTGGGGAGACATCTTCTCCAGCTAGTTCTTCAACTAAATAACCTAAAATAGCAATTACAATAGCAGCAATTAAAGCATTAGTGAATCCGGCTACTTCAATCCCCGGGAGCAAAGCACCTACTCCCAGCAAAACAAAGGCGGAAACCACAAATCTTACTATTGCCCCTAACCAACCTTCCATCTAATCCCTCCTTAAAATTAAAGTGATTAGCCAATACTTATATTATCCTAATTCTCTTTTCTTATTCATTTTGAGGGAACTCTTAACTTTTTTGCTTGCGATAAAAAGTTGAATATGATAAAATTTACTGCGTGGCTGGTAGATATTATCACTACTACTGAATATAATTAAAGTCAATAGATTATTTTTCTTTATTTCTCAAGGAGGTGAAAATATGCCAACTACTGATTCAGCAGCCAAGCGAGCTCGGGTTAATAAGAAAAAGCGAGCAATTAATAAAAAGAGAAAACAAAAAATGAAAACTGCCATTAGTGAATTTGAAGAAGCAGTAGCTAATAATGATGTTGACTTAGCAGAAGAAAAATTACGAGAAGCTAAGCAAAACATCGATAAAGTAACAAGCAAGGGAACTCTGCACAAAAACACTGCCGCCCGAAAAAAGTCTAAATTAGACCGCAAATTTAATCAATTAACTAAATAATTATCAAATTATTAAACCGCAGGGTAACCCCTGCGGTTTAATTAGTCAAATTTGGCTAACATTTCATCTAGTTGGTTTGAATTTCGTTTTAGGTTTCTTAAGTATAATTTGCCTTTCCGCGATAAATTATAATAAGTATGATTCATATGCTTGCCCCAATCTTCTTCTCGGTGATAACGCTTTAACATAGTTCCCTGCACTCGCTCCAATAAGCCCTTTGTTACTAATTTCTGCAGTCTTTCCCGCGCTTCTGCCGTCTCTAAATCTAAATTAATCCCTAACCGCCAGGCATATTCAGGGCCAACATACTCAATAAATTTTAAAATCTCTAAATCAGTTTCATCTTCAGTCTCTTCCTCCAAATACCCCTCATCAATCAATAACTGATACAGCTGTTCTGCCTTTTGCTGGCAGTCTTCCTTATATATCTGATATAATTCTTCTACCTCTTCATCCGGCTTCTGCTCCGCCATTAATTCTTCAGCTTCTTCTAAATCATTAAGTTTTTCCTTCAACTCCAGAGCTAATTCAGAAATCGGTTTTAACTTATCTAGTTTCTTAGCCAGAGCCGGCATTTTATCAAAATCAGTACTTACCTCGGGTTTGGCCAATTCAACTTCAATCCTTTTCCGTTCAGCAATTATATTCTCTATCCGCTGCCAAATTTCTTCCTCAGTTAAATATCGGCCCGAAAACAGTTCCATATTTTCACCTCAAGCTATCTATATCTCTATAAGTCTCCAATCTTAAAACTTTAATTTACAGCTTTCTTTCTAACCTTGGATCTCTATGTAGATATCCAACTTTAAAATATAATTTATTCCCTGAAATAAAACCGGGTGGGAGGGGATTTTCACCTGACTTCAAAAGTTTTTTATTTGCGGTTATGGAATGTCAGATAAGCTGAAATTGGACAAAAAAGAACTTTTTTATTTCAGCTTATCTGACATGGAATAAATAAAAAAGTTTTCTTGAAGGTAAAATACCCTCCCACCCGGTCTGTTTACAGCTTTCTTTCTAACCTTGGATCTCTATACTGTTTCTTTAAGATCAATCACGAGTAGTTCCAGTTCAAATTCCTGATCAGCCCCAGTAACTAATTTATAATCGGCTTCCGCTAATCTTTCCATAGCTTTTTCCAAAGCCTCTACTGTAAAATTTTTGCTCTGTTTTAAGCATTTTTTTATGGGATACGGATGTTGATTCAATTTATTAGCAATTTTTTTTGCCGACCATCCTTTTCTGGCCAATAATTTAGTCTGCATCATTAGACGTACCTGGCGGGCAATCATTCCTAAAATCTGCTTTGGATCCGAACCTTCTTGTAAAATATCAGTTAGTAACTCTAACGCACGCGAAATATTTTTTCGACCAATAGCATCTACAAAATCAAAAATCACATTATCAGCTACCAGCCAATCCTGGCTAATAATTTTCTCTACATCTTCGCGGGTAATCGTATCTTTTTCTCCTGCAAAAATAATTGCTTTTTCTAATTCATTCCCTAATCGCTGGAGGTCATTACTAAAGGCCTCTTCTAACAGTTTAACTGCTCCCGAAGTTATATTCTTTCCTTCCTGCCTGGCTCTATTGGTTACCCAATCATCTAACTGTTGATATTGAGGCGAATTAAACTCTAAAAGCTTTCCGTATTTTTTCATTCGTTGATATAATTTCATTCTCTTATCCGGCTGTTTATGACTTACAAACAAAGCTACTGTAGTATCAGGAAAATCAGCAAGAGTAGAAGCTAACTGATCAATATTGTCTACCTTACTATTAAATAAATCATAACTATGAATAATAACCACTCGTCTATCCGCCATAAAGGGAAGCGTCTCCACCGCATTAATTATATCTCCCACTAAATTGTTAGTATCCTTAATTATACTAAAATTAAAGTTGTTTAATTGGTCTTCGATGAATGTAGATTTAAATTTATTTACAAATTCCTCTAATAAATAATCATCTTCTCCATAAGCTAAATAAATGGAGTTAAGATCCGTCAAATTTTTCTTAAATACTTCTTCGTGCTGCATTCTTATAATCACCTCTACATATTAGTTTCAATTTATTCTCTTAAAATCTGATCAAAGAACTTTTTTATTTCAGCTTATCTGGTATGGAATAAACAAAAAATTGCGGTTTGAAATTGAAAATATTACATTCGATTTTATTATAACATAAACTTTAGAACTTGTGAAAGATAATTAGTTTAAGTTAAAACTTACTAAGTATAAAATTCAGCTTTTAACTGAACAATAAGTAATGCAATAAAGATAAACTAATCAATCACTCACCAAACCAGAAAGGGGTTTTTAAAATGTCAGTTAGAAATAACAACAATCAACTATTGAATCCACAAGCAATGCAAGCAATGGATAAGTTTAAGCAGGAAGCTGCTCAGGAGCTGAATATTAGTGATGAGTACAAATCTGGATACTGGGGTAACTTAACTTCTCGCGAATGTGGATCTGTTGGTGGACAAATGGTAAAACAAATGATTAATGAATATGAAAATAAGTTAGCCACTAATGCTGACTACACCACTCAAAATCAACAAGACCAAAGTCAGCAGGCCCAAATCCAGAACGAAACTGAAAATTACGATTTAGCTAGTAAAACTGGTTCTTTTCAGCCCCAAGGATAACTCACTCTATACTAACTAATTAAGGAGGTAATCAATCATGTCTGTCCGTAATAACAGCAATCAACTATTGAATTCACAAGCAATGCAAGCAATGGATAAGTTTAAGCAAGAAGCTGCTCAGGAGCTGAATATTAGTGATGAGTACAAATCTGGATACTGGGGTAACTTAACTTCTCGCGAATGTGGATCTGTTGGTGGACAAATGGTAAAACAAATGATTAATGAATATGAAAATAAGTTAGCCACTAATGCTGACTACACCACTCAAAATCAACAATAAAATTAAATAATAAAATAAGCGGTGGTTCTAACCACCGCTTATTTTATTGAAATTACAAGGAGGTTACAATAGTGAAAAAACAACATCAACTAATAATTTGTATTCTTTTATCAGCTGTTTCAATATTAACAATCAATTTTGGTGCTGCTAACTCAACAGTAGCAGCCCAGAAATCCAACCGCCAATTTAATTCTACCCAGCAGAAAAATTTCTGTATTGTTAAAAAAGGTGACCACTTATGGGGGATTTCCCGCCGGCATAATGTTAAATTCCGTCAGTTAGTAAAGAAAAACGATCACTTTGAAAATAAAGATAAAATTTATCCGGGCAATAGGGTCTATTTGCCGCCACAAGCAGAAACTGATACCCCTCCTGCCCGAGAGGAAAAAACACCGCCTCCCGAACCAGTAAACAAAGAAACCAACGGCAATCAAGAAACAGAAAAAATAAATAATATAGCAGCTAAGGAAAGAAAAGTAGTCGACTTAGTTAATCAAGAACGGCAAAAAATTGGACTTGAGCCCTATCAGCATAACCAAAAGTTATCGCAAGTAGCCCGCACTAAATCTGAAGATATGAGAGAGAATAATTATTTCAGCCATCAATCTCCCCAGTATGGGTCACCCTTTGCAATGATGAAGCAATTTGATATTGACTACCAGACAGCCGGGGAAAATATCGCTAAAGGACAGCGCACTCCTCAGGAAGTAGTCACTAGTTGGATGAACTCTTCCGGCCATCGGAGAAATATCCTCAGCCAAGAGTTTACTGAAATTGGGGTTGGATTGGCCAAAAACAAACAAGGAGAAACTTTCTGGACGCAGATGTTTATCCGTCCTTAGGTCATAGAGTCATTCTATGGCCTTTTTTTATTTGTTAATTTAACTAACTATTTTAAATAAGTTCGGCATTTATAGGTTTCCCCATCGGTAGTAATAGTCACTGCCCCCTGCTTATCAGTCCGTAAAACTTTAATTCCCCGCTTTTTAAATCTACTCACCACTTCTTGGTCAGGATGACCGTATCTATTATTTCTAGCCACTGAAATTACAGCCGTTTGGGGGGTTACTTCTTTAATTAAATCAGGACTGCTGGAAGTTGAACTACCGTGGTGAGGAACCTGCAAAATATCAGCTTCTACCTGCTGACTGTATTTAATTAATCTATTTTCAGCTAATCTTTCAATATCTCCCGTCAACAATAAGTTGAACCGGTTATAAACCACCTGTAAAATTAAAGAATTATTGTTATTAGGTTCTTCTGTAATTAACTGCCCGGGGCCCAATACTTTAATTGCAGTCTCTCCCAGACTAAGCCGGTCTCTTTTATTTAATTCAACTGCCTCAATATTTTTACGCCGCGCCTGCTGCAACACCTCATCATAGGTTTCAGTTGCTTCCAGTACGGGGGGATAACAGATTTTATCTATGCTAAAATTATCCATTATTTTCACCAGTCCCCCAGCATGATCCTGATGAAAATGGGAAATGAATATTAAGTCCAACTCATCTACGCCCCTACTCTGCAAGAAATTTACCGCTGCCTGCCCCCTTTTCCCGCCATCAAGCAAAATGTTTTTACCGCTGGGAGTTCGTAAATGAACAGCATCCCCCTGCCCTGCTAAAAAGGTAACTCGTAAATCTTGACCTATAATTCCTAAGTTGCTCATTAATAAAAACACTACACTTACCCCTATAATAGTAAGGTAGCGCCGATAATTTTTCTTATAAGGAATTACAACTGGCTGCAGCACCCTGAATCCACAGTAAATTAACAAATAATAGATGCCTATTTCCAATAAGTTGGGCGTAGCAACAGTTAACACCAAACTTAAGTTGCTATTTAGCCAGCGCCCTACATAGACAACTAATTGTAATAACCAGCTAAGCCCTTCACTCATCAATCGAGCTCCCGACGGCAACAGCAGACTTAAACAGCTGAAAATCAGTCCTCCAATTAAGCTGAGACTAATTAAGGGCAGTAAAATCAAGTTGGCTAGAACTCCAGTAATAAGAAATTGATTGAAATGATAACTTAAGAGAGGAAACAAACTTAACTGGGCCGCAAAAGTAGAGGCTATTACCTCACTAACTTTATTAGGCAGCCAGCTTAAATAATAGTTGATTACCGGGGTTAAAGCAGCGATTCCAGCTACCGCTCCTACAGATAATTGAAAACTCACCGACAATAAAGATTGCGGGTTGATTAGCAAAATAATAATAGCTACTCCCGCCAGCAGATTATATAAGTCAGTCCCCCGATTCAAATACTGGCCAATTATTGTCAGGGTAATCAATAATTGAGCTCTTACAGCTGGCAGCTGTCCTCCCGTTAAGATTAAATAAGCAGTTAAAACAAATTCTATCACTATTATTTGACTGCCGGCACTAAGGCCGACAGTCAATTGAAAAATAAAATAACTGATTAGGCCTAAATGAAACCCCGAAATTACCAACAGATGACTTACTCCCAATCTGCGAAACAACTGCTTGATTTTATCCGGCAGCTTATCCTTCTGACCTAATAATAAAGCCTGAAGCAGATAATTATAAGGGGCAGTAAAACAGCAGTTGATCTGTTCGCTAAGCTGCCGGCGAAAATCAAACAATAAATCTAAAAGCAGATTTCTTTCGCCTCCTATCTTATCTATTGCCCCACTATTCACTTCTCCTACTGCATAAATTCCCTGCCGGCGTAAATACTTCCGATAAGAAAATCCGCCGGGGTTCAACTGGGGAGCCGGGCGGTGCAATTTAGTAGTTAATAAAATGGCAGTTCCTGGTTTGAATTTCTGTTTCGGCTGCCAACAAGTTACTAAAACTTTTTTATCAGTAGTCAGGGGTAAATCAGGAAATTTAAGATCAGTCAAAACATATTTCTTCGAGTCCGATTTTCCGGTTACTCTTTTTACTCTACCTTTGATTTTAATTGGCTGATTCAAATACCGCTTCAGCTCTTCCTGCTGCCAATTTACAGCTTCCGCCTGAAAATAAACAGTCCCTAATAAAAAAATAATCGGTCCTAACACATATCTCCACCACTGATAATTGCTTCTCCAGATATAAATAGTAATTATCGTTAACCAAATTATTAATCCTAATAACATAAAAAGCAGCTGTTCATTAACTGGTAAATAATAACCAGTAATTATACCGCCAGCTAGCAAAACAAATAAGTTTACTAGTGGTCGATTAATAAGTAATCTGATCCTTTAATTTAGCTAGAGTCTTGTCCCCGATGCCGGAAACTTTAGTCAACTCTTTTTTGCTTTGAAAAGAACTGTTTTGCTGGCGGTACTTAATAATTTGGCTTGCTAAAGCAGGGCCAATTCCTGATAATTGCTCTAATTTCTTTTGGTTAGCTATATTAATATTAATCTTCCCGGTTGTAGAAAAAGCACTCCCCTGGGATTGGATAGAGGGAGCATTCTTTTTACTTTGGGCGGGAATGATAAATTTTTCTCCGTCGCGCACAGGTTTAGCTAGATTAACAGCATTTAGATTAGCCTGGTCAGTTGGCCCTTCTGCTTTTTCTATCACTTTATAAAGCCTGGTTCCGGATTTGCATTCATAAACCCCCGGATTATTAACTGCTCCTCCAATATGAACTAAAAGTTTTTCTTCTTGTGTTTGGCTTTTTTTAGCTTCCTCGGGGGAAGAAGATTGGGGAGCAGAATTAGCTTTTTTTATTTTTACAGCTGAACTTTTTTCTATTCGATTATAAACCATCAAACCACCGCTAATAACAATCACAAGCCCAATAGCAACAAACAATTTCTTCTCTTTTAGGGTTAACATTTTAATTATCACCTACCAGAGCTTAGTATATCCCTGCTGGTAATTTTTATACATTTTACATTAATTAGGATAAGTTACGTATTAGTTGAATTTATCAATCAACTGCCCCAAATAGTTTGACTTAACCTGTTTTTTAGCAAGTACCTGCTTTACTGGCGGCAATTCTAGAATGGCTCCCAAAATTGCTGCCATAGCTCGGTGGCTAGCCAGCGCCTGATTATCAAATATTAAATTCTGCAGCTGACCTCTTTCAATCGCCATCATTACTGTCTTATGGACTGAATCTACAGGTGTAATCACTCGTTCCTCGCGAGCTTCTAAACTAATACTCCCCGGGGGACATACCTGTTTGCAGACTCCGCAACCGAGGCAAATATCTTCATCTACTTTAGCCTGTTTTTGGTCTTTATCTGGTAAATTGGCTGAAACTAAAGTCATTGCCTCTACTGGACATTCTTCCACACACTTACCACATCCAGTACAGTCTTCAAACTCAATTTGAGGTAAAAAGTTAGTGGTATGAATTGGATCTAAAACAGCAAACTTGCGCGCAGCAATCATTGCTTCACAACAACAACCACAGCAATTGCAAATAAACCCTACTTCCTGCTGCACATTTTCTCCAAACTGAACTAAATTATGTTCTTTAGCTTTTTCCAATAACTCCATGCATTCACTGACGCCTATTTCTCGCGCATAGTCATGCTTAATTAAAGATTGCGCCACACTATTAAAGGTCATACAGATTTCCATCGGTGCATCACAGGCCTGTCCTTTATGCTCCATCTTATGGCGACAATAGCAGATTCCTACTCCAATATGTGAAGCATTTTTAATTACTTCACTCGCCCGTTCATAATCAAGTACATGTAACGCATTTTGATTAGATAGTACCGATTCATTCACAAACACCCGTCCCAGTTGAGTTTCACCTCTTGTAAACAATTCTTTAATGAAATCTTCTTCTTCATTCATATACTGATAAAATAAATCAGCCAATACTTCCTGATCAATGTCTCCTCTTGTCCGCATCATGGAAAACTCGAAAAACCCAGCCATCGGCGGCGGCAGAACATAAACTTGTTCTCCCTCTTTTTCTATATCAAGTAAAATTGCCCGGCTGGCTAATTCATCTAAAATCTTTTCCGCTTCTGTTTCTTCCATTCCCCAAGCATTACTAGCCCTTTGAGCTGTAAAAGGTCTAATCGGCAGTAAAGATACTAGTTCCGCCTCCCGTTCAGTAAATAACATCTCTAATATTTCATACAGAGTATCAGACGGAGGTGCTCCTTGGGGAAATTCATTCAACCGTTCAACTAAATTTTTATATCCCGAGCGAGAAGTCCTGTGCGCCATTAGTTTTCCCTCCTAAATCCTCTTTATCTAATATCTTTCCATATTTATCTTAATCTCCCTCCTTTAACTGCTATTTTTTTCCTATATGTAAGGCCACCGCACCTCCGGCAAATAGTTCAGCTTTCACCTGTTTAAAGCCCACTTTGCTAAAAATTTCTTCCAGTTCTTTACTATCGGGAAAATCAGCTAAAGATTTAGGCAGCCAGGCATACTCTTCGTACTGATTAGTAAATAACTTCCCTAACCAAGGTACTACATTAAATACATAAATATTAAACAATTCACGATAGCCTTTATATACTGGATGAGAAAGTTCTAGCGAAGCAATCACTCCCCTTTCTTTAGCTACTCGCTTCATTTCTGCCAGCGCCTGCTGAAGGTCAGTAACATTTCTTAACCCAAATCCAACGGTAACATAATCAAAAGTTTCTGCCTTAAATTTAAGATTCAAAGTGTTTCCCTGCTTTAGTGTTACCTGATTCAAATCTAAATCTTCTATTTTTTCTACCCCAATTTCTAACATAGTTTCGCTAAAATCAACCCCTATCACTTCCCCTTCCGGGCCAACTTCCCGGGCCAACTTAACTGTCCAGTTGCCGGTACCACAGCAGACATCCAACACTCTAGCCCCCGATTCAATATTCAGTTTGGTTAAAGCTCTTCTCCGCCATAATCTATGTAATCCTAAACTGATAACCCAGTTCATCCAGTCATAGTTAGGGGCAATGTTCTCAAATATAGAATGAATAGCTTCTTTTTTCATCTCTTTAGCCTCCACTTCTCTGCATGATAAGTTGATTATTACTATTTTTCACTTTTACTGCCTTAATTATAAGCTAATTAATAGCAGGTTAAAGCTAAATTTCAATTTGAGCAGATCCTCAACCTCAAACTTAACCTCAAGCTCAATTGACTAACACCTCAAAGAACAGAATCACCTAACGGCGACTTAGCTTGAGACTGAGATTGAGTTTAAGTCAACCAGATTAAAAAAAGCAATTCCTTTTAATTAATTTACTGCTTTTTATGATTTGCTTAATCTCAATCTTAAACTCAAACTAAACCCAGTTGCAAACAAAAATTACCTATAACCGCTAAAAAATATAATTTTCTGGTATTAAACAATAAAAAAACCTCGTCCCTATTTATACAATAGAAACGAGGCCGCTACTAGCTCTTATTTTAAACTCATGTGCGTTAACTTAATGTATATTTTTCCAATTAGTTTGTTTTTATAGATATAATACATTGAGTTTGAGGTTGAGTTTAAGATTGAGTAAACCATTATAACCATTAGTTGTAACGGTTGCTTAACCTCAATCTCAACCTCAAACTTAATATTACTAATGTTCCACTTTAAATTACTAAAATTTGGTTTAAGTTAACGCTTATGACTGTAAACTATAATTTACTGCGCAACAATATTGACTAGTTTCTTAGGTACTACTATTTCCTTCACTATCTCTTTCCCCTCAATATGGCGCTGAACATTCTCTTGTTCTTTTGCTACTTGCTTTAATTCTTCGTCCTCAATATCAGCCGGCACTTCCACTTTATCTCTTACCTTACCGTTGACCTGGACTACAATTTCAATCTCATCCTTTTTAGTAGCCTCAGCTTCATACTCCGGCCAAACTTCATTATGAACGCTTCCTGCATAATCTAAGTTGGCCCATAATTCTTCCGTCATATGAGGAGCAAACGGCGCCAGCAGTAAGATTATGGTTTCTACTACTTCTTTTAACAACCCATCATTAACTTCGTCAGTCTCATCTAAATATTTATAAGCAGCATTGACTAATTCCATAATCGAACTGATAGCAGTATTTAACTGGTCTCGCTCTTCAATATCAGCAGTTACATCTCTAATAGCCACATGCAGTTCTCGGTGAAGTGTCTTCTCTAATTTATTATTAATTTCAAATTGATCTTCGGCAGCTTTTAGCTGCTCTAAATTATTGCCTACTAGCCGCCAGACCCGATTCAAAAACCGCTCTGCTCCTTCTACTCCTTCATTACTCCAGTCTAAATCTTTTTCCGGCGGCGCAGCAAACAGAATAAATAATCTAGCTACGTCAGCTCCGTATTCATCTAAAATCTCCATCGGATCAACTACATTACCTTTTGATTTAGACATCTTAGCGCCTTCTAGCAAAACCATTCCCTGCGTTAATAATTTAGAAAAAGGTTCTCTATAATCAACTAGTCCCTGATCATGTAAAAACTTCATGAAAAATCGGGCATACAGTAAATGCATCACAGCATGTTCAACGCCCCCAATATAGTGATCCACATTCATCCAATAATTAACTCGATCTTCATCAAATACAGCATCTGCTGCCTCAGGACTAGTATAGCGCAGATAATACCAAGAGGAATCTACAAAAGTGTCCATGGTATCCAATTCCCGCTCAGCATCTGCTCCACACTCTGGACAAGTAGTATGCACAAATTCTTCCACTTTAGCTAGCGGTGATTCTCCCTTACCGGTAAACTCTACCTCCGTCGGCAGTTCCACCGGCAGATCTTCTTCTGGTACCGGTACCGCTCCACAATTATCACAGTACACAATCGGAATCGGAGTTCCCCAGTACCTCTGGCGAGAAATTAACCAGTCCCGCAGTTGATAATTTACATCATACTCGCCAATGCCTTCGGTTTCAAAGTAATCGACAATCTTCTCAAAAGCTTTCTCTACTGTTAAACCATTTAGAATATCTGAGTTGACTACTACTCCATCTCCAGCATAAGCTTCTTCCAGAGTATCCCCCGTTAATTCTTTATCTTCCGGTTCAATCACTACTTTAATCGGCAGATCATATTTCTTAGCAAACTCAAAGTCCCGCTGGTCGTGAGCCGGTACGGCCATGATAGCTCCTGTTCCGTAATCCATCAAGACATAATTAGCAATCATTACCGGAATTTCTTTCTCAGTCACAGGATTTATAGCTTTAATCCCTGTCTTAATTCCTAGCTTAGGAGCATCATCTCCAACCCGTTCTTCTTCATCTTGTCGTTTCATGCGGTTGACAAACTCCATAACTTCTTCCTCTTGGTCAGTTCCCATTACTAATTTCTCCACCAGTGGATGCTCAGGAGCTAACACCATATAAGTGGCACCATAGATAGTATCCGGTCGAGTAGTAAATACCTCTAAGGTTTCTTCACTATCTTTAATTCCAAACTCAATATTGGCTCCTTCACTGCGGCCGATCCAGTTTTTCTGCATCTGCTTTACTTTGTCCGGCCAATCAGCTAATAATTCATGGTCAGCTAACAAGTCTTCCGTATAATCAGTAATCTTTAAAAACCACTGTTCCAGTTCTTTATTGACTACTTCTGTATCACACCGTTCGCATTCTCCATCGATAACCTGTTCATTAGCTAACACTGTCTGGCAGTCCGGACACCAATTGACTTCTGATTCTTCTAGATAAGCTAGTCCTTCTTTATAAAACTGCAGGAACAACCACTGAGTCCACTGATAGTAATCAGGGTCACAGGTAGCTACTTCCCGCTCCCAATCGTAACTAAAGCCCATCAGCTTAAACTGCTGCTTCATACTAGCGATATTATCTTCTGTCCAGTTCGCCGGATGAATATCCCGTTTAATAGCTGCATTCTCTGCCGGCAGACCAAAAGCATCCCAGCCCATTGGATGCAGTACATTATACCCCTGCATTCTTCGATAACGAGCAAAAACATCTCCAATCGAATAATTCCGGACATGTCCCATATGTAGATTTCCGGACGGATAAGGGAACATTTCTAATACATAATGTTTCTCTTGCCCCTCATCAGCTTC
Organism: uncultured Halobacteroidaceae bacterium; assembly: GCA_964346395.1. Classification (GTDB taxonomy): domain Bacteria; phylum Bacillota; class Halanaerobiia; order Halobacteroidales; family Halobacteroidaceae; genus CAYFUT01. The sequence continues at coordinate 59,622 of CAYFUT010000007.1, forward strand.
ATTTTGATAAATCCCTTCCTCATCCCAAATCTCCTGCCACTTTGCTTCTACTTCAGAAAAATTATACCGTTCTTCCATCTGTAAAATTCCTCCTTCTCATTTTTTCTTAAACCAAAATCACCTGGCGGCAACTTAACTTAAACGATTTTTAACCGATAAAAAACCCTCGTCCCTAGTAAAGATCGCGAAAAATCTTTAATAGGGACGAGGGTTCCTCGCGGTACCACCCTACTTGATACAATTAAGTATAATTTCCTTAACTGCATCCTCTTTCTTACACAGTATTTCGGCTGTTACCCGTATAGGCTACTACCAGTTCACCTATATAGCTCCCAGGCGAGTTCAGCATCTAACTGCCTACTACTCCTGTTCTCCGCTATCTGAACCGTATTTAGTTATAATCAATTATAAATTATGACAACCAATTTGTCAATAATTAACTAAGTTATTCTTTCCAATCAATCTGTTCGGCATCGCCCCATAACTTCTCTAATTCATAATATTCACGCTGTTCTTGGTCAAATACATGGACCATTACATCTGCATAATCAAGCACTACCCACTGATAACTTTCTAATCCTTCCTTGCGGATTGGTTCTATCTCTTCTTCTGCTAATTGATCTTCAATAGACCGCACAATAGCTTGTACCTGGGTATTAGAAGTCCCATTGCAAATCACAAAATAATCAGCCAGAGTAGTAATCTCCCGCATATCAAGTACTGCAATATCTTCCGCCTTTTTATCATCAGCACTAGCTGCAATTTGTTTAGCCAATTCTTCAGTACTCATTTCCATTAAAACTATTACCCCCTATAATTTTTCAACCCCAATTTTTTTGCCCTATAATTACTGTTATCTGCTCTTGACTATCATCTACCTGCAAGTCACCCTCTAAAGAATCAGCTAACTCTGCTGCTTCTTTAGCCTGCTGACTAGAAGTAACAACCTGGTTCTGCTGATAGTTAAAATGATCAGCATTTCCAACATTAATTATTTCATACCCTTGTTTGCTTAATACAGCAGATACTTGCTGGGCTAAAGCAGGAATTCCTGCTCCATTTAAAACCGATAACTTAATATTCTGATGTTGGAAATATCTTTTGGTTGTAATTAAAGAATTAATTACTGCTTTACTCTCTTTTCTTTTCGGCAGCCAATAACTAATTCCCTCTATATAATCTGGTTCACCGGGCAAAACTACCATTTCTACCTGGTGTAAGCCAATATCCGCAAAATTTCTTACTAAACCCACTGCTTCCTTCAACTCAATATTTGTCTTTACCGCCGCCATCGTCTGTTCAATTAATCCGGGCAGATTGAAGACTGTCTTTAAATTTAACAACTGTTTTAAAGCAGCCCGTAAAAACTTCTGCTGACGCTCTATTCGCCCAATATCCCCAGTTATTTTATCTCTAAACCGAATATAATCAAGAGCCTGTCTGCCAGTTAAAGTCTGCTTACCTGCTTTAATAGCAATATTTAAATTAGCCGCTTGGTCTACATAATTCAAATCATCTTTTACATCTATTTCTACTCCGCCAAATTTATCTACTAATTTCTCAAATCCCTGATAACCTACCTGCAAATGATAATCTATCGGAATTTGAAATTCTTCTTCAATTACTTGTTTCGTTAGCTCAATCCCTCCATAAGCATAAGCAGCATTAATTTTATGGTATCCCTTATTTTCCGGTAATTTTACCCGAGTATCTCGGGGAATAGATAAAATCCCTATTTGTTCAGTCTTCAAATCAAAACTAACAATCATTAAGGTATCAGTTCGATTCTGCTCTTGATACCGGGCATCCGCTCCGACTACTAATAAATTAAAACTATCTTCTGCATTAGATTCTGGTTCTAAACTGGTAGTTTCTGATTCTGTTGTCACTTTTCTATTACTGATAATATTCTCCAGCAAAGGAGCAGCAGCTTCTGGATAATTAACTATTCCTAAACCCACAATAACTACTAGTATAATTAGTACTGCAGATGCTTTTTTCACCCTTACCTCCTTCTTCCTTTAAAATTTATAATAACGAATTTCTGGCAGCCACAGTCTGCGGATGAATCGTTTCTCCTAAATCTAAATGATATCTGATTGTATCTTCACAGGCAATCCGTACTGCTTCATCAAGTATTCGCCCTCTAGTATCATTCTTTATATGCTGCCGCAGTTTATCTGCCTCTCCATTCTCTCTGTTTGGTTCAATATGATCGGCCAGGTAAATAATTTTATCTAAAGTTGACATGTTTTTACTGCCTAAAGTATGAACTCGAATCGCCTCTAAAATTTCTTCATCATCGATCCCAAACTCCCGTCGGGCAATTTCAGCCCCTACGGGAGCATGTAATAATCCGGGTTCCTCTTCAAAAACGCTGTCTATAACTATACCAAACTCCTCTGCCTTTTGCAATAGGATATTATTGGATAATTCCTTGGCACAGTCATGCAGCAAAGCAGCCCAGCGAGTCTTTTCTACAGCAACATCATACTGTTTGGCCAATTCAATTGCATCATCACGCACTGCTAATACATGTTCTAATCTGTTTGCGCTTAATTTTTCCTCTAATTTTTCAATTACTTCTTGTTCAGTCATTATCGCTTTCCTCCCTATACAGTCCATGTTTCTTTATATACATTTCTACTTCTTCCGGTAACTGATATTTAATAGGCCGCTCTTCTGCTACTCGCTGGCGAATATTAGTAGAAGAAATGTCTAACCGCGGCACCTGTAAAGGATGAATCCGATGTTGATATTTATCATATACTTCTTTATCTAAATCAGACAGGGAATAACCGGGACGGCTAGCAGCAATAAATTCTACTGTCTCCAATAACTTTTTCGGCTGCTTCCAAGTAGAAATTTCCAAAATAGAGTCCGCACCAGTAATGAAGTAAAATTTAATTCCCGGATGCTGGTTTTTAAATTCACGTACTGTATCCAAAGTATAAGAGAGGCCAGGTTTGTCAATTTCCAACCGGGAAACCGTCAAGTTAGGATTATTTATTGTAGCTAACAAGGTCATCAGATATCTGTCGCCAGCAGCAGTAATTTTCTGCTCCTGTTTATGCGGTGGATCTCCAGCTGGTATAAATACTACTCTATCCAGATCAAACTTATGAGCTGCACATTCCGCTACCAACAAATGCCCGTGATGAATCGGATCAAAAGTCCCCCCTAAAAGACCTACCTTTTGTTCAGTTCCATCCATTATTTTGTCAACTCCTAGTTTTAATTTTAGCTCCAAATAATTTGTATTTTTATCTATGTATTATGATATAATAATGTATAGTTAGACGCAAATATTTCTACTATCAATCTAGGAGGAAAAAAATGGCCAAACTAAAACTCCCCCCGAAAAAACAGTTGACAGAATTAAATAAAATTAAAAAAATTTATTCCTTAACCAATACTTCCCACTCTATTCCCCATCAACTATATCATTACTTCCCCAAAAATGCAAAACAGCTACCGGAAGAATTAGAAAAAATTAGCCAAAAGGGCCTCCGTACCTCTTCCTCTCGCCCCGATACCTCTTTTATAGACAACAAGATCAATCGTCCTTCCGGAAATTATTTTTGGGGTTCTGAAATCAAACAAGAAGTTAATCTAAAAATAAATGTCAGTGATTTAAACCTTAAGCATCTATATGCTTTTCCTCACCAAATTGCTGATAAAATTTTAAACTGGCGCACTAATTATCAGGTCCCATCCCAATTTTGGGCCAACTTAAATAACCTAACTAAAGCAGTTCCCTTTTCCGATTACAAAGGGCAGTTTAAAGCTGAATTCATCTATACCCTCCCTATTCCGCCGGAAAATATAACAGTCAACCACTATAATCAACTTCCTATTCAATAAGATCTAATTTTTTCAGTTCCTGGCGCAGCTGAAAAGCTCCTGTAAAATCTAACACAGAAAGCCCCACTTCCTCAGCTACCTGTAAACTCTGCTGATCATCATCAATAAACAGAATCTCTGCTGGGGGCACTTCCAATTGATTCACTACTGCCTGATAAAATTCAAGGCTAGGTTTACAGTACCCAACAGCAAACGAATTAATCACTTGGTCAAATAATCCGTCCAAACCAAGATAGTCAAATTTCTGCTGTAGATAACCAATATCATTAGTAACTAGTCCCACTTGGCAGTTCTGCTTTAACTGGCGAATTATCCTTTCAACTTCTTCTTTTACCTGGCCGGAATAATAATAATCATCCGCAAATTCTTCTAGCTGTTCTTTAGTTAAGTCTACTTCACCAGCAATCCAGTCTATAAAATCAGCCAAGGAAAGTTGGCCCGACAGCAGCAATTCATATTTATCGCTAAATATCTTTTCTCTTAATTTTTCTATATCCCAGCCCCGTTCCTGCTGATAATGGTTAAACACTGTTTCAAATCCTGTATTAATTACTACGCCTCCTAAATCAAACAAACATACTTTAATCATTTCTAATTCCCCTCCTACGTCTTAACTTAACTACTTCTAGATAAGCAAACAACTCCCTCCTTGAAAAATAAAAAAATCGCCTGGCGGCGACCTTAGGTTAAGATTAAGTTTAAGTTAGAGTCAACCTTTAACAATCAAGAACAAAGCAGCCTGGTAATTACTTTAGTTTAATTGACTTAAACTAAAGTTTAGTAGGATTTGAAAAAATGCATTGAGTTAATACATATTATTTTAGATAATAACAAATCTCAAATAACAAACAGGGCGCCGCTTTAGGCGCCCCGAGCATTATCAAAAACTTTTTTAGTTTCCGCTGAGTGAACTCTATCCCCGCTCAATATAATGCGTATGCAGCAGTTCATGAGCCTTATGTCCATTGGGCTCACCTAAATAATCATTATATAAGACTTTAATTTCGGGGTTTTCATGCGATTTCCTCAATTGCTTACCGGCATCAATCTCATAGATAGCATCCATCCGAGCCTGAATAACTTCTTGATTAGTAGGTATCGGCTGACCTCCACCGCCGATACAGCCCCCCGGACAGGCCATAAATTCTATAAAGTGATATTCCTTTTCTCCATTCTTAATCATTTCCATCACTTTTTTAGCATTACTTAAACTATGGGCTACTGCTACCTTTACCGTTAACCCATCAATTTCAACCTCTGCTTCTTTGATTCCTTCAATCCCTCTTACCTGTGTAAAATCTAATTCAGCTAATTCATCGCCGGTAATCACTTCATAAGCAGTTCGTAAAGCTGCTTCCATTACTCCTCCTGTACTGCCGAAAATATTAGCTGCTCCACTGGAAGCCCCCATCATCTTATCATAATCTCTGCTTCCCAGAGCCGGCATATCAATACCTGCCTCTTTTATCATCCGGGCCAACTCCCGGGTAGTCAAGACATAATCTACATCTTCATCCATCTCTCCCCGGCCAGCTTCATACTTTTTCGCTGTACACGGCATAACAGAAACTACTACCATATCTTCTTCAGGAATATCATTTGTTTCTGCATAATACGTATTAGCTACCGCCCCAAACATCTGCTGGGGAGACTTACAGCTTGATACATGGTCAAGATACTCCGGATAAAAATGTTCAATAAATTTAATCCAGCCTGGACTACAAGAAGTAAACATCGGCAGTTTACCGTCATTTTCCAGGCGGTCAATTAATTCATGTCCTTCTTCCATAATTGTTAAATCAGCAGCAAAGTTAGTGTCAAATACTCGATTAAAACCTAACCGCTTAAGAGCTGAGACCATTTGTCCTGTGCTTATAGTTCCTGGTTCTGCTCCAAATTCTTCTCCAATAGCTACCCGAACTGCGGGAGCAGTCTGAACAACAACAAACTTATCCTCATCATTCAATATATCCCAAATTTTATCATAATGATAAACCTCATGCAGTGCTCCTGTCGGACAAGCATGAATACACTGCCCGCAGTTAGTACACTCTACATTGCCCATTCCCTTATCTTCAAAAGTTGTTACTTCCGTAGCCGGCCCGCGGTTAGCCATGGTGAAAATACCTACACCCTGAACCTCCTCACACTTTCTAATACACTTCCCGCAGGTAATACATTTATTCGGTTCCCGCACAATTGAAGGACTTGAATTATCATCATTATATCCTTTATCCAGGGCAGGAAGTCTTACTTCACTGACTCCCACATCCTGAGCAATCTCCCGTAATTCGCAGTTTTGATTTCGACTGCAGGTCAGACAGTTCAACCGGCAGCTAATATCATGAGAAGCAATAATTAATTCAAATAACGTTCTCCTAACCTCTCTTACCTGGGGAGAATGGGTCTTTACTTTCATTCCCTCCGCAACCTCAGTTGCACAGGCTGGTTGTAAGCCGTCTTCTCCCTCTACCTCTACTACACAAAGGCGGCATCCTCCATAAATTGATAGCTCTTCATCATAGCATAAAGTAGGAATATTAATATTAACCTGCTCAGCTGCTTCCAAAATAGTAGTTCCCGGCTCTACCTGTAAATCCTGATTATCTATTGTTACCTTCACCATTACTGTTCCCTCCCTGCTACTAACTCATCAGTATAATTATCCACTACCGAGCGGATAAAATTCATCGAAGCCTGCCCCAAACCACAGCGGGCAGCTAATCTAATTGTATTTCCGATATCTTTAATAATTTCTAAATCCCGCTTTGTAAATCCGTCCTTCTCCTTCGCTTCTTTGATAATATGATAGATCTGCCTATTCCCTTCGCGGCAGGGAAAGCAGGTTCCGCAGGTTTCATCCATAAAAAATTCCGCCACATTAAGTAGCATATCAATCAACTCATGTCCTTCGGCTACCACAATTATTGCTCCTGAACCAAGGCCGCTTCCTGCTTCCTCTAAGTCTTCATACGTATAAGAAGCATCTATCTTTTCCCGCGGCAAAATTGCTGTAGAAATCCCGCCAGGAATCACAAATTTTAAATCACGATTATCTCTTATTCCTTGGCCAAATTCATCAATTATTTCTGCTACCGTTGCTTTACCAAATTCTACTTCATAAACTCCCGGTTCATTTACATCCCCGCTGATACTAACTAATTTGGTACCCCGGCTATTTTCGGTTCCTAAACTAGTATACTGTTCAGTCCCCTGCTTGATTATCTCTGCTGCTGTAGCTAGCGTTTCTACATTATTGACGGTTGTCGGCTGCCCAAATAATCCTTCTTGAATTGGATAAGGCGGTTTAATCCGCGACCGGCCCCGCTCTCCTTCAATAGAATTAATCAAAGAAGTTTCATCCCCACAAACATAAGCTCCTGCTCCCTTAACTAATTCTAAATCAAAGCTGAAATCGGTGTCTAAAAGATTAGCTCCTAAAATATTGTTTTCTCTTGCCTTCTTGATTGCCTCGGCAAAAATATCAATCGGCTCAGCATACTCCCCTCTGATGTATATATAACCGTCAGTAGCACCGGTAGCATAAGCCGCAATCACTATTCCTTCCAATACTTTATACGGCTGATATTCCAAAAGATACCGGTCTTTAAAAGTTCCCGGTTCTCCCTCATCAGCATTACAGATCATATATTTTGGCTCACCTGTCTCCTGCAGAGCAAACTCCCATTTGATTCCCGTCGGAAAGCCAGCTCCTCCTCTTCCCTTCAAACCAGATTCTTTTATCTCAGCTACAATTTCTTCTCTGCTCTTTTCCAAAGCCTGCTTTAAACCAGAAAATTCATAGTCTTCAATATTCAGCTCCAGCTCTTCCTCATGTTCTGTCTTTAAAAAAAGTTGTTCCTTCATTGGCATCCCTCCCCTCCTCTAAATACAGTCTCTTAAAATTTTAAGTGCTTTATTTTTATTTAGATGGGTGTACATTTCATCATTGACCATCATTACCGGCCCTTCACCGCAGTGACCTAAACACTCTACTACTTCCAGGGTGAACTTTTTATCTTCTGTCGTTTCCCCATCTTCAATTTCCAAATAGTCCGTAATCGCTCCCACAATATCTTGGGAATCATTCAGATGACAGGATAGACTATCACAAACTCTAATAATATACTTCCCTGTCGGTTCCGTATAAAACATAGAGTAAAACCTAATCACTCCAAAAATTTTCGCCTTCGGCTTATCATACTTTTCCGCCAGCTTTTCAATTTCTCTTTCCGGAATATACCCATACGTCTCTTGAATCTTATGTGCTTCTTCTAGAAATACTGGTTCTGTTTTACTATTCACTCGCTTTCACCTCCTAAAAATAGTTGAAGTCTCTATAAATAAAATTTATAGTTAGACCACAAAATCCTCTTTTAAATTTAGTTGCTAATTACAATTATTCTAGACTTAACTTTTCTTTTCCTTTATCAAAGTTGGAATTTTCTTAAATTTATAAATATTAAACCAAAAAGCAAATCAACTCAACAGGCTGTTTTAAATTATTTAATTTTAAAGAAAAAAATGGATTTTAATAAGCTAATAATTCCCCTGCGGAAATTATTGTATCGTAGTTTGCTGTTTTAAGCTAGAGAAACAACTTGTTTATTCAGTTAAATAATTAGCTGCCTGGGTGATTTTATCAGCCGGACCCACTAAAAATACTTGATTTCCGCTATTTATCTCGGTATCACCATGGGGAATAATTAATCTTTCCTCTTCCTTATCAAAAATTCCAGCAATCAATAATTCATCGGGAAACTGATCATCCCGAGCTATTTCAGAAATAGTACTCCCGATTACTACAGCTTCCTCAGGAATATTCAAAATAGAAATCTCCGCTTTCCCGCCGCTCAAAGAATATACCTTTCTAACTTCCGGCTGTTTAATATCAAGCACAAACTCTTTGGCCATCATCTCTACAATTCCGGCAATGGTAGTAGCTCCAGCCAACTTATAAGCTTCTTTGTATTCTGGATCCCGCATGCGAACCATAATCCGCTCTACTCCAAAATTATTAGCCAATAACGCAAAAGCTAAATTATCGGCATCTTGATCCATAACGCTGACTGCCACATCTGTCTTTTCAATCCCCGCTTGCCGCAGGGTATTAATCTTAGTTGCATTACCGTAAATAGTAACTGCCCCATACTGGGCATAAATTCGTTCACAAACCTCTTTCTTTTCATCAATTACCACTACGTCATGTTGTTTAACTAACTGCTTAACCAAATTACGACCGACAACACCGCCGCCAGCAATTAAAATATACATAGTTATCCCCTCCAAGCTCGTTTACTAAAGATAATAAAAATAGGTAAAATCTCTAATCTCCCGGCCAACATACCTAAAATATAAGTAAACTTGATTATTCCCGATAAACTCTGCATCTTAGCTACACTAAAATAAAACGGGCCGATATTCCCCACGGCCGAAAACATCCCCGAAAATGCATTCCAGGCCGGTAAATCAGAAAATAAAGCAGTAATTCCGCCGCCAACTATTATTAATCCTACCCAGCTAACCACAATCGCTACCATCCGAAAAATTTCTTTATCCGGAATCACCTTGCCATCTACTACTACCGGCAGCACAGCCCGCTTAGGGTAATATATTTTTCTTACCTCCCGTTTCATTAATTTATTTAAAATAGCCACTCGAATTAATTTAATTCC
>CAYFUT010000007.1:69260-70838 GCA_964346395.1 uncultured Halobacteroidaceae bacterium
GCAATCGTGCCCCAAAAATACTTCATCTCAATTTCCGTCCATAACTGCTTTATATCTCCCGATAATACCTGGTAATGGACTAAAAAATTTATTCCTCCCAGCCCCATAAAAACTATTATTAAATATTCTATTAATTTATAATGTTGATAGCCCGCCTGCTGAAAATAAGCAATACTGCTGTCATAATTGGCAAACCCACCAGTCGATAAAGTAGTAAAGGAATGTGTCACTGCATCAAATAAAGATAAACCGCATATTTGCAATAATATTATCTCTAGAATGGTAAATCCAGCGTAAATCACCCACAATATTTTGATTGTTTTAAATACATTAGGTACCGGCCGGCTTTGATTAATTTTATGGCTTTCCGCAGTAAACAGCTGAAACATCCCCGACTGACCGCGAAAGGTAACTACCAAAAAGAAAGTCAAAAACCCCAACCCGCCCAGCCATTGTATCAAACACCGCCAAAATTGAACTGCTTTCGGCATCTCCTGTAAGCCGGTAAAAACAGTAATCCCCGTGGTAGTAAACCCGCTGACGGTTTCAAAAAAAGTATCCAGGTACGAATAATCCAGAGCTAAATAAAACGGCAGAGCGCCCAACATAGAAATAATAATCCAGCCTAACGCACAGACCAGCATACCAGTAGTTAAATCAATTTTTGTCTGTCCAGCATCAATAAAGTTAAAAACAACTCCTAAACCAACTGCCAGTCCCGCCGGCAGCAAAAAAACTGTTATTAACTCTTCTCCATATAACAAATTAATTAACAGCGGCAGCAATAATACTACCCCTAAAACAATTAACAGGGAACCTAATAAATTAGCTACTAATTTCAACCTTTCATTAACCATTATCTTTTCACCTCCCCAACAGTAAAAACCAAAACTAGGTCAACTAAGAAGTTAGTTAATTTCCAGGTAGGGACAACCAGACGAAGTAGCGACTTGATTTATCAAGTCGCTACTTCGTTTGTTTATCCCTACTTCGCCTAGTTATCCCTACTTCGTTTTACTTAATTTTAATTATTATCTCCAAAAAATAAATAAAGTAAGGGGCAGTAGCCCCCCTTACTTTAATTTAAGAATTAACTTCTACAAAATATTCAACTGAACGATCGTAAGTCTTTTCTGCTTCTTCAGGAAATAAACAGCCCGGAATTTCCCCGCGCTGCTGATGGTACGCAATACACTCACAGCACTGCCCCTTACGCGGACAGCCGGGATAGGTGCAGGTACACATCTCTTTGTTTGCTTCTAAGTTGCCGCATTCTGTCATTTTATTCCCTCCTCCGTTATCGTTATTCTAATTATTTAAAATTTCTTTAGCCTCTGGCTCGTCAAACTGGTACTTTTGGCCGCAAAAGTGGCACTCTATTTCTAGCTGGCCTTCTTGCTCTAAAGTCGCTTCGATTTCCTCCTGACCCAAACTAGCCATCACTTCAGTAATCTGCTCGCGGCTGCACCGACAGTTAAATTCAACATCTTGCTCAGCCAGCACTTTAAACTCAAACCCAGCTAACACTTCCTCCAGCAGTTCTTCCGGCGTCGAACCCTCGGCAATCAAGCGGCTGAC
>CAYFUT010000007.1:70938-73545 GCA_964346395.1 uncultured Halobacteroidaceae bacterium
ACCTGCAGCTGTCCGTTGCCAATTGCCCAGGCTACATCTAATTTTCCTGCTTGATTACTCTTAATTCCTAATTTAGGATTACCAACATAACCTCTCACTTCGCCTTGATTATTAGCTTCCGTAACTATTTTTTCCAGCGAGCCCTCCCCAACAATTTTTAGTCCTACCTGATCTCCTGATTTTAACATTGTCCCCAGCAGTAAAGTTCCACTTAAGGCTCTCCCTAAAGCAGCAGTAGCTACCGGAGTAGTCTGGTGTTTCTCTCTGGCTTTCTCTACTACTTCTGTAGAATTTACTGCTAGAGCCCTTATTTCTTGATTAGTAGTCATGACGCGTACTACATAATCATTCATCTAGGCAACCTCCCACCTAATTTAGTTGCTCAACAAATTTGCATCAGCAGCCATTCTTTTTAGTTCTTCTACTACTTCATAATCATTTCCTTCTATTTCTCCTAATTCAATCTCCGGTTTCAACTTACCGTGAAAATCACTTCCGGCCGTGATTAACAAATCATTTTCAACTGCAATATGTTTAAAAAACTCTACTTCTTTCTGTTGATGATAAGTACTACAAGCTTCTATTCCCTGTAGACCTACAGCTGATAATTTACTAATTAATTCCTCATCATTCTCCCCTAGCGTAGACCCAGGGTGGGCTAAAACCGGAACTCCACCTAACTCTGCTATAACTTCAATCGCCCGTTGAGAATCAGGCTTCCAGCAGGGCACATAAGCCTTCCCGCCTTGCTTAAAATAATCTAAATAAAAGTTGAAATAAGGCTGATCACTTTTATTTCCAGTTAAATACGGCTTTAATCGTTTATCAACTTGGTTTTCTGCTTTAGATAGCAATAACTCAGCTATCAGCCCGCCCGGCGGATGGCTGAGCCCCTCTGCTTCTGCTAATACCTCTTCAGCAGTAATTTGAAATCCTAACTCCTGTAATTTATCAATTCGCTTCTGAAATTGTTCCTGCTGGGCTGCATGCAGTCCTCCTAATAATTCATCAATCTCGGGGGATTTCCAGTCCAGATAATAGCCTAAAATATGTAAATTATTCTCCAGATAGTTAGTATCCAGTTCAATTCCCGGCACTATTTCCACATCATTACTGTTCCCTAACTTTATAGCTTCCTCAACCGCATCAGTAGTATTATGGTCAGTAATTGCTATACAAGCTAGTCCTTTTGCTTTAGCTTTATTTATTATCTCCTGCGGAGTATAATCCGCATCATCACTATAACTAGTATGAACATGTAAGTCTACTTGCTTCATCTTCTCCCTCCTTACTTTCTTCTTTTACTATATCAAATTAAAGCAAAAAATCAATTTTATTAGCCTTAACTAAGGTTACCAAAAAGAAAAAAAGGGCTCAATAAATTATTTTATATAGTAATATTTTTATTATTTTACTAAATTTTATTTTTACTTTGAGATAAATGATAAATGGTAAATTATTTTGACAAGATAAAGTAATTTTGCTATAATTTTTGTATACTCAATACTTATTTTAGGGAGTGAAATCATGCGCCTAGTTAACGTAAGAAATTTAACCTCCACTATGAAATTAGCTAAACCAATTTACCATCAAAACAGAGTTCTACTATATCCAGAATGTAATAACCTTCTAGATTATAAGAATCGATTATTAGAATTAGGTATTCATTATATTTATGTAGAAGATGAAAAATCAAAAAACATAGAAGTTAACGATGTCGTCAAGCCTAAAACTAGACAGCAAAGCCACAAAATTATCCACCACACCATAGAAAACATCTCCCAAAACAAAAAAATTAATGTCAAGCAAGTAAACCAAACAGTTAAAAACTTAATTTCAGAAATTCTCGAGCGGGATAAAATTCTAGTTAGCTTACTCAATATTAAAACCACTGATTCTTATACCTTTGACCACTCTGTCAACGTAGCTATTCTATCGCTGTTAGTAGGAACCCGCTTAAACTTTGACCGCAGTTTATTACTCAAATTAGGAGTAGGTGCTTTGCTCCATGATATTGGAAAGGCTTATATCCCTGAAAAAATACTTACTAAACCTGCCTCTTTAACCGACAAAGAATATGAAATCGTAAAAGAACATCCGCAATTAGGCTATGAAAATACCAAAGAATATCATAATATCAGTCCCCTGTCCCGGACCATAATTCTCTCCCATCACGAACGGATAGACGGTACCGGCTATCCGCAGGGATTAACAAAAGAGGACATCCACCAATTAGCACGCATTGTAGCAATTACTGATGTTTTTGATGCTTTAACTAGCGACCGCTGTTACCGCGACCGCTGGCCGGTCAATAAAGCAACTAACTTTCTGCTTTCCCATGCCGGCACTCACTTTGATAGTAAATTAGTGAATAAATTTCTCCGCAACGTAGCTATTTATCCTACCGGAGTTACAGTTAAATTAACCAATGGGCAGCAGGGAATCGTTAAACAACAAAACCCCGGCTGGCCGGAGCGACCAGTAGTCAGACTAATTACCGATAAAAACGGAAATGAGTTGAAAAATTATCAAACAGTAGACCTGATGGAAACCTTAGACCTCGTAATTGAAGACAGTGAAGTATAGAACTAAGCCGCCTAGCAGCAA
>CAYFUT010000008.1:0-39732 GCA_964346395.1 uncultured Halobacteroidaceae bacterium
AATTTAAAAGTTTATAAGGTTTTAAATTTGTTCTTAATTGTCAACTGTCAATTGTCAACTGTTAATTAACACACTATACCTAGATTGCAGAATGAGCAATTTTTTTCAATAAAACAAGCCCTCCTATAATTAATACTACATAAAAAGTCATAAACCTCCATACAAGTACTAATAATCCTACTACTCCCCCCGGTACAAAACTAGAAAATAAAGCAGCAAATCCAATTTCAGCTAATCCACTCGCCCCGGGTGTCGGTATATAGGGTAAAATTAAATAAAAAACCGTCTGCACTACAAAAGCCTGCCCAAAAGAAGGTTTCACTCCTAAACCCAGCAAAATTACCGGCGCAATCGAAAAAAACAACAACCAATAGATAACAGTAAATACGCTAGTCCAGATTAAACTACTCTGGTTATCCGCAGTTAATTTTATAATCCCCGTATGAAATTCATCCATTTCTTGATAAAATTGAGCTGTATAGTTGTTAACCCGTTCTCGCCCCAGAACTGACACTAAAATGGGAACCTGTTTTAATTTATCCGCTACTACTTTTATCTTTTCCGGCTGCCAGGCCAAATAAATAATTAATAGTGAAATGACAAAAGCTAAAATAATAAGCAAATTAAATATATTATTTGGTATTAATTGCGGATTAATCAAATCATTATAGAGAAAAAACAATACAGGCGCAGCAACCCCAAAGAATAATAGCCTAATTATAAATTGCGTAATAATCACAGTAGTTGCTTTACCTAATGAAAAACCTTCCCGATAGAGTAATAATATTTGGAGAGGACCTCCTCCAGAAGCAAAGGGAGTTACATTAGAAACAAATGCCCCGGATAAAAAAATGCTCACTGCCTCCTTAAGCCCTAATTGTTCATTTACCCCCCCAGCAACTAATTTTATCCGTACCCCGCCTACTACCCACATCAGAAAGCTAATTAACATAGCTAAAACTAAATAAGAACTTTTTACATGGAGAACTTTATCCCAAACTTCCTTGTCTAGCGTAAATAAAAACATCCCCCCTAAAGTTAACAGACTTACAAATAAAGTTAATTCCAATCCTTTTTTTAGGGTAGCCCGATTCAACCTATTATCCATTTTCTCCCTCCTAAAGTGAATGGCTACCAATTATTATTATTCATAACTCAACTTAATATTCCTTTTTAACCCTATTGACTGGTTATCAAGTTTCTAACAAGCAAAAACAGCCAGAAACCTGGCTGTTTAAAATTCACCTCTTCACTTTTGCTATTCCGCCAGCTATTTTTTCACAGACTTTGGGGGTCTAATTGAACTTTTTTACTTTCTTCTTCGGTATTTTCCTTCTCCTCTTCTTTCTGCCCCTCATTTTCTGCTTTAGACTCCTCATCTACTTCACTTATTTTTGCTAAAGTCTGCGTCCTTTTTTTAAATGGTTGATAAGTATCCTGCAGAGAAGTTTTTAAAGTTTCAATGGTACTTACAAATTTAACAAAGCGGTTGTTATTCTTTAATTGAAAATGATCAGATTCTGCTAATAACTCCAGTAAATCAGATTTGTTCACTTGGTTAACACCTAAAATATCTCTTACTTTGATTTCTATTACTATAAATTTAGCCCGCTCCCAAGAAGCAAATACTGTTTTAGCCAACCCTAATAAAATCCAGGAATTCAGCGCAAAACATTTGTCATCCACTTTGTAAACCAACGGAGAATCAGTTAAAATTCGGGATAATTCTTGTTTATCACAATCTATATTAACAAAATAATTTTCTTTAAACTGCGGTTGATTAATCTGTACTGCTGCCTCATGTTCTTCATAATAGCTCTCAAATTCAGTTATAATCTGCGATATTAGTTCTTTTTCTGCTGCCAGTTCTTCCGACGGCTTAGGGGACTGATTATCAGTTTCTTCCTCTTTTGAATCTGATTCTTTCTCCAGTTTTTGGGCTTCGGCATTCGCTGGAGAACCGCTCTCAACTTCGTCTAAATCAATTATAGTTTTCCGCTGACCCGCTACTTCCCGCCGGCTTTTTTCTAATTCAGGGTTCATCTGCTTTGTTTGGCGTTCATAAGCTAACATTAAGTTAATATAATTAGAATTTATTTCTTCACTTACCCGCTCTCTTAAGGCCACAAAATCGCTAGTTCCCACTTCTTCTAACACAGTTTTAATCTCTTGATAAATTCTCTGCGGTACTAAATCTTCAATTTCTAAATCAATTACTTCCGTATTAATTAATTCCAGCAATTCCTTTTCATTGGTTTTACATTTATTAGTTATTTCTAGTAACGAAGCTCCTGCCTGATACATCTCTAAAATATCTATATATTTTCCCAGGAGTAACGTAGAAACCTCTGCTTGCAGGGGATGTTCCTCACTCTCTGCTGGGCTTTCTTTTTGCTCAGAAAAATAATATTCTTGAATTTCAGTTAAAAATTCTTTGCCGAAATTATCATAAGTATTCCGATTACTTCCCGGCAGTTGGATAAATTCCCGTTTGTTTAAGGGCATAGTCAATACAATATCCTGCAGCAGCTTATCATCTACCCAACCTGTATGGCTGATATTTTCTCTATTCTTTTCTTCTCTAATCTGTTTTAACTTTTTCCAAATTTCTTCGCGAGAAGTTAGAATATTTTCTTTAATTGCCTTTTCTACTCCTGCATTTTTTCCTTTTAAATTAGATAAGGCACCATATAATTTCTGCCTTTTTTCTTCTACCGTTTCTGTCTTTTTTTCTACTTCCGCTTGCCTCTTATCCCACTCATTCTTAAATAAAACAGTAATCACCTGATCAATACCTATATCCATCAGTATTACATGAACTAAAAAGGCAAACCCCATAAAGATTAAAAAGGTTCGTTTAGAGCCCTGCACCCAGGGGCTAGGTCCTAAAAATAATAAACTAACTATTAAATACTTAAAATACTTTTTAGCTTCCGTCAGATCAGCTTCTACTCCCCTTAATTTTTCCTTTGCCTCCTGAAGATTAGCTTCTGCTTCTTTTAAATTTTCTCGCTTTAAGTAAATATCAGATACTTGCTGCTGACTACTGCTCATATCTTTTTCCTCCCATTGCACTGATTTATTTAAGTTAAGCTATAGCCTATTTATTTACCTTAATTCTGGTATAATATTTATATAAAAGTAATAAAATTCCTTTATTTCTATAGAATAATTTCCTCTTTACTAATTAAATAGTAAAAATTAACATAGGAGCAACAAAGAAAAAGATAGAAAAATAATCTCTCTATCTTCCCTGAACACTTCATTAATTCTATTCTGATATAATTAATGCCGCTAAGGGGTAAAATAGTATTAATACAGGATTGAAAAAACACAAAAATATAAATACTAACCTCAAAATAATTGGATCAGCCCCAAAATAATTCCCTAATCCTCCAAACACTCCAAAAATTTTTTTATTTCTTTGGTCTAATTTTAAGTCTCCCATTTTTTCCCTCCTTCACTTCTTAACTAAATTATGTCTAGGTGATTCTATCTTTAACTTAATTATATCAGTTATGTCATTAATTATAAATTAAAATTAAATATTTACTCCTCAGTTACATAATGGAAATTACATAATAGAGGCAGCTTACCTGCCGCCTCTATTATAAAAAATTATATTTTACATCTGGTAATATATACTCTTCTAATTGCTTTGTTTTTATAGGTAAGTTTGAGGTTGCTCAGCCTCACCTTCGGGTTTAAACTTCAAACCTCTTCGTGGTAAATCTCCTCAAACTTAATACTATTAATGCTTTATTTTAAATTTCTAAATTACTAAAATTTGACTTAAGTTAACACCTATGATTTTATCAACTTAACTTATAGATTCTTGCTTCATAGGGTCTTAATTTAATGGACGCTAACTCCTCCGGAGAAGATACTTCATAATTACTAATCAATAATTCCTGTTCCTCACAATCAATCTCCTGCGGTAAATTAAATACTGGAGTTCCCTGGTCAAAATTAAGAATAATCAGTAACTTTTCTTCCCCTTTTCTCCGTAAATAAGCATAAATTTCCGGATCTTCTTCCCAAATAAGTTCATATTTCCCGTCAATGAATATTCCATATTCTTTTCTTAATTCAATCAACCGCTGATAATAGTAAAAAATAGAGTTCGGATCCTCTAAAGCTGTTTCCACATTAATCTGTTCATAATTAGGATTCAGTTTTAACCAAGGAGTTCCTGTTGTAAACCCTGCTTGATAATTACTATTCCACTGCATCGGTGTCCGGGCATTATCTCGAGTACGATGTCTAACTATTTCCATCGCTTCTTCCTTGCTACCTGCCTTTTCTTTCATTTCTTCAAAATGATTAACTGTTTCTATATCATCAATTTCCTCGATATCCTGCCAGGGAACATTAGTCATTCCTATTTCTTCTCCTTGATAAATATAAGGAGTCCCCTGTAAAGTGTGCAGAAAAGTAGCCAGCATTGTGGCTGATTCTCGTCTATATTCATTATCATCTCCAAAGCGAGATACCAGGCGGGGAGTATCATGATTGTTGAGAAATAGACTATTCCAGCCATTTCCCTCTTCCATCTTATGCTGCCACTTACTCATGATTTCTTTTAATTCAGTTAATTCCCACTCTTTCGGCAAACCAAACCGCCCCTCCGGGCCAACATCAAGCTGCATATGTTCAAACTGAAATACCATATTTAGTTCATTTCTATCGGCTCCTACATATTTCAAGCCTTCCTCAGGATCAACTCCGGGCGTCTCTCCCACTGTCATAATATCGTAGTTGCTCAGAACTTCCTGATTCATCTCCTGCAGAAACTCATGAGCTCGGGGGCCATTCATAAAGTGTTCACTACCGCCGTATTCTCCATCCGGCAGCCCCGGCTCTTTCGAAATTAAATTGATCACATCCATCCGAAAGCCATCGATTCCTTTCTCCAGCCACCAGGTCATCAGTTCATAAACATCTTCTCTTACTTGGGGATTTTCCCAATTTAAATCCGGCTGCTTTTTAGAAAATAAGTGTAAATAATATTCATCAGTTCGCTCATCATATTCCCAGGCCGAGCCGCCGAATACCGAATCCCAATTATTCGGCGGATTACCAGCTTGACCAGGCCGCCAAATATAATAATCTCGGTATGGATTGTCTTTAGATTGACGGGATTCAATAAACCATTTATGTTCGTCAGAGGTATGATTGACAACTAAATCCATAATTAATTTTATATCATGGTCATGCAGCGTTGCCAGCAACTCCTCCCAGTCTGCCATCGTTCCCAACTCATCCATAATCGCCCGGTAATTACTAATATCATAACCGTTATCATCATTCGGCGACTCATAAACAGGATTCAGCCAGACAACATCAATCCCTAACCGCTCTAAATAATCTACTTTCTCAATTATCCCCTGTAAATCGCCGATTCCATCTCCATTAGAATCATTAAAACTGCGCGGATATATCTGATAGACTACTGCTTCTTTCCACCATTCTCGTTCCATATTTATTCCTCCTTATTATTCTGAAAAGTATTCCTACGCATTAACTTAATGATATATATTCTCAATTGTTCTGTTTTATAGGATAACGTGTTTAGTTTGAGGCTGAGATTGAGCAAACCATTACAGTCATTGATTTTATGAATTGCTCAGACTCAATCTCAAACTTAAACTAAATATTATAGAAGGCTATTTTAGTTTATACACTCGCGCTTCATACGGCTCAAGTTCTATTTCTTCAATTGAATTTTGTTCAGCAACTTCATAATTGCTAATTAATAACTCTTTAGCAGTAAAATCTATACTTTCCGGCAGCACAAATTTAGGCTTATCAGCTGAAAAATTAAGAACTATAAGTAGTTGCTCATCATTAAGGCTTCTAGTATAAGCATAAATTTGTTCATCTTCAGGCAGTAGTAATTCATAGTCTCCATAAACAATAATGTCATGTTTTTTTCTCAGTTCAATTAACTGTTGATAATAATAAAAAACTGAATTATCATCCGCTAAAGCTGCTTCCACATTAATATCTGTATGATTAGGATTAACCTCTAACCACGGCTCTCCACTAGTAAATCCAGCA
Source organism: uncultured Halobacteroidaceae bacterium (assembly GCA_964346395.1). Lineage (GTDB taxonomy): Bacteria > Bacillota > Halanaerobiia > Halobacteroidales > Halobacteroidaceae > CAYFUT01. The sequence continues at coordinate 6,061 of CAYFUT010000008.1, forward strand.
TGCTGGCTGTCATCCCACTGCACAGGAGTGCGAGCATGATCTCGGCTTCTATAGCGGACTACTTCCATTGCTGCTTCATAACTGCCAGCACTTTCTTTAATTGCCGTAAAATTATTAACTGTTTCTATATCATCAACTTCCTCAATATCTTGAAAGGGAACATTGGTCATCCCTATCTCTTCGCCCTGATAAATATAAGGAGTACCCTGTAAAGTATGTAATAAAGTTGCTAACATTTTAGCCGACTCCACTCTATATTCTCCATCATCACCAAATCGGGAAACCATTCGTGGCTGGTCATGATTATTTAAATATAAACTATTCCAACCGCCGTTCTCCTGCATCTCATACTGCCATTTGCTCAAAATTTCTTTTAAATCTGTCAACTGCCAATCGCCAATCACACCCCACTTACCATCAGGACCGATGTCAATATCAACATGTTCAAACTGAAAGACCATATTTAATTCATTTCTATCCTCTGCTACATACTTTGCTCCTTCTTCCGCAGTAACTCCTGGAGTTTCCCCCACTGCCATCACATCATAATTACTCAAAACTTTCCGGTTCATCTCCTGTAAGTATTCATGCACCCGCGGTCCATCAACAAAATGTTCACAACCATTGACACCAGCCCCCTCCTTACCATCTGGAAGGCCTTCCGGCTTAGAAATTAAATTAATCACATCCATGCGGAACCCATCAATTCCCTTATCTAGCCACCAAGTCATCAGTTCATACACTTCTTCTCTCACCTGCGGATTCTTCCAATTTAAATCCGGCTGCTTTTTAGAAAATAAATGCAGATAATATTCTCCAGTTTGTTCATCATAATCCCAAGCCGTATCATCAAAAAAGGAACCCCAATTATTAGGTGGGTTACCGTTTTGACCAGGCCGCCAGATATAATAATCCCGGTACGGATTATCTTTAGACTGGCGCGATTCAATAAACCATTTATGTTCGTCAGAGGTATGATTGACAACTAAATCCATAATTAATTTTATATCATGGTCATGCAGCGTTGCCAGCAACTCCTCCCAGTCTGCCATCGTTCCCAACTCATCCATAATCGCCCGGTAATTACTAATATCATAACCGTTATCATCATTCGGTGATTCATAAACCGGATTTAACCAGACCACATCAATTCCCAATCGATCTAAATAATCTACTTTCTCAATTATCCCCTGTAGATCGCCAATTCCATCTCCATTAGAATCATTAAAGCTACGCGGATAAATCTGATAGACTACTGCTTCTTTCCACCATTGTTGCGTCATAGCCATTCCTCCTAACAAGATTCCCTAATAATCAATTTTGGTTCTATTTCTTTGGTTTCAACTTCTTCTTGTTCTCCTAATAACTGCTTAACTAAAATTTCTACTCCTGACTTCCCCATCTCAAACATAGGCTGACTGACCGTAGTCAACTCTAAGTAGCGGGCCAACTCGATATCATCATAGCCTACCAAAGCAAAATCCTCCGGCACCGACAGTCCGGCTTCCTTAATTGCTTCTAAGGCTCCAATCGCCTGATTATCGGAACCGGCAAAAATAGCTGTCGGCTGCTTAGCAGAAGGTAAAGACAGTACTTCCTGCATTAATTGATAACCTGACTCGACAGTATATTCATCAAATTTAAACAAATCATCATCAATTTCTAATGACGCTTCGGTAAAAGCAGCTTTTACTCCCTGATACCTCTGCTTACCATGCCGGTGTTCTAGTGTTTCATTCAAAAAAGCAATTTTACGATGCCCTAATTCTACCAAATAATCAATTGCCTTTTTACTACCCGCAATATCGTCCACAGAAATCGAACTTACCTGTTCTTTATGATCATCTACTAATACCAGCGGCATATCCACCCGCTGGAATTCAGCCACTTCTTCATCAGTCATTTCTAAAGTAATAGCTAACACTCCATCTACTCTTTTTTTACTCAATACCCTCTTTATGTATTTTTCCTTGTGCTCTGTATTAGCCACATTAAATAAAACCAAATCTAAATCATATTCTTCCAAAGTACGCTGCACTCCACTTAGTACTTCGACAAAAAAATGCCGCGTGAAGTCAGGTACAATTACCCCAATCGAATCAGTCTTCTGCCGGGCCAACCCCCGCGCCATACCGCTGGGCTGATAATTCAATTCTTCAATAGCCTCTAAAACCTGTTCTCTAGTTTTATCACTTACATTATCATTATCATTCAACACCCGGGAAACAGTCCCAATCCCTACTCCTGCCGTTTCTGCTACATCATAAATAGTTATTTTCTTATCAGCCATTAAAACCAAGCTCCTTCTTATATACTTAAATAGTCAGCATGCAAAGCTATCTTATCATAACTTACTCGCTTATATCAAGGGTTGCTGGTGGATCATCTGCATTAATATTTATAGCTATCAGCTGATTAATTACTTATAAACCCTGGGCAAATACCCAGGGCAGCTTATAAACAATCTCCAGTTATTAATTTCAAAATAAATTATCAATTTATTTTACTTGCTTCATAATCTCTTCAATTTCTGCTTGCGCATCTTTTAAAGCCTGCTCCGATGTTTTAACATCATGTAATGCTTTATGAACTTGTTCCTGAATTACATTCGAAACTTGCGGATAGACCGGAGTTGTCGGCCGCGGTCGAGCATTAATAAAGACATCATATAATTTTTCCATGAACGGATTAGCCTCAATTACTTCTTCATCATCGTAAACTGCCTTTCTGGTTGGGTTCCGGGCAGATTCAACAGCATTAAACTTCTGCATCTCATAACTGGTGACAAACTTAACAAACTCAACAGCTGCTTCCTTATTATCAGTATACTTATTGACTGCTAAGTTCCAGCCGCCGAGAGTAGCAGCTCCCGAGTCGCCATTCGGACCTTTAGGCATTGGTGTAACCCCAACTTTACCTTTCATCTTAGCATTTTCGCTCTGCAATATTCCCCAGGCATAAGGCCAATTACGGTGGAAAACAGATAATCCTTCCTTAAACGGTTTTAAACTAGCTGGTTCATCATAAGTAGTGATCCCTTCCGGACTCATATCGCTCTGGACTAGCTTTTTAAAGAACTTCAAGGCCTCTACATTTTCCGGGCTGTTAATTACAACTTCCTGCCCGTCTAGTACTTGACCGCCGTTGGCCCAGACATACTCTAAAAAGTCACAGACTAACCCTTCATACTGCTTAGCCTGGAAAGTAAAGCCCATTTTAGTACCTTTTTCTCCCATGTGTTTTTGGGCTTTAGTGTATAATTCATCCCACGTCTCTGGAGCTTCATCTACAATATCTTTGCGGTAATAAAGCAGTCCCGCATCAGTAAACCAGGGAACCGCATACAAAGTACTCTGATAACTAGTAGCCTCAATAGTACCCGGTAAAAACTTATCCTGGTCAATATAATCATCCAGCGGTAACAGCCAGCCTGCCGCCGCAAATTCAGCCGGCCAAATTACATCTACTGAAAACACATCAACACTTGAGCTTTCTGCATTTAACTTAGTTACATACGTATCATGCTGCTTATCACTAGAGTTGGGCTGTTCTACATACTCTACATTAATATTGGGATGTTCTTCCTCAAATTTCTCTACTATTTTAGTATTGGCTCCTGTGGTATCATTTCCTGTACTGAAGGTAATAGTTACTTCTTCCTGTTTTTCTTCATCATCTTCTCCAAAGCCAAACAAAGCAGAAGCGGATACAGTCAAGGCAAAAACCAACACTACTACAATTCCGAGTGTAAATAGATTTTTTCTTTTCATCTTTTCACCCCTTAGTCATTAGTTTGAATTTCTAAAGCCGATCTCTCTCCCTTAAGCAGAAAACTTCACTTCTTGCTTATTTCTCATCTATCACCTCCTCTAAAGATTAGACTTTCGAACCTCTTTGCTACTTTTTCTCCCCCAGCAATCAGTCCTTTGCCTACTGAAAAATATTTGCTTTAGCCGAAAACCCTCGATTATCCTTTAATAGCTCCCGAAGTTAAGCCGGAAATAATCCGCCGCTGGAAAATAAGAACTAAAATTATCAAGGGAATAGTAACTACCACTGTCGCCGCTGCAATTTCCCCCCACGGCATCTCATATTGACCCTGAAACATAGTGATACCCACCGGAACTGTCTTCATTTTATCACTGGGCATGAATGTCAACGCAAACAGATACTCATTCCAGGACATAATGAAGACCAGAATAGCAGCCGTAAATGTACCAGGCGCAGCTAACGGTAAAATCACCTTCCAGAACGCCTGCACAGGGGTCGCCCCGTCTATTTTAGCTGCTTCTTCCAAACCAAAGGGAATTGTCCGGAAAAAGCTAGTTAAAATCCAGATAGTCATCGGCATTGTAAAGGTGGTATACGGAAAAATAAGCCCTATATATTCATTTAGCCAGCCTAAATTCTGGAGCATTAAATACAGCGGTGACACAATAGCTACCGGTGGAAACATCGATAACGCCAGAACTAAAGCTAAAATAGGCGCCTTACCCTTAAACTCTAACCGAGCTAAAGAATAAGCAGCAAACGAACCGACCAGCAGCGAAAATAGGGTAGTACCAGTACACACCACTATACTATTTAGAATATACCGCCCAAAAGGCCGCTGGGTAAAAATATCCAGATACCTATGGAATACGGTTTTACTCGGCAGCCACTTCACCGGCATCGAATATAATTCACTCTTCGGTTTAATAGACATTAGCGCCTGCCAGAAAAATGGAAACGCAATTACTAGAATAAAAGCAATTACGAAGAGATAAAAGAAAATCCTCGCTAAAGAAACCTGTTTTTTCTCCTTTAACATTTATATTCCTCCCTTATCTCCGACTTGGGTCGGTTCCTAGTACTTTAATATAAATATAACTTATAATCAAAACCCCCACAAACACTGTTACAGAAGTGGCTGAGCCCTTTCCAAAATGCAAGTAACTAAATAGCGTTTTATAAGCCCGTAAGGATAAAACTTCCGTACTGCTAGCAGGTCCGCCGCCGGTTAAGACTCGAAGCAGACCGAAGACCCGAAAAGCACGCAGTGTCCGAAACAATAAAGCAACCAATAATGAATGTTTGACCAGCGGGAAAGTAATATTCTTAAACTGCTGCCACTTGCTCGCTCCATCTATCCGGGCTGCTTCGTAAAGACTCTGCGGAATAGTCTGTAAGCCGGCTAAAATCAACAAAGCTATAAACGGAGTAGTCTTCCAGACATCAGCAATAATTGCTGCCCACATAGCCAACTGTTTAGAACCTAACCAGGCCAGCGGCCCATCAATGACTCCAATCCGCAGTAGAATATCATTTAAAACCCCCATCTGCGGATTATACATCGACTTCCACATCAAGGCCGAAATAACTGTCGGAATCGCCCACGGAATAAGTACTGAAGCCCTTAAAATTCCCCTTCCTTTAAAACTTCTATTCATCAATAGGGCTACTCCTAAACCAATTACTGCTTCCAAAAATACTGATACTCCCGTGAAGTAAATTGTATTCCAGACTGATTTCCAGTATTTTGGGTTGCTAAATAACTCTCCATAATTTTTCAGACCTATGAACTTCGGGGTGCCAAATTTCAAATGCATTTCATGCAAACTCAACCAAAGCGCCCGCAAAATAGGATAAATAGCAACCGCGCCAATCACAAATAACGCTGGAGCTACTAACAAATACCCCAGTTGTTTTTCCGACATAGATCCTTTGCTAGTGCTAGTAAATGGGTTCACTTTTTTTAATTGAGGTAACATTGTATCCTCCCTTACTGTTGACTTGCTTTTATTATTTTGAAAGCCCTTCCACAAGGAATTACAATCCTCCCTTCTTATAAACTTATAAGCACCCCCAATCTGCCCCCCTTTTTTGGAAGGGCTTCCACTATAATTATAAGAAATTAATTCCAGGTTTTCAACAATTAATTGTTTATTTGTTCAATTTTTTATTAGCTGCAATTACTTCTCCCATTAATTTTTCTTGGTAATTGCAGCTTTTTACCTGCTCATCCACCTTAGAATACAGCTCATTATTATCAGTATTTACCGTTTCAATAGTATCTTTCATCTTCTCAGCGAGCGATAAAGTCTCTTCTGTCTGAGCTGATACCTGTTGGCTAGAAGCCGAAATTTCTTCTGTTAGAGCACTCACTTCTTCGGTAGCTGCTACTTGGCTGTCGGTTGCCTTTTTTATTTCTTCCATCTGCTCTAACACCTGGATTGATAACTGATCAATTTCCGCAAACACATTTACAATATCATCTTCAGCCTCTTCTCCTCCGAGCATTACATTTACTGCTTCTTCAGCTGCTTCAGTAATTTCCTCTATAATCTTCTGCACTTCCTGGGTTGCTTCTTTACTTTCTTCCGCCAAATCTTTAATTTCTTCAGCTACTACTGTAAATCCTTGCCCCCGTTTTCCTTTCCCTGCTTCTGAATCTCGAACAGTAGATCCCGCCCGAGCTGCTTCAATAGCTGCATTTAAAGCTAATAAATTGGTCTGATCCGTAATCTGCATGATCTTCTCTGATATTTTATCTATATTACTAATACTCGTCTGTAACTCCTTTATTTTTTCGGAAGCTATTTCTACTAGTTGATCCCCCTGGTTAATTTTCTCTGCTGTTTCTTCCGCTGCTTGATAAGTAGTATTCCCAATTTTAGAAATTTTCTCTGCCTGTTCAGCTAAATCCTCTACACCCTGCGATACATCCTGAATAGCCACCGCTACCTCTTCTACTGCTGTCGACACTTCTTCATTTCCGTTCATCAAATCTGTAATTGAATCAACTGCCTGACTTAATTTACCATCTATATCATCAGCTATCTGCTGTATTTCATTTGCCCCTTCCGTGATTGTTTCTGACTTCTCACTTGCTTGAAAGGTTTTTTCTTTAATTTGGAAAGTAAGTTTCTGAATCCCTTTGGTAATTAAAACCCCTAATATAATTCCTAACAGCAAACTAATACCAGTCAGTAAAAAAATTCTGGTTCGCATATTATTCGTAATTTGAACCACCGTTTTAATCCGCTGCTCCATTTGCTCCCAACCATAACTGGTTATTTTAGCATTTAAAATCCGCATACTAGAAGCTATATCAGTAATTTTCGAGGCTAGACTTTGTTGCTCATAACTTCCCTCTTCTGCTTGATTAAAGGAACGATACTTGGTTTTTAATTGCTCATTTAACTCTTTTAATTCATTTAACTGCTGATTAATTTCTTCCTGCTCCATATATTTTTTTAATTCATTGATATTAGAATTTACCAATCCAGTCTCCCGCACCTGATAAGTCCCTAATCCGGCCTGTGCTCTATACATTTTAGCTAAATTCCCCATAGTATCTGCCGACAAGGCAGAATTAACCTTAGTAGCGGGAATCACTTTTTCCCGAACAGTAGTGAGCTGCTGAAAAATATGCTGAGTGTTAATAAAGATAAAACCACTACTGATTACTATTAATAAAACTACCAGAGTAAATCCTAGTTGGATCTTTTTTAAAACTGTTCCCGCCTCAAGTATTTGCTGTAGTTTATTTCGTCCTTTTTCCTTTTTGCTCTGCAATAATTCCTTAATTTTTTTAAACTTCACTTTATCCCCCCTATAACTGGGAAATAAAAAACAACGCCTTTTTGGAAGCACTTCCAATATAATTATAAGAAATTTTTTTCTCTTTCGCAACCATTACAAACAAAAAACAGACTAATTCTTGTTTTTCTGAATTAATTCTTCAATTTCTGACTGTTTATAATTAGCAGCAATTTCCCAAGCCCGATTTCCTTCTTTATCCGGCTGTTCAATATCTGCTCCGGCCTCCAGTAGTAAGTTTACTACCTGCTTTTCGCCCAGCATAATTGCCCAATGAAGCGCAGTGTGGCCGCTGTCATCAGCAATTTTTAGATCGGCTCCAGCTTGCAGTAGCCTTTCTACCACCCGCTTCTGATTAGCTAAAATAGAATGAATTAGCGGAGTCCGCCCTTTTTTATCTTGTAAATTAGGGTCAACTCCTAACTGCAGCAAATTATCCACCAACTTGGGCTTTCCTACTAACACCGAAAAGAATAACCTGTTTTCTAACTCCTCCAGCTCTAAAGCAGTTCCATTTTTTAAATTTAATTCAGCTGCCCGCCGGTACCACTTAATTGCTTCCTGGCGGTCTTGATTGACCCCTTGCCCATAATAGTATTGTTCTCCTAATTTATAAAAAGAGCGAGCACTCTTTCGCTGGCGTTCCTCTTTCGTTAGTAAGTTTTGCTGATTAGTTTCTTTTTCTATAACTGCCAGCGCTAACGCCCAGCTTTTAACCGTCCATAATGCTGCTTCTTCCGCAACTGCATACGAATCCTGAAGTCTATTTTTAAGACAGGTCAGTAACGCTGACAAAGGCAGTTGCGGGTTTTTCTGATGCCGGGCCAACTCTTCCGGAATCTTCTGTTCAATAGCTTTTGTCAGCAGAAATATTTCCCGCTGGTATTGGCCGCAGTAATCCATCAAAAATGCTCGACAGCGCCGAGCATTTTGATAAATATCAGCTCCCTGCTCCTGTACTAAAGCACGTAACTGCTGTCGGGGTACGTTGTTCATTCCATCACCTGCCTAGTAAATCAGTTTAAGTTTGAGCTAATACTCGATGGTACCCTGTCGGTCATTAAAATCAATCTCTACTTTTGCGGTTAATCTTACACTCTTTCCCGGCTCCACCTTATTTACAGTTCCCGAGGCTGAATTTATTGTCCACACCTGCTCAGTCAAATTTTTAAGCCCCCAGACTGAGGGATTATCAGGATGCTGTACTACTTTTGCTACCGGGGCTGAAAAGTCTCCCCTCTGCTCTCGCTTAATATGGTGCGGATATAACTTGGTATCATGATTAAGGAGCACTAATTCGGAATAATCTCCTTCTAAATGAAGCTGATAAGGCAGCTGCAGCTGCCGTTCACAGGCCCAACATTCTCCCGGCGCATCAGAACTGCTATTATCCGGATCATAAAAGTTTTCCCGCCCACAATGTGGACAGTAAAAAATTAAATTCCGCAGTCGAATCATCGCCCGCTGCCATTGAGTTTCTCGAACTCGGCTATTAGCATCTGTTAATCCCTCCGTAAAAGCCTGTATAAATAATTCTTGCAGAAATTCGGGATAAATCGGCCAACTAACTAAGGCATTATCATGTTCCCCCGGCTGCGGGCGGTTAGTTTTATTGGCGGGATCAAAGATAAATACAGGATTTTCGCCGTAAATTTTCTGCATTGCCGGCAGATCAAAACAGCGAATTTGACTCTCTAATTTGCCGTGTAACGGATGATTCAGCATAAAAATATAAAATAATAAGACTGCTAAAGAAAATAAATCAGTTTTAGTACTAGGCTGCGCTTCACCACGCACAATTTCCGGCGCCATAAACCGCTGGGTACCTATCACATCCGCCTCACTTTCCCCATCAATTCCCACATTATCATTATCACAGATCAAAATATCTCCTGCTTTCGGATCAAAAAAGATATTATCAAAATTAATATCTCGATAGCAGTAACCGCGGGCATGCAGTTCACGATAGCTAACAGCAAGCTGATAGCCAATCGTACACACCACCTTGAAATTAGGTTCTACTCGTCGAGACACCAGAGCTGACAAACTAGCAAACCGCGGCGGCCTTAATTCCATTATGTAGCCGAATCCCTCAATTTGTTTAGCAATTGCTAAATCTAACGGCCATAAAAATCTATCACAGGGTGCTCCCATCTCCAGCAGTTCCTCAATAATTTGCCGCTGTCTTGGGGTAGCTTTCTTCGGCTTATACCACTTAAGTGCTACTTGACTCCCTTCGTATTCAGCCTGATACACCCTGCCCTGTGCTCCATCACCAAGCTGTTTAGTAATAGTAGCCTCTAAATCACTATTAATCATTTTTACTCTATCACCAACTACCGGTAACTCACTCACCAAAATTTCCCTCCATTTTCTATTGTTAGAGCTATTAGCTGTCAGCTGTGAGTCAAGCCACAGCCAACCCTATAAATTAAAGACTTCTAGAAGTAACTTTTTATTTTAAGTTTTTGCTTGCGGCTCACAACCCATAGCTCCTAGCCCATAGCCCACCCTACGAGTTTCACAGAAACTCTCCATAAAAAAACCATTTGCCCATAGCTCATAGCTATTTCCTAAACACCAACCCCACAGTAATATCATCCCCGCTTCCTTCCTGCGAAGTTTTTATTAGCCAGTCCTCTAATTTATCTTCTATATATCCAATTCCATCTTCCCGGGCCAACTGCAGAAAATCAGTTCCTACCTGGAAGAAATCTTCATCATAAGGAAAAGAATTTACATAGCCGTCCGTAGCAGCCATAACCAACTGCGGAACTTCTTCCGACAGCGGCTGTAGACAGAAGTTGAAATAAAGTTCCGGCTCCTCCAGACATAAAGAATCAGTCGCCGATCCTAATTCTTCCTCTCCTGTGGCAAACACCCGCTGTACCTTCCCTTCGCTAGTAACTCCCAAAATATCCCCATCACCTAACTGTAGATAAAGTATAAACTGCTCAGTAATTAAGATGCCCAGCAGCGTAGCTCCATAGGCCTTTTTCGGATTAGAAGCAACTATTTTCTTTACTTTTTCTCCTTTAGCAGCCGCTATCTCTGCTAATTCCTGCTTAGAAAAAGGATGTTTAGTATAATGACGGCGTACCCGCTGCTGCCAGTCAAGCACAATCCGTTTCGGCAGCTTACCCTCAACCCTTTCTTTTATTTTCGGCAGCATATCAGCAGTCAAAGCATCAACATCTGCTTCCCGTAAAATTACTTCCACAGCTGCTTCCACAGCAAACCGCGCCCCTAAATGACTGCGGACATGCTTTCGACTCCCGTGGCCATCCGACAGAGCTAACACTAAATGTTCTCCCTGCTGGGCCCAGTCTAATGCATCTTGATTAGGTAAACCATTTCGGCTATGCTTAACCCCTTTAACTGTTTCGCCAGTCACAATCCACTCCCGATTACTATCCATTCTCTATCACCTAAAACACATCACTATCTATATCTGAATCAGCATCTTCCGCACTCGGTTCCGGTTGAGGAGGTAATGGTACATTGTTATCCTGTTCAGCTGTTTCCTCAGAACTACCCGTCGAAGCTGAGTTAACTACTTCGGTAGAAGCCCACTTTATATATCTAGTTAATTCTTCTGAATTATTTGCCTGCAGCGGTGCAAACTCCGGATTATCGATAAACTGCTGCAGTACTTCCTGATCAGCATCATCCCCAATAGCAATCGCAATTTTAACCGCCTTCTTTCCCCAGGGAGTAGCTAACAATTTTTCCAGTCCAGCTTCAAAGTCATCCGTAGGCTGTCCATCAGAAACTAAAACTAATACCGGCGGCAGACCGCGCTTCGGCATGTTCGAAACCTGTAATTGCTCCGCCAACTTTGACAAGGCTTGGCCTAAATCAGTAACTCCATCCGCCGTTAAATCAGCCCAGGTAAAATCTGCAATCGGTGTCGGCTGCGCTACATGCCACTCAGCCCCCTGAGAAAACTTAAGAGCTCTCACCAATACTTTCGCATTAGGATTTTCTTGAGCTACATTTTCCATCTCCGGTATGGCTTCTTTAATCGCATTATTTAAAGATTGAATTTTACCGTCCACTCCCATTGACCCTGAACAATCAGTAATCCAGAAAAAATGCAGTTCCCGTTTATTAATTCCATCTTTGCCCGGCCGTTTCTGTTCTTCTGATACTGTCATTCACAACCATCCCCTTTGTCTATTTAATAATCAATGCAATTTATTTAAGCTACATTATATTAAATTGAAGATAAACAGCTAAATTCCTTTTTCCATCTTCCCTGCTCTATTTTATTTTCTCATTATTCATTCTTCTCCATTCTTCATTTATCATTTTCCATTCTCCATTCTCCATTATTATCCCCCCTAAAATTCAACTAATTATAAGTGATTTTCCCCTCAGTTACAAGCAAAAAAACTATCGGAAAAATAGTTAATTGGATTCAGCAAAAAGTTACAGCACGTGATGCCGACGGAGCTCTAGTAGGCTTAAGCGGCGGTATTGATTCTTCTACTACTGCTAGCCTAATCAAAAAAAGCTTTTGGCGAAGAGAGCTTAGGAGTATTACTGCCGGCCAGCGGAACAATCACTAAGGATGTAAAATATGCTAATCTGGTAGCCGACGCTTTCGATCTAGATACAATTAAAGTTAATATGGAATAAGTTAACAATGTAATCACAGAAACTTTTCAAAATATTGACATAGAAAAAACCGCTCTGAAATTCAGGGCGGTTTTATTCTCGTTTAAAAAATTATACTTATTTATTAATCGGTTAAAAAATCAAAAATATTACTTAACGTGCTGGTTTCACCTTTATATAATTCACTATATCCGCAGTTAGTACAAGTAATGACTGTAAATTTATTGGTTTGGACATCAAATAGTTTGGACAGCATTCCACCGGTAGCTGAAATTTCCGAAGTTTCATAACTTTTATTTCCACATTTATCACACTCATATTCTCCCCGCATAACTTTCCACCTCCTTTATTATTCATTGGTCTGGGCAAACTTTAAATCTTTGATTACTACCCGTAAAACTGCATAAGTAGGCACCGCAAATAAAGCTCCTAACACTCCATACAGCATAACAGAAACAATTATTAAGAAGATAACAATCAAGGGATGAATTTGTAGCTGCTCCCCCTGAACAATAGGCCGCACCAGATTTCCTTCTAACTGTTGAGTTACGGCTACTACTATCGCTAACTTCAAGATCATCCATAAATCAGTAGTTAACGCTATGAATACAGCTGGTAAAACCCCTATGATCGGCCCTAAAATCGGAATTAAAGAAGTTATCATTCCAATTAATGCCAAAGCTAAAGCATTAGGCAGCCCAATAATCAAATAACCAATAAACATGAGAATTCCCAAAATAAAGGCTACCACTAACTGACTGCTTAAATATGTTGATAATACCCGATCTACATCTACCAAAATTCTATTAACTAACTCTTCTTTTTCTGCTGGAGTTAACCGTAAAATTTGCCGGTAAATTTTATAGTCATCTTTTAAAAAGTAAATTAAAACAAAGGGAATCAAGACCAGAACCGTTCCTAAATTAGTTAAAGAAGAAAACGCACCTGTGAAATTATATTTACTTATTTTACTTAATATGCCTTGCCCAAAAGATATAATCCGCTCCTGTAAATTGAATTTCGTTAGAAATTCAAAATTACCATCCCAAGTAATTACTTGATTAATGCTTTCCTGATTTACTTCATAATTAACAGTAAAGAAATTAATTAATTTTTTTACTTCCGTATAGATTATACTGCCCCCAAAATAAATAATTAGGACAATCAGAACTATTAACCCTAATAAGGTAATTAGAATTGCTAGATTTTTATTGTTTATTTTAGCAGTTAGTTTTCTCACTGCCGGCCGCAGCAGATAATAAAAAAATCCTCCTAATAAAATAGGAAAAAAAACGATAGTTAATACATTAGATAACGGATTCATAAAATAAGGAATCTGCCCCAGCAAATAAATAATAATTAGTACTAAGATAATACGAATACCAACCCGAGAAAATTTATCTTCAAGCACAAGTATCCCTCCTCCGCTAGTTAAAGTTAATTCTATTATTATTTTCAATCCAATTTATCAGGAATGTTGTTTGATTTTTACCTCTAACTTTTAAAAGTTAGAGGTCTTTTTTAGTCTAAAAAATCCCCCGTTAATACTGCTCCCCCATAAGCCTGCGGGCCAACTTTAGCCAACAACGGCAGTCCTAGTAAACTATTAAACAAATAATAACTCAGCTGCTGTTCCTCCAGTGTAGAGGAAAACAACTCTTTCACCCGCGAAAAATCACTCTGCTCACTGCCGTAAATCCAGCCTACCCAAGCTTTATCTGCCTCTTGAATCTGCTCCTTCATTAAACTAACCAGCCGGTTAGCAGTCTTCTTCTGCCCCCAAATATACGAAATTTGGTCTAAATTTTCCGTTTCCAGCCCCGATTTAAAAATCAAGCTAATATTTAAATTCCTCAATAAATAGCTTTTCAACTTGCTGATTAAACCTGCCTTTTCTACGCAGGCAAGCTTCTCCACCACTAAATAAACCGCTAATTGTCGGCGGGCCTTCCGGAGCAACTCCACAATTTCCGGGTAATTAACCCCTTCATCTCTTAGCTTCCCGGCAAAACAGACTAACAGCCCTAACCCCAAACTAGTAGTTCCCGAATCAATTACTGTTATTGACAGTTCATCTACTTGTTCAGCTGCCGCCCGAGCTTTATCAACTGCAGAACTTAAAGTTTGCGTAGTATGTAGAGAAACTAAATAATCATAATCCGCGGCCAATTCCCTATAACGAGCTGCAAATGCTTGCACCGACGGAGCTTTGACAGCAGGAAGGCTTTCCGCCCCGCAAATTCTGTGGGCTATAGTCTGCTTATCAATTTCTATTCCGGTTATATACTCTTGTCCGTTAAACTGAACAATTAACGGCATTACATCTATTTGATGTTTCTTCAATAATTCCTGCTTTAAATTGCAGCCGCTGTCGGTTAAAATTCCTATTTTCATACTCTCACCTCTAGCTTAATAACTTTTCCTCCATTGTAACAAATTATTCCTATAAATACAAGATTATCTCTGGTTAATCGGCTCCCGGCAGCCGGTTCACTAAAGAATTAGTACCTTCAATTAAAATTTTCTCCCGCCCAGGCAGAGAGCTTAAAAATAGTCGGCCGTAATTTTTAGTTAATACCCGGTTATCCAGAATAAATAACCAACCCTGATCTCCTTTGGTTCTAATTAATCGGCCGCAGCCCTGCCGAAATCTGATTACTGCTTTCGGCAGCATATACTCCTGAAAAGAGTTATTCCCCTGCTCAGTGATGGTTTCTAATTTAGCTTCAATTACTGGTTCGCTGGGCACTAAAAAAGGTAACTTCACAATCACCAAACAATTCAACTTATCACCTGGAATATCAACCCCTTCCCAGAAACTATCAGTGCCCAATAAAACTGCTCGATCAGTAGTTTTAAACTCTTCAATTAACTGCTGCCGCGGTTTCTGCCCCTGATATAAAAGGGCATCCAAATTTAAGTCAGCTAAGCGGGCACTTAACCCAGCCTGAACTTTATTTAGCCGGTAGTAGGAAGTAAACAGCACCAAGCACCGACCGGCATTAGCCTGAATAATCTTGCCCACTGCCTCCGTTACTCTCGCCACAAAATTATCACTATCGGGAGCCGGCAAATTGCGAACAACCCCTACCTCCAGCTGCTGCGAATAGTCAAAGGGACTGCCTACCTGCAGGGTTTCTACATTTTCTACCGGCAGACCTAGATTTTCAATTATAAAGTCAAAGGAATTATTAACCGATAAAGTAGCCGAAGTAAAAATTCCGCTTTTTAAGTTATCCAGCAGATTAGCCTGCAGCTTATCCGCAATATCAAGCGGAGCCGAATGAAGGCTGTAGCCTGCCTCCCACTTTTCCAGCCAATAAACATAATTATCTCGGGGTTCATTTACTATTTCAGCTATTACTTCACTACCTACTTTAAGCGTTTCTAACCGGTTGCCGATTAAAACAGACAGAGTTTCTAATTCAGCTGCTTCCCCTTCTAATTCAGTTAGTAGAATCAATAGTTCAGCTACTCGTTTCCGTAACTGCTTTAGTTCTAACCTTAAATTTTCCAGTTCAACAGCCAGAACTTCTGACCAGTATTCCTGCTTTCTAATCGGTTCAGTCAACCGCAGTTTGCTCCCCGAAAATAAATCATCCACCTGCGAAGGTAGCTTCCTAGCCTGATCTAATATGCCTGCTGCCAAGCCTGTTAATTGACTATCTACTTTTTGGCGGACTTCTTTTTTGGCTTCTTCCGGCAAATAACTACTGTTGGCCCGCAGCTGCATTAATAATCCATCCTGCTCAGCCGGATCATAAAAGGCCTGCACTGTATCTATAATTTCCTGATGACTGATTCTACTGCCTAAATAAGTAGTGGCAATCTCTTCCAAATTATGGGCTTCATCAAAAATCACCCGCTCATAGGGCGGCAATACCGCCGGATCATCCGTGAAATTGCCCCGCCCCCGCAGAGCTACATCAGCAAATAACAAATGATGATTGACTACCAGAAGGTCTGCTTCCTGTAAGTTGGCCCGGGCCAACATAAAAAAACACTGTTCGTAAAATGGACAACGGTAGCTAGGACAGCTTCTCGTTTCTGAACAAATCTCTGACCATAAATCCCCAGCCACCGAAAAGGAAAGATCCGATCGACAGCCGGTTTGACTCTCCCGCAACCACTGATTAATCCTCTGTAGCTCTTCATACTCTTCACTGGCAAACTGCCCCTGCTTTTGATACTGGTTTAACTTTCTTAAACAGAGGTAGTTACTCCGCCCTTTAGCTAAAACAGCCTGACAATCTAAGCCTAAAATCTCTTTCAATTGGGGAATATCTTTCTCTATCAACTGCTCTTGCAGATTAATAGTATTGGTTGAAACTACTACCTGTTCATCAGTATCAGCTGCATAGAGCATACTTGGTACTAAATAAGCAAAAGACTTCCCCGTCCCCGTACCCGCTTCTACCAATAAATGCTGTTTATTATTAAATACTTCCGTTATTTTTAGCGCCATCTCCTGCTGCTGCGGCCGATATTCATAACCAGCAAATTCAGCAGCTAAAATCCCTTCCGGCGCAAAGAAATCCTCTATCTTCTGCCTCGATAATTTCATTTTACTTCCTCTACTCCTTTTTAAACTCTATTTTTTCTCACACTTGTCTTTATTCCGCAAACAGAATAAATTCCAGGGCCTCACCCCGGAAAAAACTGACTATTAAAACTTTTGCAGTGCCTTACCATCTAAATAATTAAACTTTGCCCCTTGGCGAGTATTTCTTTCCTCTAGTTCCTCTAAAATAAAATTATTTATTTCCGAATAATCATAGCCCCAATTAACAAATAAAGTCCCTTCTTTCGGCGCTTTCCCAGCTAATCTCTGCACTGCTATATCCGGAGCTAAATATTCCAGACAAGTTATCACCCGATCAATATACTCTGCTAAAGAAATCAACTCTAATTCCCCTCGTTTATAACAACGGCCCAACTCAGTATTCTCCCGCAGATAAAGCGCATGCAGCTTTACCGTATCTACATTTAAAGCAGAAATTAATTTAGCACTTTCAACTGCATCAACCTGCTTATCCCCTGGTAAATTTAAAATTAAATGTGTCCCCACCTCTACTCCATACTGCTTAGCTAATTGTACCGCAGCAACAAATTCAGCCAAAGTATGTCCTCTATTAATCTGCCGCAAAGTATGATAATTAGCTGTCTGTAATCCCAATTCTAAAGTTAAATTCACATCTTCCTCAACTTGAGTAACTGCTTCCTGCATACCCTGAAGATATTCTTCATTAACACAGTCCGGTCTAGTCCCTAAGGCAATCTCTACTACGCCGTCAACTTCCACTGCTTGCCTAAGATTGTCCTGCAGTTGAGCTAAAGGAAGATAAGTATTGGTGAAATTTTGAAAGTAAGCAATAAATTGTTGGGCATTATACTTATCAGCAATTGGTTCTTTTAAAGCAAGCAATTGTTCTCGTACTGAAGCAGTATTGTCCCCAGCAAAGCTCCCCCCTTCAGCCCCACAGTAACTACAGCCGCCTGTCCCCAAAAAACCATCCCGATTAGGACAAGTTAAATTTAAATCAACTGGAAGTTTATACGTTTTAACCCCGTACTTATTCTGCAGATATTCCGCATACTTATAGTATTTACTCACCATAACCCTCCACTTCTTTTATCGTATTATTAAGCAAGAAAACCTCTTTCTAATCTGTGATTAGGTGGAGGCTGAATTGCTTAAGGCAATTATTATTCAGCAGCTCGTTTCTTAATTGCTATTACTTCCGGCGGGTTAGCCGGTTGATTAAGAAAATGATAATGCAGTACATTATAAGGTTTATTTTCTAAGCTACTGGTATAATCGATTAATACTTCTTTTTCTTTTTGCCCTCCTTCATGCTCGGGATATACAACTAAGGTAATTAGTCCTCCTACTGCTAATAAATCAAGACCAGCCTGCAAAGCCTGCCTAGTAGTTCCTGGCTGCGTAATAATTTCTTTATCACTGCCCGGTAGATAGCCTAAATTGAACATAATTACCTCCACCGGCGGTTCAGCATACTTTTTTAAGTGTTGATGCCCATCGCAAATTAACGTTACTCGTTTTTCTAATCCCGCTTCTAATAATTTACTTCGCGTTTTATCTATAGCTTCCTGCTGAATATCAAAGCCCCAGACAAACCCATCTTCTCCTACCAACTGAGCTAAAAAACTAGTATCATTTCCCTTACCAACAGTAGCATCTATTACCCAAGCTCCAGCTTTCACCTGTTGCTTTACCAGCCAATGCGAAAATTCTACCCCCTGTTGAAAACTACAAGTCATCAAATTCCTCCCTACATTTCAACTGCAAAAACAAAAATCAGACACCTTCGCATCTGATAAATCAATTAATATAGATCAATTAATAATTTCTTGCTTTCTATTTTTATAAAAATAAAATCAAATACAATAATAGACATTAAAACAATTTTAAACAGAAACTTCAGGAAGGAAAAAAGTCCAAGGCCATATTTACCACCTTCCGCAGAAAAACCACAATTGAAATTGCAGTCTCTTAAATTTAAAACCTAATTCAGGCAGCTATTTATTTTGCTGCCACAGAGGTAACCCAGTTTGCGGTTCAAATTTACGCTCCCACGCCTGTCCAGCATACTCTTCAATTATATATTCACAGGCAAACACTATTGTCCCCTCTTCTAAATGGCCGCCATAAACTTGACCTTCCTCATTAGCCAAAGCAATATGAGCATGAACAATCGGAGAATCATCCTTAATAGAAACATTTCCCGTCAAATTGACAATTTCCAAAGATTGATCTAATAACTGATCATTGTACTCTTGGTTTTGCTGATCATAATAAGAAATCATTGCTTTTTTCACTGCTCCAATAGCTGATACTTTACCGGCTGTTATATTCTGTTGCTCAACAATTTCAGTCAATTGCTTTAATAAATCTCCATCAGTTTCTAACCGCCCTTGATACACCTGTTCTAAATCATAAGTTCTTAACATTATTATTCCCCCTTTTTTAATCTATCTCATTTTTTCATTTTTACTAATTTATATATATTTGATTGTTCCCTAGTGTTTTATTTTCTATAAAAAATCAACAACTTCCTCCTTGAAAACTTTATTTTCTAATAAAGTTTAAGTGATCAGTTTTCAAACTTGTAATCAGTAAAATTAATATGATACAATAATAAAGAATTCTTTAAATAAGGAGGAAAATTATGGTCGCTTCCAAACAGGTATTAGACATTGCTTCTTATGCTGGAGAAATTATATTAGCTAATGGAGCAGAAATTTACCGCGTTGAAGAAACAATTAATAAAATCTGTCGGGCTTACAATATCAAATATGTAGAAAGTTTTGTTACTCCTACCGGCTTTTTTCTTTCTATTGATGATGGGGAATATATTCATACAGTAACTAAAAGAATTCACCACCGCTCAATAAATTTAACTAAAATTCAACTGATAAACCAATTTTCTCGTAATTTGCAACAGCAACCACTCAATTATGAAACAGCCTTGACTGAATTACACTCTATCAAAAATACAGAACCTACTTACAACTTTCCTGCTGTTCTAGTTCTAACTTCTCTAGCTTCCGCTATGTATGTCATTTTAACAAAGGCCAATTATTTCAATCTGTTTCCAGCTTTTCTAGGCAGCTTTAGTAGTCAACTAATAATCAAACAAAGCGGTTTTCTTAAAAATATCAACTATATTCCGGAAGTAACCGCCGGCTTTATCGGCGGAATAATAGCCTTAAGTTTTAATTCTTTTCAACCGGCATATGACCTAAGTGTGATTACTGTCAGCAGTATTTTACCCTTTGTTCCCGGATTTAGTGCTACTAATGCCATTCGCGATGCCATTAATGGGGATTTGATTTCTGCTACTAGTCGGGGGGTAGAAGTAATTTTAACTTCTATCAGTTTAGCTGCAGGAGTAGCTTTTTCGCTAGGTGTGGTTAACATATGAACATCTTTATCGAAATAACGGCTAATTTCATTCTTGTACTTGGCTTTGGGATTTTACTGCAAGCGCCTAAAAAAAGTTTATTATTCCTGGGGTTAACTGGTACTATCAGCTGGACTGCATTTCTTAGCACCCACCAATTAACTACTAATATTATTATAGCCACCTTTATTGCTGCTTTAACTGTCGGCTTATGTGGAGAATTTTTTGCCCGCTTGCAAAAACTACCTTCCACAATTTTTATTGTAGCCGGAATTCTCCCCTTAGTACCTGGAGTTCCTGCTTATCAAATGATGCTTTATCTCATCAACGGCCAATATCTTCAAGGCGTCGAACAAGCCGTCACTACCCTTTTAATCGCCGGAGCAATTTCTTTTGGTATTGCTATTGTAGGAGGGGCAGCTAAAGCTTATTCAGATTACAGACAAAAAACAAAGTAAGTTCAGTCTGCTTTAATATTTTCTTCAGCAATATAGATTAAGCTATCTCCAGCAGCAACCTGTTGTTCCCCTTCGGGATTAGTTATTACTTCTTGCCCGCGCTTAATGCCAATTAAGATTATATCCTGCTGCTGCTTATATTGTAAAAATAATTCAAAAAAATTTTTTCCCGCTTCCTCAGCATCAACCTCCCACATATAGATTTCATTGCCCTGTTCATTAGACAATAAGTCTTTCACTACCTTGGAAGTCCCTCCATAAAGAGCCGAGCGAACCAATAATTGACTATTAATATCATTATTAATAATAATTTCGTCAATATTAGCATTTTTTAGATGAACCTCATGTTTGCGGTCAGTAATTTCAGCAATTGTATAAATATTAGGATTCAAATTTTCAATGTTCAAAATAGTAAGTACCGTTTCAGCATCATTTCCCTGTTTATTCAAAACTATAGCTGCGTTAGCTGTAGGAATTCCTGCCTTTTCCAAGATCTCTTTATTCTCCATCTTACCGCTTACAAAATGAATCCGTGCATCTTCGGGGAACGGATCGCGATCAACATCAGCAACTAATACCATCCGTTTATACTTCACATTTTCATTCAGAATTTGATTAACAATTTCTTTAGTCTTTTCATTCCAACCGCAGATTACAAGGTGATTTTCATACTCTGCTACCACTTCTCCCCGCTCCTTTCGCCGTTTAACAGCAATAAATACATCTGCTAACTTGGCTGTTATCCCCCCCATGGTTCCAATGCCCAATGTCATCAGCAAAATAGCTATACCTCGACCAGCCAACGTTTTAGGGTAAATATCCCCATATCCTACAGTAGTAGTTGTTACTACTGCCCACCATAAGGCGTCACTAAAAGTTTTAAATTGGTCCCCCGGTTCTAAAAACAAAATTCCTATTGCACTTAACAATAATAGGCTCATCCCGATAAATACTAGCCGATATGTTTTTTTATCGAGTTCTTCTCTTACTTTTATTGTATAGTGGAGTATTTGGCTAAACATATTTGCTCCCTTCTCAATAAATATAACCTTTTGTATTATTTTTCTCTCTCCAACAAAATTTTATGTAAATAATACTAGAATAAAAATCCATCCTTTTCTTCATCCTAAGAATTAAGGTGGTGCTTAAATGGGAAGTCATCGCTACACAACAGTAGTTGTTGGCGCTGGTCCAGCTGGTTCAGCCGCAGCCTTAAAGTTAGCTGAAAAAGGAGTTTCAGTAGCTTTACTGGAACGAGGAGAAAAACCAGGCAGCAAAAACATGTTCGGCGGCAGTATCTACGGCAAACTGACCGCAGAGATAGTTCCTAACTTTTGGGAAAAAGCCCCTGTAGAACGGAGAATAGTTACTGATGAATTATGGCTTATGGATAATAATTCGGCAGTTAAACTAGGCTTCAGCGGGTTAGAATTTAAAACAGAACCCCCCAATAAATTTTCAGTTATCAGAAGTAAATTTGATCCTTGGTTGGCCCAACAGGCAGTAGACAAAGGAGCCCAACTGCTGACCAATACTCTAGTTACCGACTTGGTTTATGAAAATACAGGTCTGCTGACTAATAAAGTGGTTGGGGTTAAATTAGATAGTGGAGAAATTATCCGCTGTGATGTAGTTTTATTAGCTGAAGGAGCAGCTGCTACCTTAACTGAACAGGCAGGCTTAAGGGGGGAAATCTCTAGTTCTCACTTGAAATTATATGTGAAGGAAGAATTAGCTTTACCAGCAGCAAAAATTGAAGAACGATTTAATTTAAAGCCCGACGAAGGAGCTAATCTAGGCTTTATTGGCTATCCAACTTCCGGTGCTATCGGAAAAGCCGGGATCTGGACTAATAAAAATTCCCTTTCCCTAGTGGTCGGAGCTTATTTAAACCAGCTTGTTTCTAAAGGATTAAGTCCTTATCAACTATTACAGCATACAAAATCACATCCGCTAATAAGTAGATTATTAGAAAATGCAGAACCAATTTCTTATAAAGGACGCGTCATTCCTAAAGGAGGTTATAAAAAGATTCCTCAATTATATGATGACGGCGTTTTGGTAGCAGGAGACGCAGCTATGTTGGTCAGTGCTCGTCGGGGAACAGATTTAGCTATGTTCTCCGGGAGTTACGCAGCAGAAACTATTGCCCAGGCTCAAGCAGCTCAGGACTTTAGTAAAGAATTACTACAGGGCTATGAACAGAGATTACAAAACAGTTTTATCTTTACAGAACTTAAAAGTAAACAAAATACTAATCAATACTACCAACAACATCAAGATGCTGACTATCTGATGGCCAATACTATTACTAAAGCAGCCTATAATATGTTCTCAATTGACCAAGAAGCTTCGCAAAAGAAGATGAAAGAAATAACCGGAGAAATTTCTACTATGCAGCCCTTAGCTAAAACAATTATTGACCTTTATCAAGGTGCCCAAAACTGGAGGGTCTTATAATGAAAGATACAAAGCCAAATCAAAAATTGTTTACTGTTAAACCTGATTCGGAATCTCATATCACAATCAAAGAATCAGAACTTTGTCAATTAGAATGTGAAGATAAACCATGTACTTACTACTGCCCTACCCAAGTCTTCAACTGGAACAACACTGAACAAATAATTGAAATAGATTATGAACGGTGTATAGAATGTCTAGCCTGCCCGCAGGGTTGTCCGTATAACAATATTCTCTGGCACTATCCCCCAGGAGATTACGGAGTAGATTATACAGCAAACAACCAACAGACTTAAAATTTGATGGCTAACTTCTAACTATTTAAAGTTTAAAGAGCTTGAAAAGTATCTATACTCGTTAACAAAAAAGTCGCCTATCGGCGACTTGGTTTTTTATGCTTTTATTAATTCTGTAATTCAGCATCCTGAAAAAAATACTTATAACTATCTAAACAGTATCTAGCTCCTGAAAAAAGTGCGAGAGGGATAGCAATAAATATTGCCGGTTTTAAAATATTAATCTGCCAAATATAAGCAGCACCAGTTATGTATAATAAAAATGTCGCTACTTTACCTACTTTACTAGGTTTGATAACCCTTTTATCTGCAAAATAAACAAAAATAGCCCCAATTAAAATAATTAATTCCCTTCCTAAAATAACTATCATTATACTAAGAGGCAGAATTTTTTTGATTGTTAAGGCCACAAAAATACTAATCAGCGTTAATTTATCAGCCAAAGGATCCAAAATTTTACCTAATTGAGAAACTTGATTAAAAGTCCTGGCTATGTAACCATCAAATAAATCCGTTAATCCCGAAATAATAAATAAAATTCCTGCAATTAAATAATGGTGTTCTATGTTAGCGAAAAAAAAGAATAAAAAGAAAGGAAGAATCAAAATTCGGGATAAAGTTAAATAATTAGGTATTGTCATTTTGCTTTCCTCCTACTACTACCTACTTAATCTTGGTCTTCTTCAGCTACTTTTAACTCTCCATTATCCAATTTCTGATCTAAAATTTCTAAATTCTTATTTAACTTTAATTCCAAATGTAATGATTTATAGCAGCCGGGACAAACCAATTTTTTATCAACAGCATAAGCAAAATCTTCCTGTCCATAACTAGGTTGAAAATCATAATTCCTTCTAAAGACTGAATCAAATTCTTGGCTGCAGTGGCCACAAGTTATAAATAACTTTATCTTCTCCTTTTGTTTTGTAAAACCAAATATTTCTTTTATTTTTGACCATAAGCCCATATTAATTACTCACCCTTCCTTTAGTATTTAATGCTAAAACGAAAAAAATCTCCATCAGGTTCTATCCATTCCACATCATAATTTTCTATTTCTGCTCTAGTTGGCCCCTCCCGCAGAAAATCAATTAATTCCTTTAATGATTCTTCAGCTCCTTCAGCAACTATCTTTACTTGATTACCAGACTGATTTCTAATATATCCTTTTATTCCTAATCTGGTAGCCCGCTGTTGAATAGAAGATCTATAGCCTACTCCTTGTAAGCGTCCTGTTACTAAGGCTTCAATTGCTTTTTCCGCCATGAAATTCCCCCTGGTTTTTTTATTTTCCTGCAAACAATATTATTCCATAGATTACAAGATTAATAAGTCCTATCGGTAATTAGTTCCCTAACCTTCTAATTTAATATCTTCGATGAAAATATATAAGTTCCTCTTTTATAAATGAATTTTAATAAATTATAATTTTTCCTCTTCGTAAAAAAACAGTTAATCTTCTGGAGAAGATTAACTGTTGTTAAGAACTATTAACTTATTTATGTAAAATATAAGCTTTCCTACTCAAGTAATTTATCTAATGTTTCTTTTACTTTCTCGGGCTTGATCGGTTTGACAATAAAATCCTTTGCCCCCGCTTCAATTGCTTCTAAAACCATAGGCTTCTGCCCCATAGCACTACACACAACAATTTTAGCATCGGGATCATATTCTATTATTCCCTTAGTAGCTTCAATCCCTCCCATCCCCGGCATAGTAATATCCATACTTACTAAATCCGGTTCAAGTTCTTTATATTGCTCAATTGCATCTTCACCATTTTCTGCCATTCCAGCCACTTTATAACCATGTTCTTTTACTATCCGAGCTAACATCGTACGCATAAAATTAGCATCATCCGTTATTAATATTTCCTTTGACATCTTTTTACCCCCCAACTCAAATCAGTTCCTCACTTTAACGTAAGCTTCAATCCAACTTAACTACTTCTTTTATCATTTTAATACACCAAGTAAAAAAAATCAACCCTTAATTTTCATCCTTGCTGGCTATAATCTGCTCTACTACTGCTAAATAATCTACAAGAACTAACCCTTTGCTGGAAATCAATAATTTTTCTTTAGCAATTTCTTCATAAGGAATACTTTTTCTTCCCCCCTGCTGCATTCCTTTCCAGTATTCAGCAAGCACTTCAAAAGGTAAATAATAAATTTCATCTAACTCATTAAAATAAATAATTAGAAATCCAAGTCCTCCATTTAACACCCAATCCTTCAAATATTGGTATTGATGCTGCTTGACATTACTTAAATCAAACCTAGTATTAACATTTGTCTCTTTAGCATCAAAAGCTAAAGGAGTCCCCTTGTAAGTACCAATATAATCGACTGTAGATTTCTGCTTATAAAAACCACTAGTTATTTTCCCCGTCCGAGAATTAATATCCAGCACCTTTACAGGAGTGGGAATCTTTTGAATTAAAGCTTTATCTTGAAATAAATACTGCTTATTTGTAGTTTCAATCATATTTTCTAAAGTCTGTCCCCGATTAGCATAATTTAAGTCATACCCCATATTTATCCCTTTCTCTCCCATTATAGATGACCAAAGCTAAAACTTTATTTATTTCTTTAAAATCTGACTGGAAGGAGGTGGGTATTTTCACCTGACCTCAAAAGTTTTTTGTTTACGGCTATGGAATAAACAAAAAAGTTTTCTTGAAGGTAAAATACCCACCTCCCCCCCGGTCTGTTAATAGCTTTCATTTTAAAGTTGGATATCTATATTATTCTTAAAACTTACTTGCTACTAAAAGTAAAACCCTTCCTCCCATCCAGGATAAAGCTAAAATCAATAGTAACTTTATTAATTTATCCCAAAATTTTATAACGCGATTAATAATTGCTTTTAAATCAATTTTAATGATAACTACTATTAAAACTAATAAAAGTACTACATCAACTATTTTCTTCATCCCAAATATAATGGCCTCCCTCAGTTTTTAAATCAATTACTATAATCTGACAATTAGTTTGGTCAATATCGGCTGTTAATAAATATACTTTATCTTGCTGCGGAGCAAAAGCTAAGTGAAATACATAATTGTTCAACTTTATTTTATGCAGTAAACTATAATTAGCTAAAGAAAATATAGATATTTCTTTAGCTTCGTAACCAGCAATTAGTATTTCTTTTTTCTTATCTATAGCAAATTCAACCGCAGGAAAACTAGTATCAAATTCACCTACCTTCTTTAATTCTCCACTAAATTGTCTTTTTAACGCTTGAATGCCTTGACTTTTACTACTCCCTACATATAAATACTGTTCATTTTCTAATTTCTGGACTGCTATATCTTCAATAGTTCCTAAGTCAAAATTCCCAATAGAAGTGGATAAATTATTCACCCGATAAATTAAGGCCGGGCCAAAAACTTCATCGACTAAAAGGTGTTGGGAATCAATCAATTGTAGTCTATTTCCTGAGATTGCTTTATTCCCCTCTTTTAAACTCAGTTTTTCAACTGTTCCCTGGTCTAGATTAAATTTTAATAAATTCTGCGAACCGGAAGTTAAAGCATATAAATAATCACTTCCAACTGTTAAATCTATAATCGGAGCTTCTAAGTTATATTTCTTTATTTCTAAGGTATTTAAATTCACCCGCAGTAAAATACTGGTTTCAGCTTCTGCTATAAATAAATACTCTCGATCTTTAGAAAATTTTAATATTTCTGGTGCCACAGCTAACTCTAAATTTTCTATTATTTTATCTTTTTTTATATCTAAAATCATTAATTTACGCTGCTCTAAATTTCCAATATACCCCCGATTGATTTCCGAATTAATTTTTATTTTTGATAACTTATCGTTAACCTCAATTTTTTTCATTTCTCGCGGTAAGACTTTTATTTGTTCTTCATTACTGGCAGAAACATAACCACGGTCATTAGTAACCATCACCTGATAAGTATAAACTTGCCCTGGAGAAATATCATGATCGATATAAGAAGTTTTACTCTTGTCTTCAATACTTGCTATTACTTCCGCCCGATCATCAATATAAAAATTACTACTTCTTAAAATTTTATAACCGTAAAAATCATCTGCAACATACCGCAACCACTTTAACTCTACTCCGGAAGTAAAGGAAGTACTTGTTACCTCTTTTAATGTTACCTCTTCGGGATAATCTCCTTCCACTGTAAATGAAAAATTAAAAGTGGTTAATGTTTTTTTCCCTTCTTTTATTTGCAACTTTAAATTATAGTTGCCGGGGAGCTTAGGAGTTAAATAAGTTACTTCGCTATTCCCTTGGCTTAAAAATCTACCTCCATTTGCCTGCCAATAAAAAGCTAAATTATCTTTTCTAAAATTAGCTAAATCAACCTTAAATTTTACTTTATTATTACCTAAAAAATGCCCATGCTTCTGGTAAAAATCTGATTCCACCTCTAAATCTTTAACTACTACTGATTTATCACAGCCTAGTAATAAGCCAACTATTAAAACTAATAAAATAACGCCTAAAAATACTGGTTTTTGAACCTTTTTCATTATTTAACCCCTACCTTAACCAACTATTATCAATTTTAATTGCATAATACATGATTCTAGATAAAAATTAATTTTCCTTTTTTTATTTTTTTACATTATTTTATGTTTTTAAACATCAGTTTACTTTTCTGCAAATACAATTTCCTTTACACTGCTCTATTTCCTTGCTATAATTATAGCAGATTTAATTACTGAATAAAATCTATAATTGTCTTGCATTTGAAGAATTTCTTTGGTAAAATTTACCTGTAACCTTGTTTGCAATTTCTTAAGGAGGTCATAAGATATGATTACAAAAGAAAAATTAAAACAAAAGCTGTTAGCAATAAAAAATTTAAAAGTTAAACTAGATCAGCCCTTAAACAAATACACTACTTTTCAGGTGGGCGGGCCAACTGATATCCTAGTAATTCCTACTACGATTCCCAGCCTACAAGAAGCCATTTCGATCATCAATAATTCAGACTGGCCAGTATTCATTCTAGGAGCCGGCAGTAATATTATTGTCAGCGACCAAGGCTTTAACGGAATTATAATCTGGATGAAAGAATTAAACGATATTCAAGTTGAAGGAAATAAATTAATCGCTCAAACGGGAGCTAAACTAAAAAAAATAGCTAAGCAAGCTCTTAAAGCCGAACTAACTGGTTTAGAATTTGCTAGTGGTATCCCTGGTAGTCTAGGCGGAGCGATTTATATGAACGCTGGAGCCTACGGTGGGGAAATAAAAGATATTATTACTTCTGTCACCTGTCTCAATTACCAAGGAGAAAAAGTGGAATTAACCAAAAAAGAATTGAATTTAGGCTACCGCCAAAGTATTCTGCAGAAAAAAAATTTAATTGCCGTGCAGGCAGAATTTAAATTACAAGCAGACAACTATGAAACAATCAAAAACAAAATTAAAGAGCTCGAATCTAAAAGATGGAATAAACAACCAATGGAAATGCCCAGTGCCGGTAGTATCTTTAAGCGGCCTGAAAATCATTATGCAGGAGCTTTAATAGAAGAAGCCGGACTCAAAGGAACCCGGATAGGAGATGCCCAGGTATCTCCTAAACATGCTGGCTTCATAGTTAATCTAGGTAATGCTACTGCGCAAGATATTAAACAATTAATTGAACATATTCAACAAGAAGTTTATGACTACAGCGGTATTCAATTAGAAACAGAACCTAAATTTATCGGTGATTTTCCTGACGATGAATAAACATAAAGAAAGTAAGCTGCCTAACGGCAGCTTTTTTATTTGTTAGGTAACTTTTACAAGTTTAACTTTATGATTAACTTAATCCCAAGCTCAGCCTTAAGCTAAATCGCCGGCAGGCGATTTTTTTATTTCATCATAGTATTTAAGCTGTTATAGCTTAAATTATGTCTGCGGAAATAATTAAATACCTGCCAACACATCTTCATCCGAGCCAAGAAACCTTTAATCGGACCAATTTTTTCTTCCTTTGTCTTATGAGTTAATCCTTCCAATAATACCTTTTTCACTCTTAGTTCTTGTTGAATAGCTTCCCGGGTAATTGATAACTCTGCCCCATATTTAGAATCAGTCAAATCCACACAATCCTCAAGTATTTTCCGTTTAACTGCCCGCTGTCCTGTTAACCAAGGGACAATCTTATGCCCAAAATCAGTCACTTCCCGACCTGACTGGAAGATTCCACAACTCATATCGGCTCGATTATTTCTTACAGGAGCTATTAATTTAGTTAAATGCTGAGGCTGCAGATTGACAAGATCTGCATCTAAAAATACTACTAACTCAGCAGTAGTAGTTTCTAGCCCTATTTTCATCGCTGCCCCTTTCCCCTGATTATCAGGTAAAGCCACTGCCTGGACTCCCGCTTCTAAAACTTTTTGGACTGTATTATCAGTAGAGCCATCACTGACTACTATAATTTCCGAAAACAGATTCGCCCTTTTAGCAGTTTTCAAAACATCAGCAATAGTTTCCTCTTCATTATAGGCCGGAATAATCAACGCACTATCCATTTTTTTACCTCCTAAACTTAGTGGGAGGAGCTTAACTACTGATTATTTCTTCTTTCACTTTGAGTCGGCATCTCCTCAAGGGTAACTAGCACCGGTTCTACCCCTTCATCTCGCTTCTTAACTAATAATTCAATTTTTTCTCCAATTCCTGCTTCTTCAATAACCTGTTTCAATTCCTGCATATCATTTATTTTCTGTTTATCTGCTTCTAAAATGATATCTCCCTCGGTTAAGCCGGCTTTATCAGCTGGGCTATCAATAATAGATTTCATCACTAACACTCCGTGGTCAACTTTTAAACCATAGTACTCAACCAACTTATCAGTTATCGCTGTACCATAAATTCCCAACCAAGGACGTTTAACTCGCCCGTACTCAATTAAATCATCTACTATCTGTTTGGCTTTATTAATCGGCAGGGCAAATCCAATTCCCTGAGCAGAACCGCTGAGAATTGCTGTATTAATTCCAATTACTTCTCCCTGGCTATTTAACAGCGGCCCTCCACTATTACCAGGATTAATAGCCGCATCAGTTTGAATCAACCCTTCAAACATATTCCCTTCCGCTCTAATTTGTCTATCTACAGCACTTACTACTCCGGTAGTAACTGTATTTCTAAACTTTACATCATAAGGGCTACCGATTGCAATAGTTAATTGACCAACATTTAATTTACTGGAATCCCCGAGAGGAGCTACAGCTGGTAAACTATCCGCCTTAATTTTAATTACCGCTAAATCATTTTGTGCATCCCGCCCTACTAATTTAGCTTCATATTCTTCACCATCAGAAGTCATTACCTTGATTTTTTCTGCATCACTAATTACATGATTATTAGTTAAGATATAACCTTTTTCATCAAAAATAACTCCTGAACCAAGTCCTTTTGTTTCTTCCGGTACTGGATTTAAAAACATATCGCGACTGACTTTTACTTTCTGCGTAATAATACTTACTACTGCCGGGCCAACTTCTTCCACCACTTGAGTTACAGCCTCTTCTTGCGGAATCACTACTTTCTTTTTAGTCTGCTGGGGCTCTTGATTATTTTCTCCATCATCTCCTAAAAATGCTTTGCCCACGGAAGTTACTCCTAATAAGCCAACTATTAATAAACCAATCAGTAAAATACTACCCCGCATCAATTTTTTTCGGTTGAATTTATTATACATTTGCATACCTCCCTAAATCTTTATTTTCCTATTTTGTTTTCAATCATATTATATAGCATATTCTTTACGAAACTATGACGAAAAAAGTTTAATCTTCTTTTCGGGGCAGACTAAATCCAAATACAGAACCTATCCCTTCTTCACTATCTACCCAGACCTGCCCTTCATGCTGGCGAATTATCTCCTGCACAATTGACAATCCTAATCCCATCCCCCCCTGATCACTTGTCCGAGCTTTATCTACTTTATGGAATCTATTCCAAATATCTTCTAGTTCGTCCGGCGGAATGCCTGGCCCAGTATCAGCAACATAAATTTCTACTTTTTCCGCTGTAACCTGTCCCCAAATCTCTATTTGTTCTCCTTGCGGAGTAAAATCAATTGCATTACTAATTAAATTAATTAATACCTGTTCAATTCTATCTTTATCAGCTTTTACAGTCGGCAACTCATCAGGTAAATCTACCGTTACAGTTAACTCTTTTTCCTGCCAACTTGGTTCTAAATTCTTGACAGTGTTATCTATTATTGTAGCCAAATCAACTGACTTTAATTCCATTTTTATTTGGCCCAATTCAATCCGGGATAGATCCAGTAGATCATTTACCAGTCTAATTAACCGTTTGACTTCTTTTAAAATAATAGCATAATATTCCCGACGATCCGTTTCACTTTCATATACCCCGTCGTGCAGCGCCTTGATAAACCCCTGAATAGAAGTTAAAGGAGTCCGCAACTCATGCGATACATCAGCTACAAACTGCTGCTGAAGCTGTTCTTTTTCCTGCAGAGAATCAATAGTTGCTTCTAATTTATTCCCCAAATAATTAAAAGAACTCGCCAACTGTCCAATTTCATCATCAGAATCAATTTCTACCCGTTGAGAAAAATTACCATGAGCCATATCTACAGCTTTCTGCTTCATTTCCTTCAGCGGCTCAGAAAACCTCTGGGCTAAAGTATAACTAATCAATAAAGCCAGAATCACTGCTCCCAACGCTGCCCAAATCAACATTTGTTTTAATTCATTTAAGTTAGACGCCAACCCCGCCAACGGAGAATAAACCACTACTGCCCCAATAACCTGTTTCTCAATTACTATCGGCACAGCTGTAAACAACATCGGCTCATCAAAATAACGGGAAAATCCCCGCTTAGTAATAATTTCCCCATTGAATACTTGCTTAAGTTCTGCTTTATTTAACCTTACTCCTTGAAATTTCTTTTCCTGAGTAGTTGCCAACACTAACCCCTGCGAATTAACTATCCAGACTTCACCGCTAAAAAAACGGCGGGAATTATGGAGAAAAGACATAGTAGCCTCATAATTTCCTTTATATAAAGAATTCTGTACTAAATCTGCAATTTTTTTGCCCTGGTCTACAAAATCTCGTTCCTTATTAGTATAATAATAGTTTTGGAACAGATAAGCAAACAGCCCCCCTAAAATTAAAATAGTAATTAACACAATAACCACAAATCTAATCATTAACTTACCGGAAATAGTATCAAACTTTAGTAGCTTCAAATTTATATCCCACTCCCCAGACAGTATGCAAATACTTATAATCAGTTATCTGGTTATCAATTTTATTCCGCAGCCGCTTAATATGACTATCTACTGTTCTTATATCACCTACAAAATCAAAGCCCCACACCTTGTCCAATAACTGGTCACGGCTGAAAACTTGTTTTTCATTCTTAGCCAGAAAATAAAGTAAATCATACTCTTTCGGAGCTAACTCTAACTCATTCCCCTGTAAAGTAACTTGCCGCTTCTGGTGATTAATCCGCAGGTTAGGAAAAGATAATACTTCTTGCTCTTGACTGCTTTCAGTCCGCCGTAAAATAACCTTTACCCGCGCCACAAGTTCATCCGGGTCAAAGGGCTTGGTTACATAATCATCAGCTCCAATTTCCAACCCTTTTAATTTATCTTCTTTTTCTCCCTTAGCCGTCAGCATCAAAATAGGAATGTTAGAATCTTCTCTAATTTCTTCGCAGACTTTCCAGCCGTCTACTTCCGGCAGCATAATATCAAGAACTACTAGCTGAGGATAATATTCATAATATTTATCTAAAGCCTCCTGACCATCAAACGCACTAATTACTTCATACCCTTCCTGCTGGAGATAAATCTCCATCAACCGACAGATATGTTGGTCATCATCAACTACCAAAACTTTAGTCATCACGATTCCTCCTTCGTCTATCATAGTTAGTCACAGACAACCTCTTCCCCATCTATAATTTGGTGGCAGATAAATTAGAAATTCATTTTTTGCTCAATGTAAACAACAAATCTTATTTTTATTTGAAGGTGAAGGTTCACCAGAAAGTAAACCTTAAAACTGGATGGTTTCTATCCAGTTAGGCTACCCTCTCCCCCTATGCTTTCGAGGGGGAATGGAGTGTAGGAGACATTTAAAATTTTTGCTAGACCCCATCAAGGCCTTTCGGCCTTGCTGTGAATAAGTTTTTAATTGCTAAATTCTTTTCATAAATAATTAGCACAAACAAAGGAAGTGAGCCTTAAAACTGGATGGTTTCTATCCAGTTAGGCTACCCTCTCCCCTATGCTTTCGGGGGGGATGGGGTGTAGGAGACATTTAAAATTTTTGCTAGACCTACTTAGGCTC
>CAYFUT010000008.1:39832-43502 GCA_964346395.1 uncultured Halobacteroidaceae bacterium
GGGGGGGATGGGGTGTAGGAGACATTTAAAATTTTTGCTAGACCTACTTAGGCTCACTGGAAGTTGATATTAAGCACGACTTAGCTGATTTAACTTTTTAAATTAGCTTGCTTAAGCTCAACTGGAAGTGAGCCTTAGTAGGTCTGCAAAAATTTTCTCGTCTCCTACACCCCATCCCTCCTCGAAAGCACACCTCACCTCAATTATAACCCACTTAATTTGAAATTTAAACTCATTTCCGCCAAAAACCAGAGACCAAAAATACCAATACCGTATAAATTTCTAGCCTCCCTAATATCATGCAGAAGCTAAGTAACACCTTCCCAGTCACCGGCAGCGGAACATAGGTATTCAACGGACCGATCAACCCCAATCCCGGGCCAACATTACCTAAAGTAGCTGCCACCGCCGAAATAGAGCTCACCAGATCTATCCCAAAAGAAGTCAGTATGATCGTAGAACTGACAAACATTGCAATATATAAAAAGAAAAAACCTAAAATACTAGTTGATACCTCTTCTGAAATATTGCGATTCCCTATCTGTAAGGAGGTTACTGCCCGAGGATGAATCAATTTATGCAGCTCCTGCAGACCTTTTTTCAAGAGCGCATAAACCCTAATTACTTTAATCCCTCCTGCTGTAGAACCCGCACAACCGCCAACAAACATTAAAATCAACAAAATCCCCCGCGAAAAAGGAGGCCAAATATCATAATCAACCGTAGCAAAACCAGCCGTGCTAATGATTGATGTTACCTGAAAAGCAGCATAGCGAAGGGCTGTAATCAATTGATCATAAACCTGCAGCCGCAGGTTAAGAGTTATCAATAAAATTGCCAACCCCACTATAAAAGTATAAACTCGCAGTTCCTTATTTTTTAAAACTGCTTTAATCTGCCCAGTAAATGTTTGATAATGTAAAGTCAGATTAATTCCCGCCAAAAACATAAATAAAGCCATTACTCCATCTACAATTATACTGTCATAGGCTCTAACACTTAAAGTTCGGGAAGAAAAGCCACCCGTTGAAATAGTACCGAAGGAATGGATTACTGCTTCAAAAAAGGGCACTTCATTGAAATATAAAATAACTAACAATAAACAAGTTAACACAATATAAACTACCCAAATAGTTTTAGCAGTCTGCCTAATCCGCGGTTTTAACCGTTCATGCACCGGACCAGGTACTTCAGCTTTAAATAACTGCATTGAGCCCGCTAGTTCGGGCAAAATCACAATTGACATGACTATAATTCCCATTCCGCCTAGCCAGTGCATCAAACTACGCCAAAATAAAACTGTATGCGATAAACTTTCTAACGACATAATTACCGTAGCACCCGTAGTAGTAAACCCGCTGACACTTTCAAAAAAAGCATCAACAAAATTATCAAACGTCCCGGCTAACAGCAGCGGAAGGGCACCAATACAAGAAATAGATAACCAGCCTAAAGTTACAATTGCAAATCCTTCTCGATGTCTAACTCCCTGCTGGTCAGCAGCAAATTTGCGGAGTAACTGCCCCAGACTAACAGTAAATCCCATTGCTACTACAAAAGCTATCCCGTCAAATTCTCCATAATAAATAGCTACTACTATCGGCAGCAGCATGCTAACTCCCACAAACATCAATAAACTACCCAACATACTTAAGACTACTTGAATTCTCATCCGCCGTGGCCCTCCTAAAAATAACTTTCAATATTTCTTTTTGTCGGCAAAGAAAAGATAATCAACCGATCACCCTGCTCAAGCTTAGTTTCGCCTCCCGGAATTATTATCTCTTTCTGTCGGTGAATCAGTCCAATTAGTATATTGGCCGGTAAATTTAAATTTTTAATTGTTTGACGCTTACGCTGTTTAACTTTTATCTCTTTCACTTTTATCTGCCCGGCAAATACTGTATTTTCTTCAACTTGTCCGCGGTGTAAATAATCTAAAATAGTATCTACAGCCAGCAGAGCAGGACTAATAATATGGTCAACAGGTAATAAATCATGTAACGAACTATAACTAATATCTGAAACCACAGCCACAGTTGATTTTACACCTAAATTATCAGCCAGATTAGCCATTAATAGATTCGCTTCATCATCCTCAGTACTGGCTACAAAAGTATCTGCCTTCGTAATTCCTTCTTCCTTTAACAAATCCAAATCAGTACCAGTTCCATTTAAAACTAGTACATCAGACAGCTGCTCTACTATTTCTGCACATTTTTCTTTATCTTTTTCAATTAAGGTTATAACTGCTTCCTGACCGCAACTTTGCGCCAACTGATAATTTATTTCTCCTCCCCCTACCAAAAACAATTTGTTTTTCTGTTGACTAGAACCATACTTGATCAGTTTTCCTAACTTCCCTTTTAGAGTCTGCTTGGAAATAATATATAAGACATCCCCAGGATACAACTTATCATTTCCCTCAGGAATAATAGCCCGACCTTTCCTCAATACTGCCAACAACAAAGTATCTTCGTCAAGCTCTAGTTCGCTTACCAGTTGATAAACAAAATCACTTTGATGCGATACTCTAAATTTTGAAATATTAATCTTCTTCCCCAAAACTTCCTTCAATTCCGGGCCAACTCCCGGCCTAATCAGTTCTTTAATCTGTTTTACAGTCATCATAAAAGGATTCAGTATTAAGTCCAGTTTTAAATTATCAAGCTGAAGTTGGTGGTCAAATAATTGTCTATCCTTGATCTGCACTACTACCCGGTCAACCCCTAACTCTCGGGCATAAATCCCGGTTAGTAAATTATACTGGTCATTATTAGTAATCGCAATTACTAGATCTGTATTGCTAACTCCAGCCTGCCGCAATAAATCAAGATTAGTTCCCCGTCCCTGCAGCACTAAGGCATCCAATCGCTCTTGAATCTGTTTGACTTGAGCACTTTCATCAGCAATAATAACTATATTTTGACCTAATTGAGTTAATCGTTCTGCTAGCTGAATACTAACTTCGTTGCCGCCGACAATTATAGTCTGCGTTACCGGACTATTAAAACCATCAGCAGTCCGCTTTATCTTACTCATCATACTTTTCATTCTCTGCCCCACCTCCTAGCTAACACTATTATCAATTTATTCAAATTTAAACTAGAAAATAACGTCTAGATAATAAAAAAGCCGCTTAATAGCGGCTTAATCTAAGTTTAAGGTTGAGTTTGAGTCAATCATAAAGTCCACTTCACCACAAGTTATTCCCAATAGCTAAAAAATAAGTTTTTAAAAAATAAAAACCGTCCCCCACAGTTTGACTTTCTTTTTTTAATTTTCATATATTTTACGTTCTCTGTTCTCTGTTTTTCATTTATCATTTATCATTTATCATTTATCATTTTTCATTCTCAATTCTCAATTCTCCATTTTTAACAGCCATTCAATCCCGCGGAAGGTACCCTCGTGGAATAATAATCCAACATGATCTGCTTCTACAGCTAATCGAAAGCCGAAATGTTGCGTATTAGTCACCACCTGACCAAAATTATCTACTGCTGCCTCTGTTTCATAGGGAATTGCTGACTTCAACTTAACATAACCCGGCCCGCAGGAGTCAGTTCCCTTCGGCTCAACTCCTCTGACTATACCGGGCTTGACGGCACCAATCACTCCCCACTTTTTATCTTGAGCCCTGCTTAAAGCCTGCCACTTTCGATTCAAC